>DATCJU010000104.1:0-23326 GCA_036562635.1 Pseudonocardiaceae bacterium
CCGAACGATCGTCCTCGTCCCGCTCCGCCGCACCACCCACGGCGTCGCCGAGCACACCGGAGCGGATCCGGACCCATCCGAGCCGGCCCCCACACCCGTCGCACCTGCAGCGACCTCCCCGACGGGACGGTCCCCGGGATCTTGGTCGACGTTCCCGCCGTTGTACCTGACGGGTTGGCCCGGCGGACACTCCGCCCGGCCCCCACACCTTCCTGACCTCACCCGAGCGCACCACCGGAACCGGTTCCCGCGCCTGCGTCGCAGCACCACAACCCCCGGCCGCGCTCGACACCGAAGCGTCCGACACGACCGGAAGGAGATGACCGTGCCCGATGCACGGTTGGAGATCGATCGCATCTCCAAGCGTTACGGCCAAGTCGTGGCCCTGGAGGACATGACGTTCGACGTCCGTGCCGGCGAGATCTTCGGGTTCGTCGGCAGCAACGGGGCCGGGAAGACCACCACCATGCGCATCGCGCTCGGCCTGCTCGTCGCCGACAGCGGGCAGGTGCGGTGGAACGGCGCCCCGGTGGACCACGACGTCCGGAGACGGATCGGCTACATGCCCGAGGAGCGGGGCCTGTACCCGAAGATGCGCGTGGCCGAACAGCTCACCTACCTGGCCGAGCTGCACGGCCGCTCCGCCCGGGACGCCCGGCGCGCCGCCGCCGAGTGGATCGAGCGGCTCGGCCTGGGTGCGCGACGCAACGAGGAGGTGCAGAAGCTCAGCCTCGGCAACCAGCAGCGGGTCCAGCTCGCCGCCGCCCTGGTGCACGACCCGGAGGTCCTGGTGCTCGACGAGCCGTTCTCCGGACTGGACCCGGTGGCGGTCGACGTGATGAGCCAGGTGCTGCGGGAGAAGTGCGCGCAGGGCGTGCCGGTGCTGTTCTCCAGCCACCAGCTCGACCTGGTGGAGCGGCTCTGCCACCGGGTCGGGATCGTCCGCGGTGGCCGGATGGTGGCCTGCGGGACCATCGACGAGCTGCGCTCCAGCGACCGCACGCTGCTGCGGGTGCGGGTCGAGGGCGCCGACGGCTCCTGGGCCCGTGCCCTGCCCGGGGTCCAGGTGGTGGAGGAGGGTGACTCCGGCATCGTCCTGGAGCTGCTGGACGGCGCCGACGACCAGGCGGTGCTGCGCGCCGCCCTGGCCGCCGGACGGGTGCGCGAGTTCGCCCCGCACCGCCCGAGCCTGACCGAACTGTTCCGCAACGTCGTCACCGACGGCACCTCGCACCCGAAGGAGGCCGCATGAGCCACGTCCCGCTGACCCCGACCCGCGCGGTGTGGCTGGTGGCCCGCCGCGAGATCGTCACCCGGGTCCGTTCCCGGGCGTTCATCCTGGGCACGCTCGGCATGCTGGTCGGCATCGCCGCCTACATCGGCCTGATGTACGTCATCGGGCAGAACGCCTCGACCAGCACGGTTGCGCTCAACGGTCAGGCCACCGCGATCGCCGAGCCGCTGCGCTCCGGCATCGAGGCCCTGGGCGAGCATGTCGAGATCCGCGAGGTCTCCGACACCGCGGAGGCCGAGCAGCAGCTGCGCGACGGAGACCTGGACGCCCTGATCAGCGGGGCCCCGGGTGACCTGCGGGTGCTGGTGAAGCACGAGCTGAACAGCAAGCTCCAGGTGGTGCTGGACGGCATCACCCGGCAACAGGTGCTGGACGCCAGCCTCGCCCAGGCCGGGCTGGACCCGCTGGAGGTGCAGCGCGCGGTCGCCGAGGCCGGTGTCCAGGTGACCGCCCTGGAGACCCCCGACCCGGAGCGTCCGCAGCGCCTGGTGCTGGCCTTCGCGTTCAGCTTCGTGCTCTACCTGTCGCTGGTCCTGTTCGGGATGATGGTCGCCCAGGGCGTCGTGGAGGAGAAGGCCAGCCGGGTGGTCGAGCTGCTGCTGTCCACCGTCCGCCCGTGGCAGCTGCTGCTGGGCAAAGTCGTGGGCATCGGCATCGTCGGCCTGATCCAGCTCGTGGTCGTCGGCGGAGTGGGTCTGGCCGGTGCCCTGGCCACCGACATGCTCACCATCCCCGGTGCCGCGGTGGGCACCCTGGTGTCCGCGGTGGGCTGGTACCTGCTGGGCTTCTTCACCTTCGCCACGATGCTCGCCGCCGCCAGCTCCCTGGTGTCCCGCCAGGAGGAGGTGCAGAGCGTGGTGCAGCCGGTGATCCTGCTGCTCGTCATCCCGTTCGTGCTGGGCGTCACCCTGCTCGGGCAGAACCCGGAGGACCGCACCGCGGAGGTGCTGTCCCTGATCCCGCCGTTCAGCCCTATGCTGATGCCCGCCCGTACCGCGCTCGGTGTGGCGCCCGTCTGGCAGATCGCACTGTCCGTCGCGCTCACGGTCGCTGCGCTCGCCGGATTGGTGTGGTTGGGCGGGCGGATCTACGCCAATGCCGTGTTGCGCACCGGCGCCCGGCTGTCGCTGCGGGAGGCACTGCGCGGCGAGTGAGCCATCGGCCCTGAGGTCGTGGCTCCTCCCCCGTGGTTCCTGCGGGGAAGGAGCCACGGCCGACCTCACGACTCCACGGCCGCCGGACGGAGCCCGCGCCACCCCGTCGGGTGAGGCTCCGTCCCGGCGCCGAGCACGACGGTGGGGCGAGACATCACCGAAGCCAAGGGAGGAACGACCATGGACCGGCCGCGACCCGAACGATCGGTCGCGCCGAGCGAGCAGGCTGGGGACGAGAACACCTCGTCCCAGCCCGCCAGAGCCGCGGCGGAGTTACCGCAGGACGTGGAGCCGCGGCCCGGCGTGCCCGTGCGGTTGTTCCCGGCCGTGCCGGAGGACCGTCCGGTGTACCTGGAGAACGCCCCGGGCCCGGGGGCTCCACTCACCGCCGGGCGGAACGGCACCGGGAACAGCGGCCCAGCGGGGGACGGACCCGTGTCGGAGACCACCGACGAATCCGAGGTCCGGTGGCGCTACGCCCTCACCTGGTCCCCACTGGGTGTCCCGTTCGGCCTGCTCGGTGCACTGCTCAGCGCGGTACTCACCTACCTGGTGGTCATCGTGCCGTTGGAGGACGGTTCCTCGCAGGTCCAGGTCTCCCCGAGCAAGGCCGTCGACCTGCTGGTGGCCATGGGGCACATGGACGCCTATCCGCCGGTGTGGGCGCCGTTGGTCGTCCTCGGGCCCCTGCTGCCGCTGCTCCACCTGCTCGTGGTGCCGGTGCTGGGGCTTCCCCGCAGCCGGCGCGTGAGCCTGCGTCTGATGAGCCGGGCCCGGCTCGTCTGGTTGCTGATCTTCGGCCTGACCGCCCTCTACGGCATCGTGGTCACCGCACTGGTCAACCCGGAGGCCCCGCTGCTGCTGATCTACTGGGCCGGGCACGTGGTGGTGGCGCTGTCGCTGCTGCTGCCCCACCGCGAGCCGCGCTGACGGTCGCGGTACCGGGCACCACGACGGACGTCACGGACCAGAAAGACCCCTGCACAGGACACCGCCCCGTGCGGACGGCTCTTCGGCCGTCCGCACGGGGCGGTCACCTGTTCGGGGCGAGCGTTCAGCTCACCGCTGCTCGATCGGCTTGTAGTCACGGGCCGTCGGTCCCACGTACACCTGGCGCGGACGGCCGATCTTGGTGGCCGGGTCCTTCATCATCTCCCGCCAGTGGGCGATCCAGCCCGGCAGCCGGCCCAGGGCGAACAGCACGGTGAACATCCGGGTCGGGAAGCCCATCGCGCGGTAGATCAGGCCGGTGTAGAAGTCGACGTTCGGGTAGAGCTTGCGCTCGACGAAGTAGTCGTCGGCGAGCGCCGTCTCCTCCAGCTTCTTGGCGATGTCCAGCAGCTCGTCGTCACCGCCGAGCTTGCCGAGCACCTCGTCCGCGGTCCGCTTGATGATCGCGGCACGCGGGTCGTAGTTCTTGTAGACGCGGTGCCCGAAGCCCATCAGGCGGACGCCGGACTCCTTGTTCTTCACCTTCCGGACGAAGGCGGCGACGTCACCACCCTCGGCGCGGATGCCCTCCAGCATCTCCAGCACCGACTGGTTGGCACCACCGTGCAGCGGGCCGAACAGGGCGTTGATGCCGGCGGAGATGCTGGCGAACAGGTTGGCCTGGGACGAGCCGACCAGACGGACCGTCGAGGTGGAGCAGTTCTGCTCGTGGTCGGCGTGCAAGATGAACAGCTGGTCCAGAGCCCGGGCGACGACCGGGTCGACCTCGTAGGGCTCGGCCGGCAGGCCGAACGTCATCCGCAGGAAGTTCTCGACCAGCCCCAGGGAGTTGTCCGGGTACAGGAACGGCTGGCCCACCGACTTCTTGTAGGCGTAGGCCGCGATGGTCGGCAGCTTGGCCAGCAGGCGGATCGTGGAGATCTCGACCTGGTGCTCGTCGAACGGGTTCAGGCTGTCCTGGTAGAAGGTCGACAGCGCCGACACCGCCGAGGACAGCACCGGCATCGGGTGCGCGTCCCTGGGGAATCCATCAAAGAATCGTTTCAGATCCTCGTGCAGCAGCGTGTGCCGGCGGATCTTCTCGGTGAAGTCGTCCAGCTGCTCCCTGGTCGGCAGCTCCCCGTGGATGAGCAGGTAGCTGACCTCCACGAAGGTCGACTGCTCGGCCAGCTGCTCGATCGGGTAACCGCGGTAGCGCAGGATGCCGGCGTCGCCGTCGATGTAGGTGATCGCCGAGGAGCAGGACGCGGTGTTGACGAAGCCGGGATCCAGCGTCACCATTCCGGTCTTCGCCAGCAGCTTGCCAAGATCGATACCGGGCGCGCCCTCGGTGGCGGGCACCACGGTCATCTCGTGCTCGCCGCTGTCGAGGCGCAGCGCGACGGTACGGGCAACATTCGTCGCGTCGGGCATTCGGGTCCCTCTCACGCTCGGTCGGGACGGCACCGGTGGACTCGGCTCCTGGCTACTCGGGCACCGAGCCCGTCGGCTCGCCCCGGACCGCGCGCCCGGACCGTGATCCGGCCTGCCCCGGGCAGGCCGTACCTGGGTCCGGGCCTGCCAGGCAGGCCTCGCGCACTCTCGCGGGTCGGGGTGACCGCACCGCTAGCACCGCCCCGTTGGGGTCCTATCACTTGTCACGCTAGTAGGCGGAATGGCATTCGCGCAGCAACCGTGTTACCTCGGAGGGGAAGGTGGGAGCTGTATCACAACTTCCACCCCACAGACCGTCGGTCCGTACACCACGAGCAACCGCTCCGATGATCGAACACGCCGTTCTCGCGGTACCGCCGAACGGACCGATGCGGTAGGTAAACCGGCCGCACAGTCCCCTGCTACCACCTGGTGAGACGGGCGGCACAATGAGTCGCGCGCCACACCCGAAGAAAAAACTCTGGTCACCAGCAGTTACTGATTAACACCGTCCGCTATCACTTCTTACCTGAGGCCATACCGGACACGAACAAACAACACATCAATTGCGAGTGGCGCCGGCAATGGCTCCCTTCGAGTTCACCACCCACTCCGCGGTTACCCGCCCCCGTCCGACACGACACCGCGCCGGACGCCCTATCCGCGCGCACCCCACTCACGCCGCGCCGCCTCGTCCAGCTCGGAGGCGAAGGGCGGCTCCGCCCCGGCCCGAGCGCAGGTCCGCGCCGCGGCCGCCGCCGCGAAACGCAGTGCCGACCCCCAGGCCCGGGCATCCAGCTCCCGCACCGCCGCCGAGGACAGCGCGCCGGCGCGGTACAGCCAGGCCAGCAGCGCCGCCTGGATGGTGTCCCCCGCCCCGATGGTGTCCACCACCGGCACCCGCACCGCCGGTACCTCGACCAGCTCGCCGGTCCCGGTCAGCACGGCCAGGCCCTCCGCGCCGCGGGTCAGCACCACCGCGGCCGGGCCCTTCTCCCGCCACTCGCGGGCGGCGTCCAGCACGTCGACGTCCGAGTCACCGGTCAGCCAGGCCGCGTCCTCCGCGGAGAGCTTGAGCAGGCCGACATCGGGCAGCCAGGAGGCGAACCGCGCCCGGTAGGCCGCGGGATCGGCGACCAGGGCCGGCCGCACGTTGGGGTCCAGGGCGATCAGCCGACCGGCGGCGGCCTCCCGACGCAGCACCGTCTCGTACACGGTGGCTCCCGGTTCCAGCACCAGGGACAGCGTGCCCAGGGACACCGCCCGCACCTCTCCCGGCAACGGCCCGGGGTCGGTGACCAGGCGGTCCGCGGTGCCCGCGACGTGGAAGGTGTAGCGGGCCGACCCGTCCGCGGCCAGCCCGACCACGGCCAGGGTGGTGGGTTCGTCCCCGCGCTGCACCAGCGCCGTGTCGACCCCCGACAGCCGCAGCCGCCGCAGCAGCGCCTCGCCGAAGTGGTCGGTGGAGACCCGGGACAGGAACCGGACCGGGACGCCGAGCCGGCCCAGTGCCACCGCGACGTTGAACGGTCCGCCACCCAGGCGCGGCGCCAGGGTGCCGAGTTCCCCGGCCGCGCTGCCGGGCGTGGGCACCAGGTCGACCAGCGCCTCTCCACCGACGACGATCACACGCCCCTCCTGCCGTGTCCGTGAAGAACGCCCGCCCCGGTCCCGCACCGGAGCACGGGTCACGTCCGGGCGGCCGGGGTGGACCGCCCGGCCCGGGGCATCAACCTACCCGCCTACCCGCGGTGGACCAGGCCGCCCAGCAGGAACTCGGACAGCGCGGAGAACGCCTCGGCCTCGGACAGACCGGTGCGTTCGGTGATCACCCCGCTCTGGATGCCCTCGATGGTCAGGCCGACCATCTCCGCGACCAGGGCGGCGTGCACGTCACGGAACACGCCCTGGTCCACGCCCTCCCGGACGAAGGAGCGGATGCGTTCGGCGGCGATGCGGGCGTTCTGCTCGTACACCGCACGGGCCGGAGGGAAGGCGGCGATGTCCGCGATGAAGTCCCGGGAGGCGCCGCGCATCGCCTCGGCGGCGGCGGCCAGGTAGACCCCGACCCGTTCCCGGGGGTCCGGCAGGCCCTGGACCCTGCGCTCGATGTGCGCCGCCGCGGTCTTGAAGTAGTGCGAGACCACCCGCACCGCGAGCTGCTCCTTGCTGGGAGCCAGCGTGTAGAGCGTCGACTTGGAACAACGCAGCCGGGCGGCCAGGTCGTCCAGGGTCAGGTGCGCGAATCCCTCGGCGAGGAACAGGTCCACCAACCGGTCCAGCAGTTCGGTCTGGCGGGGCGTGGGCGCCCGACGTCGCGCACCGTTCCGGCCGAGGAGGAGGCGACGCTCGACGTGGCGGGCGTTGTCCGTGGTCACCATCGACAGTCGAGCGTGCCACAGGCGACCCCGACAACGCGGTTGTGACACCAGTCACCTTGAAACAGTACTGGAGTACGTCCCACAGTACAGCTCTAGGTACATCCACCACCTGACCGATCGCACCGTTCTAGGAGCCACCCATGCCCGCCGAGCGGCTGCTGCCCACCACCGAGGCCGAGGACCTGATCTCCTTGGTCCGCGAGATCTGCCGGGACGAACTCGCCCCTCTGGTGGACGACTACGAGGCCAACTCCCGTTTCCCCCGCGAGATCTTCCGCCTGCTCGGGAAGTCCGGGCTGCTCTCCCTGCCCTACCCCGAGGAGTACGGTGGCGGCGCCCAGCCCTACGAGGTCTACCTGCAGGCCCTGGAGGAGATCGCCAGCGTCTGGATGTCGGTGGCGGTCGGTCTCTCCGTGCACGTGATGTCCTGCTACCCGCTGGCCACCTTCGGCACCCCCGAGCAGCGTGACCGGTGGCTGGCGGACATGCTCGGCGGCACCCTGCTCGGCGCCTACGCGCTGTCCGAGCCGCACGCCGGGTCCGACGCCGCCGCGCTGTCCACCCGCGCCGTGCCGGAGGGCTCCGGGTCCGACGCCGCCTACGTGCTCACCGGCACCAAGGCGTGGATCACCCACGGCGGCGAGGCCGACTTCTACACCCTGATGGCCCGTACCTCCGACGACGGTGCCCGTGGGGTCACCTGTTTCCTGGTGCCCGGGGACACGCCCGGCCTGTCCGCCGCGCCGCCGGAGCGCAAGATGGGCCTGACCGGCTCGACCACCGCGCAGATCCTGCTGGACGGTGCCCGGGTGCCCGCCGACCGGCGCATCGGCGAGGAGGGTCAGGGCCTGAAGATCGCGCTGGCCTCGCTGGACTCCGGTCGTCTCGGCATCGCCGCCTGCGCCGTCGGTCTGGCCCAGGCCGCGCTGGACGCCGCGGTGGACTACGCCAAGCAGCGCACCCAGTTCGGCCGGCGCATCATCGACTTCCAGGGCCTGGAGTTCCTGCTGGCCGACATGGCCGCCGCCGTCGAGTCCGCCCGCGCCACCTACCTGGAGGCCGCCCGGCGCCGGGACCGTGGGCTCCCCTTCACCCGGCAGGCCGCCGTCGCCAAGCTGGTGGCCACGGACACCGCGATGAGGGTGACCACCGACGCGGTCCAGGTGTTCGGCGGCGCCGGTTACACCCGCGACTTCCCGGTCGAGCGCTACATGCGCGAGGCCAAGGTGCTGCAGATCTTCGAGGGCACCAACCAGATCCAGCGGCTGGTTATCGGCCGCCACCTCGCCCGCGGCTGACCCCGCCCGCACGGCCGTCGCGCCGGAGTTCCCGACAGTGCGGCCCCGGCCCGTTCCGCACCGCGGCGCCCACGGCACGTCCGTACCGAGTCCGTCGGCGTCGCGGCGCCCCGGCCCGAGGCCCCGAGATCGGGGATCAGGTCACTGAACTGCGACGATGCGCCGGTGCTCCGCCATTCGCCCCACCACACGGACGTGGGGTTCCGGGCCGTCCCGGCGTGTCAGGAGGAGGCGGCCGCAGGACGACGAAAGCCGTCTGGCAAGGTGGAGGTGCACGTCCAAGCGGGAGAACGTGGCGGTTCAGCGGGAGGGACCGCCCGTAGGACGGAGCGACGAGTGAGGGGCGGCCGGTTGGGGCATTCGGGGTGCGCTCCAGCCGGCCGCCCTTCGCCGTTCGGTCAGGGCTCCCGCCCTCGGCGTCCGGTCAGGACTCGCGGTAGAACGGGTCGGTGACCACGCCCCGGCCGCGGTCCTGGTCGTAGTGGTAGACCTCGCGGCCGTTCACGAACACGCGCAGGGCACGGCTCATCACGTCCAGCGGGTCGCCGGACCACAGCACCACGTCACCGTCCAGACCCGGCCGGAGCGCACCGACCCGGTCGTCGATGCCCATGATCCGCGCCGGGTTGAGGGTGATGGCGCGCAGGGCGTCCTCGCGGTCCATGCCCTCCTTGACCGCCAGCGTGGCCTGGTGCACCAGGAAGTTGATCGGCACCACCGGGTGGTCGGTGGTGATGGCGACCTGCACCCCGGCACGGGCGAGGATGCCGGGGGCGCGCAGCGTGCGCTCGCGCAGCTCCACCTTCGACCGGCTGGTGAACAGCGGCCCGACGATCACCGGGATGTCGCGGGCGGCGATGGTGTCGGCCAGCAGGTGTGCCTCGGTGCCGTGGTTGAGGATCAGACGGTACCCGAACTCGTCGGCCAGCCGGATGGCGGTGGCGATGTCGTCGGCGCGGTGCGCGTGCTGGCACCACGGCAGCTCACCGTCCAGCACCCGGAGCAGCACCTCCAGGGTGTTGTCCCGTTCGAACGGCTTGCCCTGGGTGGCGGCGTACTCCTTGCGTGCCCGGTAGTCCTGGGCACGGGTGAAGGCGTCCCGGATGACCGTCGCCACGCCGAGCCGGGTGGAGGGCAGCTTCTTCTGGTCGCCGTAGACCCGCTTGGGGTTCTCGCCCAGGGCGCTCTTCACGCTGACCGGCTCCCGGACGAGCATGTCGTCGACCGTGCGGCCCCAGCACTTCAGGGCGGCGGTGCGACCGCCGATCGGATTGCCCGAGCCGGGCTTGATCACAGCGGTGGTGACCCCGCCGGAGAGAGCGTCGGCGAAGCCGGTCTCCGCCGGGTTGATGGCGTCCAGGGCCCGCAACCGGGCACCGTTGGGGTCGGTCATCTCGTTGGTGTCCTGACCGGCCCAACCCTCGGCCTCCTCCCAGACCCCGAGGTGACCGTGGGCCTCGACGAAGCCGGGCAGCACCCACTGACCGGTCGCGTCGACCACCTCGACCCCGTCCGGGATCGCCACCTGGTCGGCGGGTCCCACCGCGGTGATCCGCCCGTCGGTGATCAGCACGGTTCCACCGTCGATCGGCGCGCCGTCCACCGGGACGACGTAGCCACCCGTGATCGCGATATTCATGCTTAGCAAAGCTAACAAAGATTTCCGCGGTGAGACACGGTGGTATGCACGACGCCCCCCGGGACCGGGAGGCCACGAGGACGACCGACCCGCCGGGCGGCCTCAGGCGGCACGCAGCGGACGCAGCCCCCAGAACGCCGACCAGGACTCCCCCGGCTCCAGCCAGAGCAGGTCCACCCCGGAGTTGAGCGCGTCCGGCGGACAGGTCATCGGCTCGATCGCCACCGCGTGTCCCCGCCCCGGGAACGAGTCGGGGGTGAACACCTGCACCCAACGGAACACCGGCTCGGCGAACACCTCGACCCCGTCGCCGTCCGGGCCGACCAGGGCGTGCCGGACCAGGGTGTCCCCCTCGTCCGGCGCGCACCCGCCGAAGGCCGTGTCCAGTGTCAGCTCGTCCAGCCGGCGTCCGTCGCGCAGGTCGTATCCGGTACCCGCCACCGGCTGCGGCTCACCCGCCGGCAGGAGCCGGTCGTCGGTGGGCAGCCAGGTGGTGGCCGACAACGTCAGCGTGCACTCCCGGGGATCGGCGACCCCGGCCCGCACGTACGGATGGGCCCCCACCCCGAAGGGGATGCGGCGGGACCCCACGTTTTCCACCGTGTGGGTGACCGTCAGCGCCTCGGCACCCACCGCGTAACGGACCCGGACGACCAACGGCACCGGCCAGCCCGGCTGCACGTTCACCCGGGTCTGCAGGGTGACGGCGTTCTCGTCCCGCTCCACCGGCGACCAGGTCGCGTACTGGGTCAGACCGTGGATGGCGTTGCCCCGCTCGGCCTCGGTCAGGGCGAGTTGCTGCGGCTCGCCGTCCAGGACCCACCGCCCGTCCCGTACCCGGTTCGGCCAGGGCACCAGCACGGCACCACAGCCCAGGGGAGGCAACTGGTCGGCCGCGTAGGTCTCCACGTAGGGCACACCGCCCACCTCGAAGACCCGCAGTGCCGCCCCCACCTCGGTGACCACGGCCCGCGCCGGTCCGAAACGGATCTCGAACTGCTCTCCGGTCACCAGCACACCGGGAGCCTACGACGATCCGATCACTCCCACGCGACGAGCCGATCCGCCCCGGGACGTCCGGATCACTTCCGTAGCGCCGCAGGATCGAACTCCACCTTGCCCACCAGCAGCCGGTTGATCCCCCACAGCACCAGACCGACCACCAGCAGGATGCCGGCGACCAGGTACTCCCGCGGCGGGCGACCCGTCAGCGGACTCGCCAGGTACGCGCAGGTCACCGCGCCGAGCACCGGGATGAAGGTCGGCGTCCGGAAGTGCTTGTGCGCCACCTTCTCCCGACGCAGCACCAGCACCGCGACGTTGACGATGGTGAAGACCACCAGCAACAGCAACGAGGTGGTGCCACCGAGGATCGCCAGGTCCACGGTCGACACCAGCACCGCGGCGATGACCGTGGTGAACAGGATCGAGACCCAGGGCGTGCGGCGCAGCGGGTGCACCACGCCGAACACGCCGGGGATGATCCGCTCGTGCGCCATGCCGTAGACCAGACGGCTGGCCATCAGCATGTTGATCAGCGCCGAGTTCGTCACCGCGAACAGGCCGACGAAGGCGAAGATGCCCAGCGGGAAGGCCGGCGCACCGACCTCGACCACCCGCAGCAGGGCCCCGCCGCCCGCGCCCCCCAGCTCCTCGGGCGACAGCAACAACGACGAGGTGATGGCCACCAGCAGGTAGATCCCCCCGGCGACCGCCATACCCGACAGCATGGCACGCGGGAAGATCCGTTCCGGGTCCTTGCACTCCTCGGCCATGTTCACCGAGTCCTCGAACCCCACCATGGCGAAGAACGCCAGGGACGTGGCCGACGTGACCGCGATCAGGGCGGACTGGTCGGCGGTGTTGAACTCCAGGAGCCGACCCGGTTCACCGTTGCCCTGCAGCACCGCCCACACGCCGATGCCGATGATGAGCAGCAGACCGGACACCTCGATGCAGGTGAGGACGACGTTGGCCTTCACCGACTCGCCGACGCCCCGGAAGTTGATCAGTGCCAGCAGCAGGATGAACCCGATCGCGATGATCGTGGCCGGTACCGCGATCGGGCTGCCGGACAGTTCGCTGAGCGACTCCTTCAGGTAGGTCCCGCCGAACGCCTGTGCCGCGGAGGAGGCCGAGGTGATGCCGGAGCACATCACCGCGAAGGCGACCATGAAGGTCAGGAACGGGATGTGGAAGGCCCGGTTGGTGTACAGGGCGGCGCCGGCCGCCCGGGGGTACTTGCCGACCAGCTCCAGGTAGCTGAACGCGGTCAGGAACGCGACCACGAACGCCAACAGGAACGGGACCCACAGCGCACCACCGACCTTGCTCGCCACCGTGCCGGTGAGCGCGTAGATGCCGGTGCCGAGGATGTCCCCGACCACGAAGAACAGCAGCAGCTTCGGCCCGATCACCCGCTTGAGCGGCGGCTGACCGGAACCACCCGCAGCAGCCGTGGACCCCGTCTTCTCGCTCGCCATGGTTACTCAGGGTTCCCCTCCCGGCGAGGTCACGCGGGCCGTCACACGAGCCGACATCGAAGTGCTATCCACAACACAACACAAAGGGTGACGACATCGGCCCACTCCGGGGGTCGACCGGGACACGGAACGACCCATCGGCTCCGTACCCGTGACACGGCACGCTCCGACACGGGCCGGCCCGGAGGGAGGAGCCGGCACCGCGCCCGGAAGCCGCCTCAGGACGCGTCCGTGGCCCGTTCGACGTCCTTCTCGCCCGGTGCCCGGTAGCGCAGGAAGGAGGGCAGGCACGCCGCGGCCGCGAGCATGAGCACCACGACCAGGGCACCACCGCCGGCCGCCGCGGCGGTGGTGCCGACCAGGGCGGCGGCACCACCGTGCAGCACGTCGGCCAACCGCGGGCCACCGGCCACCACCACGGTGAACACCCCCTGCATCCGACCCCGCATCTCGTCGGTGGCCGCCGTCTGCAGGATGGCTCCGCGGAACACCATGCTGACGAAGTCCGCGGCGCCGCCCAGGGCCAGGAACACCACCGCCCACGCCAGGGAGGTGGACAGCCCGAAGCCCACGACGGCCAGCCCCCAGGCACACACCGCGGCGACCACGGCCACCCCGTGCCGCCGCACGTGGGACTGCCACCCGGAGACCAGACCGGCCAGGAACGCCCCGAGCGGCATCGCCGCGTACAGCCACCCCAGGGCCGGACCACCGCCGGGCGGGTCACCGAAGGTGCGCTCGGCCATCTCCGGCCACAACGCCCGAGGCAGACCGGCCACCATGGCGATGATGTCCGCCAGGAACGAGGCGAGCAGCACTCCCCGGGTGGCCAGGTACCGGAAGCCGTCCCACACGTCCCGCAGCCCGGCGCGGCGTGGAGCCCCGTTCAGCGGGGGCAGCGGCGGCAGCAGCCACACCGCCCACAGGGCGGCGCACAGCGCGATCGCGTCGACCAGGTAGAGCGTCGACAGCCCCACCAGCGGCAGCAGCACCCCGGCCAGCAACGGCCCGAGCACGGCACCGAGGTGGAACACGGTCGCGCCCAGCGCGGTCGCCGCCGGCAGCAGGTGCGTCGGGACCAGACGGGCGATGGAGGCGCTGCGGGCCGGCGAGTTGACCGCGAAGAACGCCTGTTGCACGGCGAACAGCCCGAGCACCAGCCACACGTTGCCGACACCGAGCGCAGCCTGTACCCACAGCAGCAACGAGGTGAGCGCGATACCGCTGTTGGTGACCAACAACAGGGACCGCCGGTCGACCGTGTCGGCGACCGCGCCGCCCCACAACCCGAACACCACCAGCGGGACCAGGCCGAACATCCCGGTCAGTCCGACGTAACCGGAGGAGCCGGTCAGGTCGTAGATCTGCTTGGGCACCGCGACCACCGTGAACTGGCTGCCCACGGTGGTGACCACCGTGGACAGCCAGAGCCGGCGGTACGCCGGGTAGTGCAGCGGGCGGGTGTCGACGACGACCCGGGACAGCAGACGGCGACGGGATCGGGGTGGTGGGACGGGCTCGGACGATCCGGTGGATGCGATGCCGGAAGGCTCCGCGGTGCTGTCCTCGTCCCGCTGCTCCACCCGCTCCCCAGCCACGGTTACTTAGCCTAGTTAAGGACCAGGTGGGGGTGACGAGCAGGGGCGACCCGAGCCACCCGGCGGTCTCACGGACCGACGCGCTCGATACGCCAGCCGTCCGTGCTGGCCCGGTACCGCAGCCGGTCGTGCAGGCGACCCGGACGACCCTGCCAGAACTCCACCACCTCGGGCATGATCCGCCAGCCACCCCAGTGCGGCGGCACGGGGATCTGCTCGGCGTCGGCGAACCGGCGGCGCACCGCCTCCAGCGCCGACTCCAGCGTGGCACGGTCGGGGACCACCCGGGACTGCGGCGAGGCCCAGGCGCTCAGCTGCGACTCACGCGGCCGACTCGCCCAGTACGCGGCGGTCTCCGCCGGGTCCACCTTCTCCACCGGCCCGCGTACCGTGGCCTGCCGCTGCAACCCGATCCACGGGAACGTCGCCGACGCGTACCGGGTGGCACGCAGATCGTGGCTCTTGGACGAGGTGTAGTTGGTGAAGAACACCAGACCGCGCTCGTCCAGCCCCTTGGCCAGCACCGTACGCGACGACGGGCGCCCCTGCGGGTCCGCGGTGGCCAGGACCATGGCGTTCGGCTCGGGAAGTCCGGCACGGACGGCGTCGTCGATCCACTGCTGCAACTGCTCGTACCAGGTCGGGGCGAGCGACGACTCGTCCAACGAGCCCGCTTCGTAGGACACCCGCATAGCCGGCAAGGCGACGTTCGTCTCCGCCATTTCCTATCTCCCTCCCCGGCGCCGTTGAGATGGTCGACGAATGGGGACCGTACGGGGTCGAAGGGGCTCGGCGAAACCGCCCCGCCGGTGATGAGAACCACCCGGGTGCTGTGATCGGCAACACCCCTCCTACCTGCACCGATAAAGATTTCGATACAGAAGCGTGATTGGCGTCCCCGCACTTCTCCTACGACCGCGAACCGCTCGACGAAGCGGGTGACCGAAGCCACTCCCGACTCTTCGCGGAGCCCCGGATCACCCCGGCGAGGTGCGGCACATCCACGGCGATCACCACCCGGACTCGGGCGGGAAAACGCCCGGACGGGAAAACGAAGGACGACGCACACCACGGGAAAAGCGGACACCGCACCCCCTCGACGGTGACCGGACGGACGGGACAGCGGGCCCGGAGCAGCACCCGGAGCGGGGAACCGTCACACCACCGGCGGCCCGCGTGCCACCCCGCCCGGGCGATCCACGACACCGCATCGGCCGTCCGGCCGCCGCTGTTCCCCCGTTCGGGGGACGCTGGGCGCCCTAGCCTGGAGGAGTGCACACCGCACCGGTCCACCACCGCGCCCGGGAGGCGGCCCGACGGGCCCGCGACCGGGAACACCTCGCCGCCCAGCGGCCGGAGGAACGCACCGAGCTGCTTCTGGAGGCGGCCGGTGACTGGCACGTGGCCGGTGACCTCGACCGCGCCGACCGGCTGTACCGGGAGCTGATCTCCGAGGACGGCGGGACCGCCGACGAGGTGCGTGCCCACTACGTGGGCTTCCTGGTCGACATCGGGCAGGAGGAGCAGGCCCGCACGGTGCTCGACGAACTGTGGGAGCGCCGGCCCGACGACCCCTGGTGCTACGAGATCGCCGGGGAGGCGCTGGAGGCGGTTGGTGACACCGAGGGCGCACTGCGCTGGTTCACCGAGGGCGTCCTCCGCTGCTACCCGGGAGAACTCACCGTGGAACGGGTCGGGCGGAACCCCGGCCTGCTCGACCTGCTGGCCGGGCGGGCCCGGGTCCGCCGCGCCACCGGCCTGCCCGCCGACGAGTGGGACGTACTGGAGGAACAGGGCCGGGAGGAGATGCTCGCCGAACTGGCCGAGTCGGACGAGATCGCGACCGGCCCCGTCGCGGAGATCGCCCTGTTCTGGCCACCCGGCGAACTCGAGGAGCTGCTGCACCGCTGGCCCGAGACGTACCCCGGTCTCGCCCGGGCCCCCGACCCCGCCTCGGTGCACCGGGCCCAGGTGGAGCACGACCTGCGCCGCAGCCGCAGTCCGCACACCTACGTGGCGATCGGCTCGGTGGAGCAGTACCGGGCGTTCGTCCAGGACCGGGGCCAGGAGCCGACCGACCCCCGGGCCCGGGCCGGCTACGTCGAGGAACTGGCCCGGCTGGGCGCCCTGGTCCGCTGGCCCCCGGGTCGCAACGAGCCCTGCTGGTGCGGCAGCGGAGGCAAGTACAAGAAGTGCTGCGGCATCCCCGGAGCCCCCACCTGAGCGGGTACTCCTGGCCGGGCCCCGTCGTCATGGACGGGCCACCGTGTTGAGACACTGGGGCTCCGGCAACGGCGCCGGCCCTTCGACCGCTGGAACACGACACGCGAAAGGCGCCGTGATGACGCAGACGGCCGACTCGATCACCCTGCAGATCCCCGCCGAGCTCAAGCCCGCCGACGGCCGGTTCGGATGTGGCCCGTCCAAGGTCCGCCCCGAACAGCTGGCCCGCCTGGCCGACGAGGGTGCGGCACTGATGGGCACCTCGCACCGGCAGAAACCGGTCAAGTCCCTGGTCGGACGGGTGCGGGCGGGACTGCGGGAGCTGTTCTCGCTGCCCGACGACTACGAGGTGGTGCTGGGCAACGGCGGTACCACCGCGTTCTGGGACGCCGCCGCGTTCGGGCTGGTCCGGGAGCGTGCGCTGCACCTGGCCTACGGTGAGTTCTCCTCGAAGTTCGCCAAGGTCACCGCGGGCGCGCCGTTCCTGGCCGACCCGGTGGTGGTGCGGGCCGAGCCCGGGGACGCCCCCGAGCCGGTGGCCCAGGAGGGCTGCGACCTGATCGCCTGGGCCCACAACGAGACCTCGACCGGCGTGATGGTGCCGGTGACCCGCCCCGCCGGCAGTGAGGGTGCGCTGGTGGCGATCGACGCCACCTCCGGTGCCGGTGGTCTGCCGGTGCGGGCCGAGGACTTCGACGTCTACTACTTCGCACCGCAGAAGTGCTTCGCCTCCGACGGCGGGCTGTGGATCGCGCTGATGAGCCCGGCCGCGCTGGAACGGGTGTCCGAGATCGCCGCGTCGGGCCGCTGGGTGCCCGAGTTCCTGTCGCTGCGCACGGCCCTGGAGAACTCGGTCAAGGACCAGACCTACAACACCCCGGCGGTGGCCACGCTGTTCCTGTTGGCCGACCAGATCGAGTGGATGCTCGGCAACGGCGGGCTGGACTGGTGCACGGCCCGCACCGCCGAGTCCGCCTCGGTGCTCTACCGCTGGGCGGAGACGACCGAGTACACCACGCCGTTCGTCGCCGACCCCGCCAAGCGGTCCCAGGTGGTCGGCACGATCGATTTCACCGATTCGGTGGATGCCGCCGCGGTGGCCAAGGTACTGCGCGCCAACGGGGTGGTGGACGTCGAGCCGTACCGCAAGCTGGGCCGGAACCAGCTGCGTATCGGCATGTTCCCCGCCGTGGACCCGGCCGACGTGGCCGCGCTGACCCGGTGTGTCGACTGGGTGGTCGAGCGCCTGGTCTGACCACCGTTCGTCCGAACGACCCCCGGCTCCCCGTCCGCTCGTGGTAACGCGGTGGGGTCGGGGGTCGTCACGTATTGCCGGTTTCGTTGGCGAAGTCGCCGGAAAACAGGCAAGATCGCAGTAGGTTAGCACTCCGATCGTGGGAAGTACCGGCGTGCCTTCGGTACGAACGGAGCATGCCCCCATACCGTCGGATCAGCGAGGTGGAGTCGATACGGGGAGGCCGTGATGCGAGCACTGCGCGTGGTCGGGCTCGACGAGGCCGGCGTCAACGTCGTCGTCGAGGACGCCGAGCGCCGTGAACGCTTCACCATCCCCCTGGACGAGCGGCTGCGTGCCGCCGTCCGTGGTGACCTCCCCCGCATCGACCGGTCGGGGATGCCCGTGACGACGTCCACCGAGAACACCAACCCGATGCGTCCGCGGGAGATCCAGGCCCGGATCCGCGCCGGTGAGTCGGTGGAGCAGGTCGCCGCGGCCGCCGGGATGCCGGTGCACCGCATCGAGCGGTTCGCCTACCCGGTGCTGCTGGAGCGTTCCCGCATCGCCGAGCTCGCCCAGAACGCCCACCCGGTGCGCGAGGACGGCCCGGACGTGCAGACCCTCGGCGAGGTCGTGGCCCACGCCTTCAGCCTGCGCGGGCAGGACTACTCGGCCGCCCGGTGGGACGCCTGGCGGGGTGAGGACGGCAAGTGGACGGTGCAGCTGCGCTGGAACGCGGGCCGCTCGGACAACCGGGCGCACTGGGTGTACCACCCGGGTGCGCAGGGCGGCACGGTGACCGCGCTCGACGAGCTGGCCGCCGATCTGCTCGACCCGTCTCCGACCCGGCCGCTGCGCACCGTGCGACCGGTCACCCGGCTCGCCCAGCAGGCACTGCGCCTGGACGAACCGGAACGCCTGGCCGCCGCGGCGCCGGACGGCATCGGCCCGGTGATCTCCCCTGATCCGGTGGTGCCGGCCGCCACCCGGCCGGTCGAGCAGGAGGCGGTCGCCGCCGCGACCGCGGCCGCGCCGGAGCCCACGGCACCGGACGACGTCGGGGCGGAGACGCCGCTCTCGCCGCCGACCCAGCAGTCCGCAGCCAAGCGGACGGAGCAGGCGGTCCGGCGGGGACGGCGGACCCATCCGATCGTGCCGTCCTGGGAAGACGTCCTGCTCGGGGTGCGCTCGCAGCGCGGCTGACCCCACGAGACCCACCGGGGCCTCCCACCCGCACCGCGCGGGTGGGAGGCCCCGGTCCTTTCACCGGTTCCACCGGGTCCCCACACCCGCTCCCGACGGTCAGATCTGGCCGGGCACCTCCGCCGGGACGGCATCCAGCCACGTGACGTCGTCACCGGTCCGGGCACACCACTCCTCGGCCTGCTTCCGGGTCAACGGTTCGGCGTTGCGCGGCTTGTGCGGGCCGAGCCGCACCCAGCCGTGTCCGGACAACACGTAGACCGTGCCACCGCGGGCCGCCAACAGCCGCCCGTGGGGGAAGGCCATGGTCGGTTCCGACAACAAGAACCTGGTCCGCTCGGGTCGGGTCATATGTCCCATGGTCCCCCACGCTCCACCCACCCACCGTGACGAGGACCCCAGCCGAACTCCGCCGGGCGAAAAACCACATGCCCCGGGACGCCCCCTTGCCTACCGTGGACCTTCCAGACACGAGGGAGGGCCATGTCCACCGGGAAGGACGGGACCGACGAGACGGGTGAACCCGAATTCATGACCGGAACCGGCACCGCCGCCCCACCCCAGTCACCACCGGGCGGTACCGGGCAAGCCCCGAGACCCCCGGCCCCCGAAGGCACGGGCGCGGACGAACCGGTCCCGGAACGGACACCCACCCGTCGGGTCTCCACCTTCGCCACCCTGCGTCGGCTCGGCCCCTATCTGCATCCGTTCCGCTGGCATCTCCTGGCCGGTATCGGAGCCGCCCTGGGCGCCTCCCTCACCGCACTGGGTATCCCGCTGCTGGTCCAGCGGATCGTGGACGGCCCGGTGCTGCACCAGGACCTGGACGCACTGCCCCCGCTGCTGGCCGCGGTCGTCGTGCTCGCCCTGCTGGAGCCGCTCCTGTTCTGGGTGCGCCGACGGGTCATCGCCGGACCGGCCACCACCGTGGAGAAGCGGATGCGGGCCGACCTGTACCGCCACCTGCAGCGGCTGCCGATCGGCTTCCACGACCAGTGGCAGTCCGGGCAGCTGCTGTCCCGGGCGGTCGGTGACCTCACCAGCATCCGCCGTTTCGTCGCCTTCGGACTGCCGTTCCTCCTGGTCAACTCGCTGACCGTCCTGGTGGGACTCGGCGTGCTGTTCCACCTGTCCCCCGGCCTCGCCCTGGTCCTGCTGGCCACCGCGATACCCATGGTGGTCCTCACCGCCGTCTTCGAACTGAAGTACCGGGACGCCGCCAGGAAGGCCCAGGACCAGGACGGGGAGCTGGCCACCACGGTCGAGGAGTCGGTGCTGGGTATCCGGGTGCTCAAGGCCTTCGGCCGTGGGCCGCAACTGGTGGACCGGTTCGCCCGGCAGGCCCGGACGCTGCGCACCCTGGAACTGCGCAAGGTCCGCATCCTCGCCCTGGTGTGGGCACTGATCATCGTGCTTCCCGAGCTGGCGATCGCGGCCCAGCTCGGCGTGGGCGGGTACGCCGTCACCACCGGCGGCATGACCGTGGGCACCGTGGTCGCCGCGGTCACCACCACCACCTACCTGCGCTGGCCCATCGACTCCATCGGCTGGCTGCTGGCCGAGGCCAACCTGGCCGCGGCCGCCTGCGAGCGCTACCACGAGGTGATGGACACCCCGGTCACCGTCACCGATCCGCCGCGCCCGGCGTCGCTCCCGGAACCGGTGCGCGGTGAACTGCGGCTGGAAGGGGTGCGTTTCCGGTACCCGGGCTCCCCGACCGAGCTGCTGGCCGGGGTGGACCTGGTGGTGCGCCCCGGGGAGACCCTGGCCCTGGTCGGTCCCACCGGATGCGGCAAGACCACCCTGACCAGCCTGGTGGCGCGGCTGCGGGACGTGACCGGTGGCCGGATCACCCTCGACGGCGTCGACATCCGTGACCTGCCGTTGGCGCACCTGCGTCGAGCGGTGGCCACCGCGTTCGAGGAGCCGGTGCTGTTCTCGGCGAGCGTCCGGGAGAACGTCGCCCTCGGCCGGCCCGACGCGAGCGACGACGAGGTGTGGGAGGCCCTGCGCGTGGCGCACGCCGACCGGTTCGTCGCCGACCTGCCCTGGGGTCTGGACACCCGGATCGGCGAGCAGGGGCTGTCGCTGTCCGGCGGGCAGCGGCAGCGGCTGGCCCTGGCCCGTGCGGTGCTGGCCCGGCCGACGGTGCTGGTGCTGGACGACCCGCTGTCCGCGCTGGACGTGCACACCGAGGCCGAGGTGGAGGAGGCGCTGCGACGGGTGTTACGCGGGGTGACCGCCCTGGTGGTGGCCCACCGCCCGAGCACGGTCCAGCTCGCCGACCGGGTGGCGCTGCTCGCCGAGGGCCGCATCGTCGCGGTGGGCACCCACTCCGAGCTGCTCCGCACCTGCCCTGCCTATCGAGAACTGCTGGCCACACCGGCCGGGGACACCCCCGAGGTGGGCGGCCGGCCCGGGGAGGAGGTGGCCGCACGGTGAGCGGCCTGCCACAGACCGAGGAGCGGGAACGCCCGCAGCCGTCGCAGGAGACGGCACCCCCGCCGGAGGAGTCGTGGCGCGGGGTCGCCGCCGAGGAGCACGACGACATCGACACCCACACCAGCGGCAGGCTGCAGGCCCGGTCGCGCCGACTGCTGGGTTCCCTGCTGCGCCCGCACACCCGGTCGGTGCTGCTGGCGCTGGTGCTGGTGGTGGCGGAGAACGTGGCGGCACTCGCCGGTCCCCTGCTGATCGCGGGGGCGATCGACCGTGGCGTCCCGGAGACCCTGGCCGGGCGGCCACAGCCGCTGGCCTGGTACGTGACCGGTTACGCCCTCTGTGGCGTGGCCTCGGCACTGCTGCGCCAGATGTTCCTGCGGCTCTCCGGACGGGTCGGCCAGGACCTGTTGCTCGACCTGCGCCAGCGGGTGTTCCGGCACGCACAGCGGCTGTCGTTGTCGTTCCACGAGTCCTACACGTCCGGGAAGATGATCTCCCGACTCACCAGCGACGTGGACGCACTGCAGGACCTGCTGGAGATGGGCCTGGACGGGCTGTTCTCCTCGCTGCTCACCGTGTTGGGCATCGCGGCACTGCTGGTGTGGCTGGACCTGCCGCTGGCCGCGGTGGTGCTCGCCGGGTTCGTGCCGGTACTGCTGCTGGCCCGGTGGTCCCAACGCCGCGCCCGGGACACCTACCGACGCACCCGCACCACGATGGCCCGGGTCATCGTGCACTACGTCGAGACGATGAACGGGATGCGGGCGGTGCAGGCGTTCCGGCGGGAGCGGCGCAACGACTCGATCATGGAGGACCTGAACGAGGCGCACCGCTCCGCCTCCCAGGCGGCCATCGTGAACGTCGCGCACTTCGTCGGTGGAGTGCGACTGGCCGGGAACGTCTCGCTCGTCCTGGTGCTGGCCCTGGGCGCCTGGCGGGTGACGCACGGCCACATGGACGTGGGTGTGCTCGCCGCGTTCCTGCTCTACCTGCGGAGGTTCTACGACCCGCTGGACCAGCTGGCGATGCTGGCCAACTCCTACTCGTCGGCCACCGCGGCGCTGGAGAAGATCTCCGGGGTGCTGGAGGAGGTTCCGGAGGTGCCCGAGCCGGCCGAGCCGGTGCCGCTGCCCCGGACCGGGCTCCGGGGCGAGATCCGGTTCGAGGGTGTGCGCTTCCGCTACTCCGAGCACACCCCGCTCGTCCTGCCGAAGCTCGACCTGACCATCCCAGCCGGGCAGACCGTCGCCCTGGTCGGGGCCACCGGGGCCGGCAAGTCCACGTTGGCCAAGCTCGTCGCCCGCTTCTACGACCCCACCGAGGGGGCGGTGCTGTTGGACGGCGTGGACCTGCGGCGGGTGGCGGACGCGGAACTGCGCCGCGCGGTGGTCATGGTGACCCAGGAGTCGTTCCTGTTCGCCGGCTCGGTGGCGGACAACATCGCACTGGGCCGGCCAGGGGCGTCCCGTGCCGAGATCGAACAGGCCGCCCGGGCGGTGGGGGCGCACGAGTTCATCTCGGCGCTGCCGGAGGGCTACGACACCGACGTGCGCAAACGCGGTGGGCGGCTCTCCTCGGGGCAGCGGCAGCTCGTGTCGTTCGCCCGGGCGTTCCTGGCCGATCCGGCGGTACTGGTGCTGGACGAGGCCACCTCCAGCATGGACCTACCGACCGAGCGGGCGGTGCAGCACGCCTCGCAGCGGTTGCTGGCCGACCGGACCGCGGTGATCATCGCCCACCGGTTGTCCACGGTGCTGGTCGCGGACCGGGTGCTGGTGGTGGACGGGGGACGCATTGTGGAGGACGGCTCCCCGCAGGAACTGATCGAGGCCGGTGGCAGGTTCGCCGACCTGCACCGCGCCTGGCGGGAGTCGCTGGTCTGACGACGACCGGTGGTTCCGGCGGCTGGTCAGCCGAGGAGGGTGAGCAGCAGGGCGAGCCAGGCGGCGAACATGCCGACGACCACGCCGAAGGCCACCCAGCGCCACACCGGCACCGAGCGGGCCAGCC
>DATCJU010000001.1:0-16430 GCA_036562635.1 Pseudonocardiaceae bacterium
GTGGCGTTCCTCGGAGCACCACCAGTCGTCGGTGGGGGTGGTGAGGTCCTCGTAGATGGCGGTGACCGGGGGGAGCAGCCCGTTCATGCCGCGGTCGCCGAGGCGGATGCCGGCGGCTTCGGCGACGCTGCGGGGGATCCACAGGCCGGTGCGGTCGCCGCCTTCCAGGACGGTGAGGTGGTCGGCCACGTCGGGGCGGTGGGCCAGGCGCAGCCAGGGGGCGGTGCCGTCGAAGTCCACGCGCCGGACCAGCAGGTAGCGGCTGATCTGGGGTTCGTCGAAGCCGTGGCGGGTGGCGTGCTGTCGGGCGGTGGTGGTGATGTGCTCGGTGGCGGTGTGGTGCAGGGGCAGGGTGTCCAGGCTGACCGGGAGCAGGCCGGCGCAGGTGCGGCCGGTCTGGTAGGTCAGGGCGGCGTTGCCGCTGGCCGCGGTGTGCAGGACGGCGGCGGCGGTGACGAAGGCCAGGACCAGACCGGTGAGTGCGGCGGTCAGCACGGTGGCGGGGCTGGCCAGTGCTGCGCGGGGCGCTCTGCTCCAGGGAAGGCGCACGGGCGGACGTTAACGGATCACGAGCGCATTCTCGGAGAACGATGACCGAATTGTTGCCGGGACGGCGGGGTGGCCGTCCCGGCGTTCGGTGTGTCGGTCAGTCGTTGCGGTGCTGACGCCACCAGGCCTGGCCGCTCTCGGGCAGGGTCTGGATGGGGTCGTAGTAGGGGTAGCGGCGGGTGAGGGCGTCGGGGTCGTCGCCCTCGATGCTGGTGCGGTAGTTCTTGGTCCAGTAGGAGATGCCGCGTTCGCGGTCGTACTCGGCGACCTGGTGCACCCAACGCTTGCCGACGTAGGGGACGTCGCAGACCAGGCGGGGGGTGGCGTAGCCGGGCAGGTAGCCCATGATGGCGTGCTGCAGTTCCTGGGCTTCCCAGACGGCGATCCGCCAGTGCTCGGCGTTGGGGATCATGTCGCACATGTAGAAGTAGTAGGGGAGGATGTTGGCCTCACCCTGCAGTGCGAAGCACAGGTCGAGCAGGTCCTCCGGCGTGGTGTTGACCCCGCGCAGCAGCACGCCCTGGTTGCGGACGTCGCGGACACCGACCTCCAGGGCGGTGCGGGCGGCTTCGGCGACCAGCGGGGTGACGGACTGCACGTGGTTGACGTGGGTGTGGATGGCGAGGTTGACGCCGCGGCGTTGTGCGGTGCGGGCCACGCGCTCCAGGCCTTCCACGACCCGGGGCTGCAGCCAGTGCTGGGGCAGGCCGGCCAGGGCCTTGGTGGCCAGGCGGATGTCGCGGATGGTGTCGATGTCCAGCAGGCGCATCAGGAATGCTTCGAGCTGGTGCCAGGGGACGTTGGCGACGTCGCCGCCGGAGACCACCACGTCCCGCACCCCGGGGGTGCGCTTGAGGTAGTCGAGCATCCGCTCCTGCCGGTCGACGGGCTTGAGGGTCAGGCGGTGCTTGTCGACCTGGGCGGTGGAGTTGCCGACCAGGTCCATGCGGGTGCAGTGACCGCAGTACTGGGGGCAGGTGGACAGCAGTTCGGCCAGAACCTTGGTGGGGTAGCGGTGGGTCAGGCCCTCCACGACCCACATCTCGGCCTCGTGCAGGGAGTCGCGAGTGGCGTGGGGGTGGCTGGGCCAGTGGGGGTCACGGTCGGAGCGGACCGGGATCATGTAGCGGCGGACGGGGTCGGCGTAGAAGGCCTCGGTGAACTGCTGGGGGGTGTCGGCGCCGCCGGGGACCATGGTGTTGAGCATCTGTGGCGGCACCAGCATGGACATGGTGGCCATCTGCTGCTGGTCGGCGGCCAGGTCCTCGTAGAAGGCCTCGGTGAGGAGGTCACCGGCGACGGCACGCAGCTGCTGGATGTTCTTGATGCAGTGGGCGCGCTGCCACTGCGCGTCGCGCCACTGGGCTTCGGTGACGTCGCGCCAGCCGGGCCAGCGGCGCCAGTCGGGTTCGACGAGGGGACGGCGCCGGTACTCGTAGGGCTGGCGGTCGGTGTGGGCGATCGCGTCGGAGACGGTGGTGCGGGGCTGTTGCGGGTCGGCGGTGGTGCCTTCCTGCCGGAGTGCGGTCATGCCTACTCCTCGTCCTCAAGGGGGCTTGAAGATATCTTGCCGCCTATCTGAAAGCACGTAAATCTTCCTGGTGTCGTTGTGGTGTGTCCAGGGTAGTTCCTGGCGGGGGCGGGTTCACGGCAAGCCGCGAACCGGGTGGGAGTGTTCGGGGGCGGCCGTGCGTTGACCGGGTGACCCGGTACGCGGTTGGGTGGCTCGGAGGGCTGCCCGGTGTCGCGCTGAGCCCGAAGGAGTGTCTCGACGTGGTGTTGCTGATCGGCCTGGCCGTCCTGGCCGTGGCGGAGATCCTGGTGCTGGTGACGGTGGGCGGGGTGATCGGGGCGTTGCCCACGGTCGCGCTGGTGCTGGCCTCCTCCCTGCTGGGGCTGGTGCTGTTGCGGCGCCAGGGGACGCAGGCCCTGCAGGGCTGGCAGACGGTGGTGCACAGCGGGCAGGTGCCGTCCGTCCACCCGCTCGACGGTGCGCTGCGGGCGGCCGGTGCGCTGCTGGTGCTGCTGCCCGGCCTGGTCGGGGACCTGCTGGGGCTGGTGTGTCTGCTGCCGCCGACCCGTGCCCTGCTGCGCACCGCCCTGGTGCACCGGTTGCGGCGTCACCTCACCGTGGTGGGGCCGGCCACCCGCCGTGGGAGCGAGCGGTTCGTGGTGGTGGAAGGGGAGGTCGTCACCGACGTCGTGACCGACGCCGACCTGGCCCGCCCCGGCCGCATCCTGCCGTCCCCCACATCGGGCAACACCGGGTTCGACCACCGGGATGCACCCTGATCGCTCGAACGCTCTTTACTTCGCTAGTGCGTTCGCAGGAAGATGTTTCGTACCCGTGCTGATCGGCTGTGAAGTTTGTCGCCTTCTGTGTGAGCTGTGAGGTGTCGAGATGGGCGTGACGCGAGCAGGAGTGGCCTCGCCCTACGGGCTGCATCGCGTCGTCGAACCGGTGGGGGTGCTTCCCCAGCAGGCCTGGCGGTTGGACCCCGACCCGCAGCCCTGGCCCAACGAGGTGATCATCGACGTCGAGCGGCTCAACCTGGACGCGGCTTCCTACCGACAGCTACGGGAGGCCCACATCACCGGCGCCGCCGTCCGCAACGCCGTCCTGGAGATCATCCAGCAGCGGGGCAAGATGCAGAACCCGGTCACCGGGTCCGGGGGCATGCTGCTGGGCACCGTCCGCGAGGTCGGCCCCGAGTCCCCCCTGGGCCTGAAGGTGGGTGACCGCGTCGCCACCCTGGTCTCCCTGACCCTGACCCCGCTGCGCGTCGACGACGGGCTGGCCTCCTGGGACGGCACCTCGGAACAGGTGCCCTGCCGGGGAACCGCGGTGCTGTTCGCCCGCTCCATCGCCGCGGTCCTGCCCGATGACCTGCCCGACGAGCTGGCCCTGGCGGTGTTCGACGTGTGCGGCGCCCCCGCCCTGACCAGCCGTGTGGTGCACCGCAAGCTCGCCGAGCACGGCCGGCCGGTGTCGGTGTGCGTGTTCGGCGGAGGCGGCAAGTCCGGGTCGCTGTCGCTGGCCGCGGCCCGCCGCGCCGGGGCCGAGCACGTGGTGGCGCTGGTCCCCACCCAGGCCGAGGCCGACCTGGTCACCGCGTCCGGGCTGGCGGACCGGGTCGTGATCGCCGACGCCCGCAACCCGGTCGCCGTGGCCGAGGCGATCGGCCAGAAGGTCGACGTCACCGTGGTGTGCGTGGACGTGCCCGGCTGCGAGCACGGCGCGATCCTGGCCACCGCCGACGGCGGCACCGTGATCTTCTTCTCCATGGCAACCTCGTTCTCCGCCGCGGCCCTGGGCGCCGAGGGCCTGGCCGCCGACGTGGAGATGCTCATCGGCAACGGATACGCCCCGGGACACGCCGAGTACGCGCTGCGTCTGGTGCGCGAGGTGCCCGGGGTCCGTGCGGTGCTGGATGCCCGTGCGGGGCAGACTCCGCGAACGTGACGAGCCTGAACACCACCTCCGCGACCGAACAGGAACCGATGAGCACACCGGAGCCGGGGACCACCCTGCTGTTGGGTGGGCGGATCCACTCGCCCGCCGCCCCCGACGCCACCGCCATGGCCGTCACCGACGGTGTGGTGGTGTGGGTCGGGCAGGACAGCGTCGGCCGGGCCCTGTATCCGCAGGCCGATCGGGTGGTGCACCTGGACGGGGCGCTGGTGACTCCGGCGTTCGTCGACGCGCACGTGCACGCCACCTCCGCCGGTCTGCTGCTGGACGGGCTGGACCTGACCGGGTGCGCCTCGCTGGCCGAGTGCCTGCAGGCGGTACGGGCCCACGTCGCGGCCCGCCCCGGCACCGTGGTGTGGGGGCACGGGTGGGACGAGACCCGTTGGCCGGAGGGACGGCCGCCCACTCGGGCCGAGCTGGACCAGGCCGCTGGGGGCGCCGCGGTGTACCTGTCGCGGATCGACGTGCACTCGGCGCTGGTGTCCTCGGCGCTGCTGGAGCGGGCACCCCGGGCCCGGGACGCCGAGGGGTGGAGCCCGGAGGGGCCGCTGTCCCGGCAGGCGCACCATGAGGTACGGCGGGCGGCGCAGCAGGCGCTGTCCCCGGCGCAGCGGCGGGCGGCGCAGGAGGCGTTCCTGCGGCACGCCGCCTCCCGGGGTGTGGTGTGTGTGCACGAGTGCGCCGGCCCGGACATCTCCAGCCCCGACGACCTGGCGGACCTGTTGGCCCGCGCCGCCGTCGGGGACGTGCCCGAGGTGGTCGGGTACTGGGGACAGCCGGGCGCGGAGGCCGTGGACCTGGCGCGGGAACTGGGGGTACGCGGTCTGGCCGGGGACCTGTTCGTCGACGGGGCGCTGGGTTCGCGCACCGCGGCACTGCGGGAGCCCTATCAGGACGCCCCCCACACCTGCGGGGCCCTGTACCTGGACGCCGACGCGATCGCCGAGCACCTGGTGGCCTGTACCCGGGTCGGACTGCAGGCCGGATTCCACGTCATCGGGGACGCCGCGGTGGCCGAGGTGGTCGAGGGATTCACGCGGGCCGAGGCGGTGGTGGGGGCGTCGGCGCTGGCCGCCGCGCGGCACCGGCTGGAGCACCTGGAGATGGTGCAGGCCGTGCAGGCCGAGCAGCTGGCCCGCTGGGGTGTGGTGGCCTCCGTGCAACCGCTGTTCGACGCCACCTGGGGTGGCCCGGACGGTATGTACGCCCAGCGCCTGGGCGTCGAGCGGGGTACCCGGCTCAATCCGTTCTCCCTGCTGGCGGCGCGTGGGGTGCTGCTGGCGCTGGGCTCGGACACCCCGGTCACCCCGCTGGAGCCGTGGGCGGCGGTGCAGGCCGCGGTGTACCACCGCACCGACGGGTTCGGGATCTCCCCGCGGGCGGCGTTCACCGCGCACACCCGTGGGGGCTGGCGGGCGGCCGGGGTGGACGACGGCCTCACCGGGACCCTGGTGCCCGGGGCGGTGGCGCACTACGCGGTGTGGGAGGCCGGTGAGCTGGTGGTGGCCGCCCCGGATGCCCGGGTGCAGCGGTGGTCCACCGACCCGCGGTCCCGGGTGCCGGGCCTGCCCTCCCTGGAGCCGGGTGGGGAGCTACCGCGGTGTCTGCGCACGGTGCGCGCCGGCCGGGTGATCTACGAACGGGAAGGAGCACTCGGGTGAGATCGAGCTCGTTGGGTCTGGACCCGCAGGTGGTGGCCCGGGCGCGGCAGCTGGCCGCGCAGGCCGCCGAGCCGGTGATCGCCCTGGCCAAGGCGCACACCACCGTGGCGGTGGAGCGGGCCACGCTGCGCCTGGCCGGGATCACCGGGGCCGACACCACGCACCGTTCCGGGGACGTGCCGTGGGTGAACCGGGTGGTGGACACGGTGCGGGAGCACTGCGGGCTGGAGCACGGGGTGTGCCTGCCGGTGTTCCACGCACTGCGGGAGCACAACCTGTCCTCCCTCACCGAGTTGGCCGAGGCCACCGCGGCGGGGCAGGTGCAGTACACCCTGCCGCGGGGGCGGGACCGGCAGCGTGCCGCGTCCGCGGCGCGCGCCGCGGTGGCCCGCGGGTTGCGCACCATCGACCGCAACCGGGCCCAGCGGGAACGGATGATCGCCCGGATCGGGGACCCGCCGCAGCGGCCCTGGCTGTACCTGATCGTGGCGACCGGTGACATCGACGAGGACGTGGTGCAGGCCTGCAACGCCGCCCGCGCCGGCGCCGATGTGATCGCGGTGATTCGCTCCACCGGCCAGTCGCTGCTGGACTACGTGCCCGAGGGCGCCACCCACCACGGGTTCGCCGGTACCTACGCCACCCAGGAGAACTTCCGCATCATGCGGGCGGCGTTGGACGAGGTGAGCCGAGAGCTGGGCCGCTATGTCCGGTTGACCAACTACGCCTCCGGGTTGTGCATGCCGGAGATCGCGGTGTTGGCCGGCCTGGAGCGGCTGGACATGATGCTCAACGACTCGATGTACGGCATCCTGTTCCGGGACATCAACCCGATCCGCACCTTCGTGGACCAGCGGTTCTCCCGGCAGGTGCACGCCCGGGCCGGCATCATCATCAACACCGGTGAGGACAACTACCTGACCACCGCCGACGCGGTGGAGGCCGCCCACACGGTCACGGTGTCCCAGCTGCTCAACGAGCACTTCGCGCACGAGGCGGGGTTGGAGGACTGGCAGCTGGGCCTGGGGCACGCCTTCGAGATCAACCCGGATCTGCCCGACTCGTTCCGGCTGGAGCTGGCGCACGCCCTGCTGGCCCGCGAGTTGTTCCCGAACTCACCGTTGAAGTGGATGCCTCCCACCAAGCACATGACCGGGGACATCTTCCGCGGTTACCTGCTCAACGGGTTCTTCAACCTGGCCGGGGTGCTGACCGGGCAGTCCATCCTGCTGGTGGGCATGATGACCGAGGCGGTGGTGACCCCGTTCCTGTCCGACCGGGACCTGGCGTTGGCCAACGCCCGCTACGTGTTGAACGCGGCCGGCAACCTGGCCGAGGACTTCCGGCCCGAACCGGACGGGTTCATCGTCAAACGCGCCCGGCAGGTGCTCGGTGAGGCGGTGACCCTGCTGGAACGCATCGTCGAGGACGGGCTGCTGCGCGCCATCGCCGAGGGCACCTTCGGGTTGATGCGCCGGCCTCCCGAGGGCGGCAAGGGCTACGACGGGGTGGTGGCCAAGGCCGACGACTACTGCAACCCGGCCGTGGAGCTGTTGGAGGAGGGCACGAGGCGATGAGCAGCACCACCCAGCCCGAGGTGAGCGAGCAGAGCACCGACCAGCGGCGTTACGTGCGACCCTACGGTGACACCACCGGGGACGGCATGGTGCAGCTGTCGTTCACCCTGCCGCTGCCGCACGGGCCGCGGGCCGAGGCCGCCGCCCAGCAGCTGGCCGCCAAGATGGGCCTGGATCCGGCGCTGGTGGTGCACTCCCACGCCGTGGGGGAGGACTTCACCTTCTTCGTCGTCTACGGCTCGGTGAAGCATCTGGTGGACCTGCAGCAGGTGCAGGTGGTGGAGCGGGAGTACCCGCTGCTGACTCCCGCCGAGGTCAACACCGAGGTGCGGCGGCTGCTGCGACGCAAGCTGGTCGTGGTGGGCGCCTGCATCGGCACCGACGCCCACACCGTGGGCATCGACGCGATCCTCAACATCAAGGGTTTCGCCGGGGAGAAGGGCCTGGAGTACTACCGGGAACTGCGGGTGATCAACCTGGGGGCGCAGGTTCCGGTGCCGGAGCTGGTCAAGCGGGCCCGAGCGGAGCGGGCCGACGCGGTGCTGGTGTCCCAGGTGGTCACCCAGCGCAACGCGCACGTGCTCAACACCCAGGAGATGGCCGCGGCGTTCCGGGAGGCGATGGGGGACCAGCGGCCCATCCTGGTCGCCGGTGGGCCTCGCTTCGACCCGTTGATGGCCGACGAGCTGGGGGTGGACCGGGTGTTCGGCCGTGGCACCACACCCGGTGAGGTGGCCAGTTACCTGGTGCACGCGGTCGCGCAGCGGATCGCCCGGCGCAAGGAGAAGGAGAACGCGTGAGCAGCAACCTGGTGGAGGGGTTCAGCGTCACCCACCGCCGTTACGTGCCGCACAGCCACGCCCACTACGGCGGGAACCTGGTGGACGGCGCCTTCAGCCTGGGTCTGTTCGGGGACGTGGCCACCGAGCTGTGCATCCGCACGGACGGGGACGAGGGCCTGTTCGCCGGTTACAGCCAGGTGGAGTTCCTGGCGCCGGTGCTGGCCGGGGACGTCATCGAGGCCACGGCCACGCTGACCCGGATCGGTAACCGCTCCCGTGGGATCACCTTCGAGGCGCGGGTGGTGTGCCGGGCCAATCCCGAGCGGGGGCCGTCGGCCGCCGACGTGCTGGATCCGCCGATCGTGGTGACCCGTGCGGTGGGCACCGTCGTGGTGCCCACACCCGCCTCCTGACCGTCACTTTCGACCACGGGCCACACCTGGCTGGGTTCGCTCCGCCGAGTGCCGCCAGGTGTGGCCCGTGGTGTGTGGGGCATCCGAGGCGCATGGAGGCCAACTCGACGTCTGCGACACGGCCGGCCCGCACCCCGCAGGCCCAACTGTTGGGTCTGGTGGGGTTCGCGGCGGCCACGGTGGCCGCCGCGGCGCTCGGTGGGGTGGCGGCGGGAAGTTCCGGGGAGGACTACCAGCAGCTGCGGCGCCCGTCGTGGGCGCCGCCGTCGTGGCTGTTCGGTCCGGTGTGGACCGCGTTGTACGTGCTCATCGCCGTGGCCGGGTGGCTGGTGTGGCGTGCCCTCGGGTGGAGGGGTGCCCGCCGGGAGCTGACCTTGTACGCGGCGCAGCTGGTGCTCAACGCGGCGTGGACCCCGTTGTTCTTCCTGGCTCGTCGCTACGGGCTGGCGTTCGCCGAGATCGTCGCCCTGGACGTGGTGCTGCTGGCCACCGTGGTCACGTTCTGGCGGCGTCACCGCCTGGCCGGGGCGCTGTTGGTGCCCTACCTGTGCTGGGCGTTGTTCGCCACGGCGCTGAACCTGGCGATCTGGCGGCTCAACCGCTGACCGTGAGTCGCCGTGCGCCCTGGTCCTGCTCGTTTCCTGCGGTACCCGCGGATGCGGTGTACCGCGGGGCGGGGGCGCTGTGGCCCCGGCTGCGGCCACGGTGGCGGTTTCGTGCGGGTGACGCGCACACCGTCGCCGACCGGGGCTTCTCCTCGGACGGCGATGTGGCGGTGAGTCGATGGTGTGGCTAGACGACGGCCTCGTCCACATAGCACCAACGCCACTCCTCACCCGGTTCGAACGACTGGATCACCGGGTGGCCGGTCGCGCGGTGGTGCATGGTGGCGTGGCGGTACGGGGAGGAGTCGCAGCAGCCGACGTGCCCGCAGCTCAGGCACAACCGTAGGTGCACCCATCGGGTTCCGAGGGCCAGGCACTCCTCGCATCCCTGCGGGGTTCTGGCGGTCACCGGCTGAAGGTTCTGCACGTGGACGCAGCCAGGGGTCACGGCGGTCTCCCATCGTCGCCAGGCACCGCCCATCCTCACCCGGACGGAGCAGCATGGGAAGGGTCGCGGGCCTGGTGATGTCGTCGTTCAGCGGGACGGGTGACCGGGTACCGGTGCGCACCGCCCCGTGCGCCGGGCCAGGCGCCGTTATCGTCGCTGTCGTCCCGGGCCCTGGCAGGGGAGGCCGCCATGACCGGAGTTCCTCTGTTCGTCCTGGTGTTCGCGGCCAGCATCGTCGCGGGGGTGGCGCGGTGGCTGGGGCTGCCGTCCGCGGTCCTGTTGATGGTCGCGGGGGTGGCCGCGTCCTTCCTGCCCGGGATTCCCGACTACGAGCTCGACCCGGAGGTGGTGCTGTTCCTGGTGCTGCCGCCGTTGTTGTACGCGGCGGCGGTGGACAGCTCCTTCGTGAGTTTCCGGGCCAACCTGCGTCCCATCGGGTTGCTGTCGGTGGGACTGGTGTTGTTCACCGCGCTGGTCGTCGGGTTGGTGGCCTACGCGGTGATCCCGAGCCTGCCGCTGGCCGCAGCGTTCGTCCTGGGCGCGGTCGTCGCCCCACCGGACGCGGTGTCGGCCACGGCGATTGCCCGCCGGATCGGCCTGCCCCGGCGGATCGTCACGATCCTGAGCGGGGAGAGCCTGGTCAACGACGCCACCGCCCTCACCGCCTACCGGGTGGCGGTGGCGGCCGTGGTCGGTGGGAGTTTCTCGCTGGCGCACGCCGCCGGGGAGTTCGCGGTCGCCGCGATCGGTGGTGTCGGGGTGGGCCTGGTGGTGGGGTCGGCGCTGCACTGGGTGCGGCTGCGCCTGGACCAGCCGCCACTGGAGAACACCCTGGAGCTGCTGGTGCCCTTCGGTGCCTACTACGTCGCCGAGCACATCCACGCCTCCGGGGTGCTCGCGGTGATCACGGCCGGGCTCTACCTGGGGCACCGGGCCCCGGAGGGCACCTACGCCACCCGCTTGTTGGCCACCTCGATCTGGAAGGTCATCACCTTCGTGCTCGAGTCGGTGGTGTTCGCCCTCATCGGCCTGCAGCTGCGGGACATCCTGGCCGAGCAGCCCTACCCGGTGGGGCAGCTGGCCCTGTACGCCACGGTGGTCGTGGCCACCGTGATCGTGTCGCGGTTCGTGTGGGTGTTCCCCACGACCTATCTGCCGCGGCGACTGTTCCGACGACTACGGGACCAGGATCCCGCACCACCGTGGCAGTACGCGGTCGTCGTCAGCTGGGCCGGGCTGCGCGGGGTGGTGTCCCTGGCCGCGGCGTTCGCCGTCCCGCTGCAGACCGACGCCGGGCAACCCTTCCCGGCGCGGGAACTGATCCTGTTCCTGACCTTCTGCGTCATCTTTGCGACCGTGGTGCTGCAGGGGCTGACCCTGCCGGGGGTGATCCGCCTGTTGGGTGTGCAGGCCAAGGAGGACTACCACGACAACCTGGCCGAGGCCGCCGCGCAGCAGCAGGCGGCGCGGGCGGCCCTGGAACGGTTGGAGCAGGTGGTGCGGGAGGACGGGACTCCACCACCGGAGGGGGTGGTGGAGAGCCTGCGCATCCTGACCGAGCGTCGTTCCCTGGCCGCATGGGAACGCCTGGGGTCGAACACCGAGGAGACCCCCAGTGCCGCGTTCCGCCGCCTGCGGCGGGAGATGCTCGCCGCCGAGCGGGAGGTGTTCGTGCGGCTGCGAGACGAGCAGCGGATCGACGACGAGGTGCTGCGTCGGGTGCTGCGGGAACTGGACCTGGAGGAAGCGATGCTCGCCCGGGAGTGACCGGGCGGGTGTGCTGGTGTCCGTGCCCGCTCGCGAGCGGGCACGGACACCAGCACGGTTCCGTCGGCGTGGCATCGGGTGTCCCGTCAGTGCCCGGGGGCGTGGCGGGGGCGTAGTCGGTCCAGCGCCGCCGGCAGCGGACCGCTGTGGACCACTCCCAGGTGCCGGGTGGCGCGGGTCAACGCCACGTACAGGTCGTTGCGGCCCTGCGGGGAGGCGTCCAGGATCTGCTGCGGCTCGACCACGATCACCGTGTCGAACTCCAGGCCCTTGGCCTGGTCCACGGTCAGCACCGCCACGGGGTGGTCCACCTCGGGTAGTTGTCCGATCCGGGTGTCGGGCACGGTGGCACGTACTGCCGCGCCCAGCTCCGCGGCCCGGCAGGTCGGCACGATCACCGCGAGGGTCCCCGGACGTACCAGGGCTGCTTCCGCCACGACCAGTTCACCCAGCCGGGTGGCCAGCTCGGCAGGGGGTGCCGGGCAGCGCCACGGGGCGGTCCCGGTGTGCCGCACCGAACGCGGAGGTTCGACCGACGGGTCGAGCTCGGCGAGCACCGCGGCGGCGACCTCCATGATCTCGGCCGGGGTGCGGTAGTTGACGGTCAGCTGTTCCAGGAGCCACCGGTCGGCCACGTACGGTGCCAGGACCTGCTCCCAGGAGGCGGGGCCGGCGGGACTGCCGGTCTGTGCCAGATCCCCGACGACGGTCATCCATCGGCTGGGGCAGCGGCGCATCAGCATCCGCCACGCCATGTCCGACAGTTCCTGGGCCTCGTCGACGATGACGTGCCCGAACACCCAGGTGCGGTTGGCGGCGGCCCGCTCGGCCGTGGTCAGGTGCGGTCGTTCCTCGTGCCGTTCGGCCAGGTCCTCGGCCTGCAGCAGGTCCACGGCGGTCAGCACCTCGGGTTCACTGCCGTCGTCCAGTTCTAGGGGGCGGGATCCGTGGGTGATGTCCAGCACGCCCTGGGCGTAGTCGATCCGGGCCCGACGGGCCCGCTGGGCGCGTTCCCGGTCGGCCCGGTCGTCCCAGCCCAGCAGTTCGGCCGCCTCGTCCAGCAGCGGCACGTCCGCCGCGCTCCAGCCGCCGTCGGGGGCCCGCAGCAGTGCGGCACGTTCGGTCTCGGTCAGGTGCGGGGCGGCGCTGGCCAGCCGGTCGGCGCTGGAGAACAGGTCCGCCAGCAGCTGTTCGGGGGTCAGCACCGGCCACAGCTCCGCCAGGGCGTCCTGCACTGCGGGGTCCTGGTGCAGCTCGTGGCGGATGTCGGCCACCTCGGCCTCGTCCAACAGGTTCTCCCCGCCCAGCGGGTCGGCACCCACCTCGTCGGCGACCTGCCGGGCCAGGGCGTCCACGACCTGCTGCACGAAGATCGGGCGGGCCAGGTTGTGGGGCAGCCCGGTGCGGCGGGCACGGTCCCGGGCCGCCCGGCAGGTGTGCGGGTGCAGGTACACCCGGTACTGGTCGGTGGTGATCTCCCACGCCTGTTCGGGCACCTGTTGCCGGTCCCGCACCGCGGCGGCCACCACCTCGACCATGTCCGGTCGGCCCTTGAGGGCGACGGCCTGGGGTGATTCGGGGCGGCGGGCGCTGATGCCCGGGTACAGGTCGCCGATGGTGGTCAGCAGCACGTCGGTCTCGCCCAGGGAGGGCAGCACCTGGTCGATGTAGCGCAGGAACGCGGGGTTGGGGCCGACGACCAGCACACCCCGCCGTGCCAGGTGCTCCCGGTGCGTGTACAGCAGGTAGGCGGCGCGGTGCAGGGCGACCGCGGTCTTCCCGGTACCCGGTCCGCCCTGGACGACCAGTACCCCGCGGTGCTCGCAGCGGATGATGCGGTCCTGTTCGGCCTGGATGGTGCGGACGATGTCGTGCATCCGTCCGGTGCGATGCGCGTCGAGGGCGGCCAGCAGCGCGGCTTCCCCGACCAGGTCACCGGTCTGCGGGGCGCCGTCGGGGGCAGGGTGAGCAGTTCGTTGTCCAGGCCGACGACGGTGCGCTGCCGCAGCCGGATGTGGCGACGCCGCCGCACCCCCTGCGGGTCGACCCCGGTGGCCAGGTAGAAGGGGCGGGCGGCGGGGGCACGCCAGTCCACCAGCAGGGGCTCGTCCTGGGTGTCGTCGACGAGGCCGATACGGCCGATGTGGCGGCACTGCCCGTCCTGCAGGTCCAGCCGGCCGAAACACAACCCGTTCTCCGCGGCGCGCAGCTGCGCCAACCGCCGGGTGTGGTGGGTGATGGCGATGTCCCGTTCCAGCAGGCTCCGGGGGGTGTCGGCGGATTCCCGCAGGACGCGGGCCAGATGCGCCGAGGTCTGTTTTCGCAGGTCGTCGAGCCTCTTGTAGAGCATGGAGACGTACCGCTGCTCACGAACGATCTCCTCGCTTGACAATTCTTCCTCCAATTCTGTAAAATTGGCTGAGGAGATTTATTGCTTTTGTCTTCGATTCGCGGATTTTTCACTGTAGCGCTTTTCTTGGCGTTTTCGTAGTGCGCCCCGACCGGCGGTTCGCCGACGCGACCACCGCGTGGGTCGACCAGCTCGTGGTGCCCGTGCGGCCGCACGGTGGGGGACGCCCGTAGGCTGATCCGGTGGCCGTACCGACCGCGACACCCGAGCAACCGGCGGCGCAGCCCACCGGATCTGCCCCCGCACGTCCCCGCAGGCGGGTTCCGCCCGTGCTGCTGCGTGTACTCGGCGCGCCGGCTGCCGGCGTGGTGCTGTTCGCCGGCTTCCCGCCCCGCCCGCTGTGGTGGCTGGCGCCGGTGGCCTTCGCCCTGCTGTGGTTGGTCCTGGCCGGGCGGCGGGCCCGCGCCGGGTTCGGGTACGGGCTGCTGTTCGGACTGGGCTTCCTGCTGCCGCTGCTGCACTGGACGGGCACCTACGTGGGGCCGCTGCCCTGGCTGGCGTTGTGTGCAGTGGAGGCACTGTTCCCGGCCGTCGCGGGGGCGGCGACCGCGGTGGTCTCCCGGCTGCCGGCGGCGCCCGTGTGGGGGGCGGCGCTGTGGATCGCCGCCGAGGCCGTGCGAGCCCGTGTGCCCTTCGGCGGCTTCCCCTGGGGGCGCGTCGCCTTCGGCCAGCCCGAGGGGCTGTTCCTGCCGCTGGCGTCCGTGGGAGGCACCGCGCTGCTGGGGTTCACCGTCGTCCTGACCGGGTACGGCCTGGGTGAGCTGCTGCGGCGGGTACGCCACGGGTGGCCCGGTCTCCGCGGTGGCGCCGTCCCCGCGGCCGCCACCGTGCTGCCGGTGCTGGCCGGCCTGGCCGCCGCCCCGCTGGTGGACACCGGTGCCGAGGCCGGCACCGCCACCGCGGCCCTGGTACAGGGCAACGTGCCCCGGCTGGGCCTGGACTTCAACGCCCAGCGTCGCGCGGTGCTGGACAACCACGTGCGACGCACCGAGGAACTGGCCGCCGACGTGCGGGCCGGGCGGGTCCCGCAACCGGATCTGGTGATCTGGCCGGAGAACTCCTCGGACATCGACCCCTACCGCAACCCCGACGCCCGACGGTTGATCGACCAGGCGACCCGGGCGGTCGGTGCGCCGGTGGCGGTGGGCGCGGTGCTCAGCCCACCGGAGGGCGGGCCGCGCAACACCGTGGTCCTGTGGTCCCCGCAGGACGGGCCGGTCGACGAGTACACCAAGCGGCAGCTGCAACCCTTCGGCGAGACCATGCCAATGCGTTCGTTCATCCGGCTGTTCAACTCCCAGGTGGACCGGGTCCGGGAGGACTTCGTCCCCGGGGACGAGGCGAAGGTGTTCACCATGGGCCCCGCCCAGGTGGGGTTGGCCACCTGCTACGAGGTCGCCTTCGACGGGGTGGTCGGCGACACGGTGCGGGCCGGCGCCCAGGTGCTGGCCGTGCCCACCAACAACGCCACCTTCGGTTTCACCGAGATGACCTACCAGCAGCTGGCGATGTCGCGGGTGCGGGCCGTCGAGCACGGGCGGGCGGTCCTGGTCGCGGCGACCAGCGGGGTGAGCGCGGTGGTGGCACCCGACGGGCGGGTGCTGCGCCACAGCGAGCTGTTTACCCCCGACGTACTGGTGGTCGATGTCCCGCTGCGCACGACGGTTACGCTGGCCACTCGGCTGGGCACCGCCCCCGAGTGGGGACTGACCGTGATCGGGCTGGCGGCGCTGGGCTGGGTCATCGCGGCCCGGGCACGACGGCGTGCCACGGCCGGCGATGACGACTTGCGCCGTGTGGCGACGGGGGACGACCCACCGTCCCGTGCGGCGGTGGACGGCTGAACGAGGAACGGAGGCGCCCGGCACGGGCACGTGCCGGCGAGGAGGAAGACACACTCATGGCGGACCAGCGGGACGCCCGCGGGGGATATCTCGAGGAACTCGGTCCGGTGCTGGTGGTGATCCCGACCTACAACGAGCGGGAGAACCTCCGGTCACTCGTCGAGCGGTTGCACGCGGCGGTGCCCGTGGCCCACGTGCTGGTGGTCGACGACAACAGCCCCGACGGCACCGGAGACCTGGCGGACGAGATGGCCGCGGCCGACGAGCGGGTGCACGTACTGCACCGCAAGGCCAAGGAGGGGCTGGGCGCGGCCTACGTCGCGGGATTCCGCTGGGCGTTGGAGCGCGACTACGGCGTGATCGTGGAGATGGACGCCGACGGGTCGCACGCTCCCGAGGACCTGCCCAGGATGTTGGACGCCCTGTGCGCCGACGGGGGCGGCGCCGACCTGGTGCTGGGCTCGCGCTACGTGCCGGGAGGTCGCGTGGTGAACTGGCCCAAGCGCCGGGAGTGGCTCTCGCGCGGTGGCAACCTGTACTCGCGGTTGGCCCTGGGCGCCAAGGTCCGGGACATCACCGGTGGTTACCGTGCCTACCGGCGTGCCGTCCTGGAGGGCATCAAGCTGCACAACGTCGCCTCCCAGGGCTACTGCTTCCAGGTCGACCTGGCCTGGCGGGCGATCGAGGCCGGCTTCCGGCTGGTGGAGGTGCCCATCACCTTCACCGAGCGCATGTACGGCACGTCGAAGATGAGCGGCGACATCGTGCGGGAGGCCCTGATCCGGGTCACCAAGTGGGGGTTGCGGCGTCGCTACACCCAGCTGCGGGACCTGCTGCGTGGCCGTGGCCGTGGTCCGGTCCGGCCGAACCGTTCCCCGGAGCAGCCCAGCGGCACCCGGAGC
>DATCJU010000009.1:0-8755 GCA_036562635.1 Pseudonocardiaceae bacterium
GGATCCTCCGGCGAGCGCATCCTCGACGACCAGCAGGCGGTAGGAGTCGGCCAGTCGCTGCTGCACCTCGGGGCGGGCGGCCTGGGCCCGGGACACCAGCACGGTCCGTACCCCGGCCTGGGTGAGGATGTCATCCAGACGGGCGACCGGCCAGTCCACGTGCAGCGGGAGATAGCCGAGACCGGCCTTCATGATCGCGCTGGTGGCGAGCACCTGCACGTAGCCCTTCTCGGCGAGCACGGCGACCAGTTGTTCCTGCCGTCCGGTCCGTGCGTGCAGCAGCCGGGCCAGAGCGGCGCTCTGCTCGACCAGCTCGCCGTAGGTGTGGGTGCGGCCCGTGCCCGCGTCGACGACCGCGACGGCCTCCTCGGCGCCGTTCGCCCGACACCGCTCCTCGACGAGCCCGAACAGTGTCCGCTCGTTCGCCACCGTGCCCGTCTCGTTGGCCGCCTCGATGAGGGCACGGTCGGCGTCCGGCAGGTACGCCTCACGTGGCAGCCCGTCCTGCCACGCATCACCCGCCAGCCGCTCGATCAGCCGGCAGAACAACCGGTTGAGGTGCTCGATAGTCGGGCGGTCGAACAGCTGCGAGACGTAGAGCCACTTGCTGACCAGGCCCGCCTCCACCTCGACGGCCTGCAGGTCGATCCAGGCCTGGGAGGTCTGCGCACTCCAGTGACGCTCGGCGACGACCTCGTCGTCCCGCAGGAAGGCCGCGCTCTCGAAGTCCCGGGTGTGGCTGCCCACGGCCCCGGTGAACACGATCGGCGACACCGCCCGGGTGCTGTCCAGTCCGTACGCCCGGCTCAGGTCGCGCTGCACCTGCACGCCGGAGTAGAGGGCGTGCGCGACGTCCTCCCACAGCACGTCGTGGGTACGGCGGGTGAGCCGTTCGACGTCGTCGTCGTCGACGAAGTGGTGCAGGACGGTCGAGGTGAAGTTACCGAGGATCTCCTGGGTGTCCGGCAGGAACGGGTACCTGTTGAACAGGGTCACCGTGATGGGGAACTCCTGCGCCCCGGAGAAGTAGGCGATGACGCTGCCGAACAGGCTGAGCAGCACCGACGAGACCGACAGACCCCTCCGGGCGGCCTGCTCCCGGAACCGCTGCCACACCTCGGCCTCGATGCGCAGGGTGTGCTCGTCGAAGCGCGGCTGCACGACGGTGTCGGGGGAGACCCGGAACGGCAGCTCACACCGCAGGGGCAGGGTGGTCAACTTCTGCTGCCAGTAGGCACGGTCCTCCTCGTACCAGCGGGACGCCCGTAGCAGACCGGCGTAGTCCTGGTAGTCCTTGAAGGTGGTCACGGGCAGGGGCTTCCGCTCCCCCCTGCCCCGGTAGATGTCGTCGAGCCGGCGCAGCAGGGCGAGCCTGCTCTGCACGTCCAGCACGATCAGGTCGAAGCTGGTGTGCAGGACGCACCGGTCGGGCAGGCGGCTGACCTCGAAGGCGAACAACGGGAAGTTCTCGGGGTCGTGCAGCTGGTGGGACAGACGCTCCCGTACCCGGGCCAGCCACTCCTCGCCGTCCTGGTCGACGTGGTGGACCTGGAGCCGGTACCGGGGCACTTCCTCGACGGGAAGCACCCGCTGCTGCAGCCGGTCGAACGAGAACACGGTGCGCAGCACGTCGCACTCGGCGACCAACTGGTTGATCGCCTCCTCCAGTCGGTCGGTGTCCAGGTCGGGGTAGACGTACTCGCCGTAGACGTGGTTCGCGACGTTGCCGATCTCGTAGTTGCCCAGCCGGCCGACCAGGTAGGCCTTCTGGATCTCGGTCATGTCGAACCAGCCGTACGGGTCCGCGCCGATCGCCGGCGGCAGGGCCGCCAGGTCCGCCTCGCCCCGCACCTCCCGGAAGTCACTGGGGGTGTAGCGGACGACCTCCTGCGCCCGGCAGTGGGCGATCAGCTCGGTGAGGGCACGCTCCAGCTCCCGGGCCACGGCCGAGGTGGTGTCGGCGTCCATCCGGCTGTCCACCCTGACCTGCAGGCGCCCGGCGGCCACGTACGCGAAGACCGTGAGCGACGCCTGCGGGGCACCGGAGGACATGGTGGTGCCCGCGTCCTCCATCACCACGCGCCAGTCGCCGCCGTCACCGTCGACCTGCCCCAGGTAGTTGAACCACACCGGCGGCAGGGGCCGTTCGCGGTAACGGGTCAGGGCACCGAAGCCGAGCCCCCGGGTGGGCACCGTCCGCAGGGCTTCCTTCACCTGGCGCACGCTCGCGCCGAGGTCGTCGTCCAGCACCAGACGGACCGGGTACAGGGTGGTGAACCAGCCGAGGGTGCGGGTCACGTCGAGCCCCGGGGCGATCTCCTCCCGTCCGTGCCCCTCCAGCAGGACGTGGTGGGTGGGGTCACCGGTGACAGCCCGTAGCGCGTACCCGAGCGCGGTGAGCAGCAGGTCCTCGGTGCGGGTGTGGTAGGCCCGGTGACAGTCGCCGAGCAGGAGCTGGGTGTCGTACTCATCCAGCGTGAACTCCACGGCGCTGGGCGGGTGCGCGACGCCGTCCCCGAGTGCGGTGGCGGACCGCAGGTCCGCGAGCAGCTCGTCCCAGTAGGCCAGTTCGTCCTGGTGGTTCCGGGCGTACTCGGCGACCGCGTCGACCCACTGGCGGTAGCTCGCTCCCTTCTCCCCCGGTGAGGCGTCGGGGTCCTCGTACAGCCGGCGCAGGTCGTCGGCGAGCACCTGCCAGCTCACGGTGTCCACGATCAGGTGGTGCAGGGCGAAGAAGACCCGGGCGCTGCCGTCGGCGAATCCGTGCAGGTAGCCCACCGCGTGCAGCGGGCCGTGCTGCAGGTCGAAGCCGCGCTGCCAGGAGGTGAGGGTCTGGTGCAGTGCCCGCGCGAACTCCGGGCTGCCCTCCTCGCCCGGCAGGTCGCGTACGTCCAGGACGTTGAGGCCGGGGAGCACCGCCGCCGGGTCGTAGTACTGCACGACCTCGTCCTGCTCCCGGCGGAAACGCAACCGGAACGCGTCGTGGTGGTCCACCAGGGCATGCAGGGCTCGTTCCAGGCGGGGCAGTGACAGCTCGGGGGTGCGTACCAGGAACGCCTGGTTCCAGTGCTCGGGGCGTTCGAGGGGCTGGTCGAAGAACCACGACTGGATCGGCAGCAGGTCCACCTCGCCGTCCAGTCGTCCCTGTTCACCGCGAACGAGCGGCTCGTACGTCCCGTCGGCGGTCATCGAGAGGTGGTCGTACAGGCGCTCGACCGTGCGGTGCGCGAAGACGTCGCGAACGGTGACCGGCAGGCCCGTGCGCAGGCGCAGCAGGCCGGTGAGGCGGATCGCGACGATGCTGTCCATGCCCCGGCGGGTCAGGTCGTCCTGGAAGCCCAACTCCTCGGGGCGCAGGCCCAGGCTCTGCGCGCACAGCTCGCGCAGCAGCGCCTCCCGCTGGTCCCGGGCCTCGGTGCGGCCCTCGACGTCGGTGGTGACGTTCGGTGTGGGCAGAGCCCTGCGGTCCAGCTTGCCGTTCACCGTCACCGGGACCTCGGTCAGGTGGATCAGCGCGCTGGGCACCATGTAGTCCGGCAGGACCGCATGGAGCGTGCGCCGCAGTTCCGCCTCGTCCAGGGGGTGGTCGGCCACGTAGTACCCGGCCAGGGACCTGTGGTCGGGGCGTGCGGGGTCGGGCTGCCACACCGTGACCACGCCCCGCCGCACCTCGGGGTGCCGTTCCAGCGCGGCCTCCACCTCGCCGAGCTCAATGCGGTAGCCGCGGATCTTGACCTGGAAGTCGTCCCGGCCGATGTAGTCGATGTCGCCGCCGGGCAGGAGCCGGACCAGATCACCGGTGCGGTAGAGCCGTTCCCCCGGGGTGAAGGGGTCGTCCACGAACCGCTCGGCGGTCAGCTCCGGCCGGTTGAGGTAGCCGCGAGCCAGCCCCACACCGCCCAGGTACAGCTCGCCGATCGCGTAGGGCGGCAGGGGCTTGCGGGCCTTGTTCAGCACGTAGACCCGCATGTTGTCGATGGGCCTGCCGATCAGCACCTGTTCCAGGGCCCGGTCGGTGCAGTCGTAGAACAGCACGTCGATCGACGCCTCGGTCGGGCCGTAGAGGTTGTGTAACTCCACCCAGGGCAGCAGTTCGTGCACCCCGCGCACCTGGTCGAGCTTGAGCGCCTCACCGCTGCAGAAGACGTAGCGCAGGCTGCGCAGCGCCGTGGTGGAGGGCCCACCGGGGGTGCGCAGTGCCTCCAGGAACGCGCCGAGCATCGACGGCACGAAGTGGGTGACGGTGACCTGCTCCCGCTCGACAAGCCGGGTCAGGTACTCGGGGTCCTTGTGCCCGCCGGGCTCGGCGAACACGACGGCGGCGCCGTACCAGTTGGCCCACAGCAGTTCCCACACCGACACGTCGAACACGTACGGCGTCTTCTGCAGCACCCGGTCCGCGTGGCGCAGCGGGTACTGCTTGTTCATCCACCGGATCCGGTTGACCAGACCCCGGTGCTCGCACAGCACCCCCTTGGGCTGTCCGGTGGTGCCTGAGGTGTAGATGACGTAGGCCAGGTCGGTACCCGAGACCGGGACGTCCGGGTTCGTGACGGGCTGACGGGACCACGCCTCGCCGGGGGCGTCGACCGGCACGGTCGGGCACGGGGCCTCCCCCGCCCACACCGCGGCCCGGTTCCGGTCGGTGAGCACCAGTGGTGCCGCGGTGTCCTCCAGGATGAACCGGATGCGTCCCGCGGGGAGTTCCGGGTCGATCGGCACGTAGGCACAGCCCGCCTTGAGCACGGCCAGGATCGCGACGAGCATGTGCTCGCTGCGGTCGAGCAGCAGGCCTACCAGGCTGCCGGGGCGCACCCCGTGTTCCCGGATCAGCAGGTGCGCCAGCCGGTTGGCGTGCTCGTTCAGCTCCCGGTAGGTGAGCCTGCGGTCGCGGTAGATGACGGCGACGTGGTCAGGGGTGCGCTCGACCTGCCGCTGGAACATCTCGACCGCGGTCTGCTCGTCGCCCTGGTCCGCGGCGGTCCGGTTGATCCGTTCGATCAACTCCAGCCCGGTGTCGTCGACCAGGTCGAGGCGCGCGATCGGCTCGTCGACGCCGGAGCGGGCCAGGGACCGCAGGAAGGTCAGGTAGGCGTCGAACAGGGTGTGGACCAGGCCGGACTCGTAGCGGGCGTGGGCGTAGGTCACCGTGAGGGCGAGGCCACCCCCCTCCTCCTCCCTGGCGATGATCGTGATACCGAATTTCTCCGCCAGGTCCTCGTACGGCAGCATCCGGTGGTCCACGGTGGACGTCTCCGCGGTGGCCACCCGGAAGTTGTGCATGGTGAACAGCACCTGCACCAGGTCGGCCAGGCCGGCCGCACCGTCGGGCACGGCGTCGGCGAGCATGTCCAGGTTGAGCTGGTGGTACTGGTTGAGCTCGATAACCGCGTCGTTCACCCGGCGGGCGTTGGCCAGGAACGAGTCCTCGGGGCGGTACTCGGGGATGAGCGGCAGGGTGTTCAGGAACGGGCCGACGGCCGACTCGAACTCGACCGGACGGTTGCCCACCGTGGTGGCGACGGCGAACCCGGTCTGGCCGCCCATGAAGGTGCTCAGCACGTGGTAGAGGCCGGTGAACAGCAGCGAGTACATGCTCAGCTGGTGCTCACGGGCGACACCGGTGAGCGTGCGGTACAGCTGGGGGTCCAGCCCCATGCGGAGGGTGGTGGCGCGGTTGTCGGTCCCGTGGATCGTGCTGCGCCGCAGCTGCGGTTTCTCCGCGGCGGCCAGGCGGGCTCCGAACGCCTTCCGAGCCGCGGTGTACCCGGGGCTGCGCAGCTCCACCTCCTGGTGGGCCAGGTAGTCGAAGTAGTTAAGCGGTCGTGTGCCCCCGTCGTTCTCGGGCAGCGGACGGCCGGCGGCGAGGTCGGTGTACAGCCGGGCCAGCCGATCGGTGATCACCTCGGCCGAGTAGGCGTCGGAGAGCATGTGGTGGTGGGTGAGCCCAACCACCGGGCCCGTCCCGTCGATGACCTCGACGACCTCGGGCAACAGCAGCCGCCCCTCCGCCAGGGGGAACGTCGTCCGGGCGCGGTCGCCCCGCAGGGCTTCCAGTTCGGCCGTGGTGAGGCGGGAGCGGGTGATCTCGAAGGCGGCGGCGGGCAGGATGTCGTAGGTGAGGTCCTCGTGGACCTGCATGCGCAGGATCGGTTCCTGCGCGATGAGGGCACGCACCGCCTGCTCGGCGATTTCCGGATCGGCGCCGTCGAGCTGGACGAACAGCGGGATGGTGTAGGTGTACCCGAGCTCGTCGATCCGGCTCTGCAGGTACATGCCCTTCTGGATGGACTGCAGCACGCGCGGGGTCGTGCCGTCGGGTATCCGGTAGTAGGTCGTCCTCCGGGCCTGTTCCGCCGAGTCGACACCGTTGAACCGCAGGACCTGCAGGATCCGTTCCTTCGCCTCGCGGACCTGCTCCCGCAGCGTCTCGGGGAAGTCGCCGCCGGCGGGGACCGAGAAGCCCAGCCGGTCCTCTCCCTTGGCCCAGATCAGGATGCGCTCCGCGCGCAGCCGACGGAGAAGCTCCAGCTCCCGCATCACAGTTCTCCCTCCTCGCGCGCGTCGTCGGTGTCCGGGGAGCCGATGTGCTCGGCGAGTGCGGCGATGGTGTCGAGGCGGTACAGGTCCCGGAGCTTGATGTCGCACCCCAGTTCCTGTCGCAGCAGGCGAACCAGTGTCATGGCGGACAGCGAGTTGCCACCGAGGGCGAAGAAGCTCTCGGTCGCGCTCAGTGATTCGACCGGGCGGTGGAGTATCCGGGCCCACAGCCGGGCCACGGACCACTCCGCGGGGGTTCGGGGCTCGACGTAGGTGCCGGTGATCGTGACGGGCGGCAACCGGTCGAGTGCGACCTTGCCGTTGGCACTCAACGGGAGTTCGTCGAGCACGGCGTACGCGGTGGGCACCATGTAGCTGGGCAGGACCGTCGCCAGTTCCTCGTTGACGACCTCGGCAAGCTCCCGGCTCGTCCCGGTGCTCTGCGAGGCGCTCACGGTCCGCGGGTCGACCGGTCCGACCGCCATGGTGTGCACGCTCCCGTCGGTCGGGTGCAGGCCGAGCATGCAGGTGCCCAGGCCGTCGGCGTGCAGCTGCTCACGGAGCCGTTGGAACAGCAGGCCGGCCGACACCAGCTCCAGCGGTTCGCCGGCGCCCTCCAGGGTCAGCAGGTATCGCGCTCCCTGCAGGACCGAGTAGGTCTCGGTGATCCGCTCGAACACGGGGAGCGTGTCCAGGTCGAACCGACGAGTTCCGTCCTGTTCGGTGTAGCTCCGGTCGTCGGTGCGGGCGAAGCAGCTGAGCCGGAGGGGGGCCGCGGTGAAGCCGTCCGTACGCTCACCCAGGGCGATGCGGCAGACGAGTTCGTTCTCCCCGTCGAGCCGCGTGCTGTCCAGCACCACGTCGTAGCCGACGCCCCGCTCGTCGAGGGCCCGAGTGAGCACGCCGAGCATGTGCCCGACCTCCAACAGGGCCAGTTCCCGGGACCGCTCCCCGTACAGCGGAGTGACGGCGGGCCAGTGGACCACCAGGGCGATCTCGTCGGTGGCGGCGGAGGCCCCGACGGTCTCGGCCAGGTCGTGTGTGCACAGTTCGTGGGTCAGCGGGTGGTAGTAGTAGCGCCCCGGGGTGAGGGTGCCGGCGGCCCGGGTGAGCGTGACGAAGGTGCGCACCGGGTAGGCGCTGCCAGCCGAGGGGTACCGGTACTTCGGCAGGGCTCGGTCGGGCAGGGTGATCCCGGACAGCCGGCCCAACACCACGGTCCAGTCCCGCTCGTCGGGTTGACCACCACCGACGGGTACCAGCCGGGCACCGGTCTGCCGGATCTCGGCAAGCCGCTTGCCGAACAGGTCGGCGTCGACAGGTCCGTCGGTGAACTGCCGGTAGCTCTTGCTGGCGGCGTAGACCACCGGGTCGAGCTCCGGGGAGAACCGGTGCCGGGGTCGTGCGTCGCGGAGCAGGTTGACCCCGGTGAGCAGAAGCTCCGGTTTGGCGGTCCCGTCGGCGGCCTCCACGGGCCTGCGCCGTCCCGCCGGGACCAGGTAGCCGACCAGGCGGTCCTGGTGCTCGTCCCGCTGGACCCGTGCCACCGCGTGGTCCACACCGGGCAGCTGCGCCAGTTTGGCCGAGATCTCCTCGAGCTCGACGCGGTAGCCGTTCAGCTTGACCTGGAAGTCGTTCCGTCCCAGGAACTCGATGTACCCCTGCCGCGACCACCGCCCCAGGTCACCGGTGCGGTACAGGCGGCCGAGCACGGGGTGTGTCGGATAACGTCGTGCGGTGAGCTCCTCGTCGCGCCAGTAGCTCAACGCGACCCCGTCACCGCCGATGTGGATCTCCCCCGTCACCCCCACCGGACAGTGCTCGCCACGGGAGTCGAGCACGTACATCCGCTGGTTGGGCATGGCCACGCCGTAGGGGATGCTGGTCCAGGCGGGGTCCACCTCGCCGATCTCGTACCAGATCGACCAGATGCTGCCCTCGGTGGCACCACCCAGACTCATCACCACCGCGCCCGGGGTCAGTGCGCGCAACTTGTCCGGCAGGCTGGTCGGGATCCAGTCCCCGCTGAGCAGGTAGGTGCGCAGCGAGGCCACCCTTTCGGCGGCAGTGCCCACCTCGTCGGCGAGCAGGCCGGCCAGCTGGGGCACGCTGTTCCACAACGTCACCCCGTGCCGCTCCACCAGATCCACCCAGTGCGCCGGATCCTTGGTCCGCTCCTGCGCCGGGAACACCACCGTGCCTCCCGCCGCCAACA
>DATCJU010000011.1:0-85921 GCA_036562635.1 Pseudonocardiaceae bacterium
GCCTGCACGATCGCCGCCCGGTCGGTGGCGAACACCGCCCCGGTCAGCCCGTAGGGGGCGGTACGGTCCACCAGCTCCAGCACCTGCGAGTACTCGGCGTCCTCGTAGACGTACACCGCCAGGATCGGCCCGAAGAACTCGCGGCTGAAGATCTCGTGCTCGGGGTTGTCGCTCAGCAGCACGGTCGGCCGGACGAAGTACCCCACCGAGTCGTCGGCGGTACCACCGGCCAGCACCTGTACCGAGTCGTCGGCGTGTGCGGCCTGCAGCACCCCGGCCAGGCGGTCGAACGCGCGCCGGTCGATGACCGCGCCCATGAAGTTCGACAGGTCGGTGACATCCCCCATGGTGAGCGACTCGACGGTGGCCAGGAAGTCGTCCCGGATGCGCTCCCACAGCGAGCGCGGCAGGTAGGCGCGGGAGGCGGCCGAGCACTTCTGGCCCTGGTACTCGAAGGCCCCGCGGACCAACCCGGTGACCAGCGCGGCCGGGTCGGCCGAGGGGTGGGCGACGACGAAGTCCTTGCCGCCGGTCTCGCCGACCAGTCGCGGGTAGCTGCGGTACCCGGCGATGTTCTCCCCGACCGTCCGCCACAGGTGCTGGAAGGTGGCGGTGGAGCCGGTGAAGTGGATACCGGCCAGGTCCGGGTGGGTGAGCGCGACCTCACTGACCGCCAGACCGTCCCCCGGCAGCATGTTGATCACGCCCGGGGGCAGACCGGCCTCCTCCAGCAGCCGCATGGTGTAGTGCGCGGCGAGCTGCTGGGTCGGCGAGGGCTTCCAGATCACCGTGTTGCCCATCAGCGCCGGCGCGGTGGGCAGGTTGCCGGCGATGGCGGTGAAGTTGAACGGGGTGATCGCGTAGACGAAACCGTCCAGCGGGCGGTAGTCCATGCGGTTCCACACCCCCGGCGAGTTCACCGGCTGGTCGGCCAGCAGCTGCCGGGCGAAGTGGACGTTGAACCGCCAGAAGTCGACCAGCTCGCAGGGGCTGTCGATCTCGGCCTGCTGCACCGTCTTGGACTGGCCCAGCATGGTGGCCGCGGCCAGCTTCGCCCGCCACGGCCCGGACAGCAGGTCGGCGGCGCGCAGGAAGATCGCCGCACGCTCGTCGAAGCTCAACGCCCGCCACGCCGGGGCGGCCTCGGCCGCCGCAGCGATGGCGTCCTTGGCGTCCTGCTGGGTCGACTGGCGCAGGGTGCCGAGCACGGCGTGGTGGTTGTGCGGCTGCACCACGTCGACCGGCTCCCCGCCACCCATCCGCCACTCCCCGCCGATGCAGGCCGGCAGGTCGATCGGGGTGGCGGACAGCTCCGCCAGCTGCTTCTCCAACCGAGCACGCTCGGGGCTGCCCGGGGCGTAGCTCAGGACCGGCTCGTTCACCGGTGCCGGCGGGGCGGTCACGGCATCCAGATACGACATGGACGATTCCCTTCGACGGTTCAGGAGCGGGACCCCAGAGCGCGGAGGAAGAACGCGACGTTGGCCGGACGCTCGGCGAGACGACGCATGAAGTAGCCGTACCAGTCGGTGCCGTACGGCACGTACACGCGCATCCGCTCGCCGGCCGCAGCCAGACGGCGCTGTTCCTCGGGGCGGATGCCGTAGAGCATCTGGAACTCGTAGCTGCCCGGAGCACGGCCGAGCCGGCGGGCCAGGTCGAGGGTGATGGCGATCAGACGCGGGTCGTGGCTGGCGACCATCGGGTAGCCCTCGCCGCCCATCAGGATGCGCAGGCACCGCACGTAGGCCCGGTCGACCTCGGCCTTGTCCTGGTAGGCCACCGAGGCGGGCTCGGCGTAGGCGCCCTTGACCAGGCGGACCCGCGAGCCGGCGTGGGCCAGGTCGCGGCAGTCCCCCTCGGTACGGCGCAGACAGGACTGCAGCACCGCACCCACCCAGGGGAAGTCGGCGCGCAGCTCACGCAGGATGCCCAGGGTGGAGTCCACGGTGGTGTGGTCCTCCATGTCCAGGGTCACGGTGGTGCCGACGGCGGCCGCGGCCTGGCAGATGGCGCGGGCGTTCTCCAGGGCGATCCGGTCACCGTCGCGGGCCAGGGCCTGTCCCAGGGCGGACAGCTTGACCGACACCTCCGCGCGGTCGGTCAGGCCCAGTTCACCCAGCTTGGCCAGCAGGCTCAGGTAGGCGTCCCGGGTACGGGCGGCCTGCTCCGCGTCGAGGGTGTCCTCCCCGAGGTGGTCCAGGGTGACGTACAGGTTGGCCGCCACCAGCTCACGGGTGGCGCGCAGCGCGTCCTGAAGCTCCTCACCGGCCACGAACCGGTCCACCACCTTGCGGGTGACCGGGATGGTGGTGACCAGGTTGCGTGCCAGTGGGCTGCGCGAAGCGGACAGCAGGATCTGACCGAGCACCTTCACTGACCTCCGGTCGTGCGAAACACTCTGAACCTAAGCGCCGCACGCCCCGGACAACCATCGACAGATGTCACGCGTTCTGCCGCTTTCTCTCATACATCTGTCCAAGAGGTGCGGCAGACTGGTCGGGTGCTCCCCGATCTGCAGGACATCGTCGACGAGGTGGCCCAGCTCCTGGGTGCCCCGGCCACCCTGGAGGACCGCGACTTCAACCTGGTGGCCTTCGGCGCTCACGGTGTGGAGATCGACGAGGTACGGCAGCAGTCGATCCTGCGCCGCAAGGCCTCCGCCGAGGTGCGTGCCTGGTTCGAACAGTTCGGCATCGCCACCAGCGACACCCCGGTACGCACCCCCGCCAGCCGGGAACTCGGCGTCCTGGGGCGGCTGTGCATCCCGGTGCGCTGGAACGGCGTGACCTACGGCTACCTGTGGCTGCTGGACGACCGCAACGAGATCGACGAGACACAACTGCCCGCGGCGATGGTGTTGGCGGACCGGGCGGCCGTACTGATGGCCCAGCAGGCCCGAGCCCGGCAGGACCTGGCCCTGCGGTTGGGAGACCTGCTCTCCCCCTACCCGGAGGTGGTCGAACGTGCGGCAGCCGAACTCGACGACCTGGGCGTGCTCTCCCGCGGGGTGCCGGTGGTCGTGGTCGTCCTGGGCACGACGGGGTCGACGGGCAGGAAGACCACGCCGATCAACCTGTGGGGGCTGCCCCGATCGGTGCTGGCCGCCCCCGGCGAGGACCACACCACCCTGCTGGTGCCGTTGAGCACCTCGGGCGACCTCGGCCCGGCACGCAAGATCGCCCGCAGGGCGTGGGAGCTGTACGCCGAGCAGCTGGACCCCGCGCAGCGCACCTGCCTGGTGGCCGGCGTGGGCTCACCGCGCCCGGACCTGGCGCAGGCACGGGCCAGCTACCAGCAGGCCCGGCTGGCGGTACGGGTGGGTCAGGTGGTACCCGAACACCGACCCGTTGCCGAGTGGGCGGCGCTGGGGGTGCACCGGCTGTTGGCCTGCGGCCCGGACCAGGCACTGCGTGAGGCCGTGCTGGGCACGGCGGTGCGCCGCCTGCTCACCGCGGCCGACCCGGAACTGCGCCGCACCGCGGAGGTGTACCTGGCCGAGGCGGGCAACGCCCAGCGTACGGCAGCCGCCCTCGGCATCCACCGGCAGACCTTGTACTACCGGCTCGGCCGGATCGAGAAGATCACCGGACTGTGCCTGTCCCGGGGACAGGACCGCCTGGAGTTGCACCTGGGCCTGACCATGGCCCGGGTCCTGGATCCCGAGCCCTGAGCCTGCCGCGGTCAGCTCCTGGAGGAGGTCCGTGTCACGGTGAACAGCAGCGGGGAGCGGACACCGAGTCCGGCGGCGATGTCGGCGACGGTCTCGGCCAGCCAACCGATCGCCTCGCACGACCACTCGAGGAGTTCGCCACGCAGCACCACACCGTGCAGGGGTGGGCCGTTCCAGAACGCGTCGTCGAACGGCGGCGGGAGCACGGCTTCCAGCCCGGCGACCGCACAGGAGTGGCACGCGAACACGTCCTGTTCCAGGCGACCGAGGTGGTCGGCAAGTTCCCGTGCAACCGCGGTGACCGAGGGATCCCGGCCACTGTTGACGTTGATCTCCACCGCCGTTCTCGACCGCGGGTCGCACTCGGCGAACCAGCCGGTCGTGTGCAACGACGGCACAGACACGCTCCTCGGGCGTGCGGAGGGATCGAGTCCCTGGACCGGCAGCAGCACCTGCACCGCGGAGAGGGTCAACGTGCCCACCCGCGTCGTCGTGTCCACGGCACACCGCAGGAACGGCTGTACCGGGAGCGGCCGGTCGACGGCCACCGCACTGGCCTCGACCTGGAACCACGAGACCAGATGCGCGCCAGGAGCAGCCAGGGGATGAGTCCACCCGGCGTCGTTCATGGCCCACAGCCCTGGCGCGAGGAGCGGGTGCTCCCCGGTGCTGTCCCCCTCGACCACGATCGACCTGTCGTCGAGCCACCCCAGAGCGAGCGACCGCTGGAGGAACAACGAGTAGGCGTCCTGTTCCGGCTCGGCCGCACGCCAGGCGTGCGGGACCAGCTCCCCGTACAGGGCCGCGAACAGGGGGCCCGCCGTCCGCGGAACCCCGGGTGCGATGCCCGGCCGCGCCGCGGTGCTGCGCTCCGCCGTACCGGATTCTCCCGAGTTCCTGTCCAACGCTCCTCCTTCCTGGAGCCGCTACCTCTCAGGTAGCCATGTGCGCCGGTGGAACACCACCGTGCCGGCCGACCGCCCCGGGATTGGTCCCCTCCCCGTCGCCGGGACAACACGAGGGCAGCGGCTCGACAGCAGGGGGACCGGAGTCCGCACCCGTACGGTGACTACTCCCCCTCGGCGTCCGCGTTGAGGAGCTTGCCCAGGTGCACCGTCTCCGGGTCGGAGGCGTAGTAGCCGAACGGTTCCACCCGGGTGTAGCCGGCCTTGCGGTACAGGGCCAGCGCCTCCGGCTGCCGCAACCCGGTCTCCAGGATCATCCGCCGTCGCCCGGCGGCCTGCGCGGAGCTTTCCAGCTCGGCCAGCAGTGCGCTGGCCAGACCACGGCGCCGCGCCGCCGGCACCACGTACAGGCGCTTGAGTTCGGCGTCGGGGCCGTTGGTGCGCCACCCCCCACAGGCGACCGGGGCACCGTCGAGATAGCCGACCAGGAACACGCCGTGGGGCTCGGCGAACTCGGTCGGCTGCACCACGGTCTGGTCCACGTCGCCGTAGCGGGCCAACTCGTCCTGCTGGGCCTCGTCGATCAGGTGGGCCGCATCGGGGTGGTCGTAGCTGGTGACCTTGATCTGCACGGGCCGTATCGTGGTGCATCCCCCACCGGACACGCCAACGAATTGGGCATCGACGACACCTCCGGCATGTCGCGCAGGGGCGGGGAGCCGGTCGTGAGCTGCTGGTCCGGCTCGGAAGTGTCCACTGTGGCCGACGCGGTGTCCGAGCGCGGCGACCCCGGTGTTGCGCTGAGAGTGAATCTCGCAGCCTACCACCCCGCTGGGATCTAGCCTCCACACCGTGACCATCGTCGAATTACGCCCCCATCTGTACCGTCTGATCCTGGGCCGCTACCAGGCCTACCTGTGGCGGGACCAGGACTCGGTCACACTGGTCGACACCGGAGAGGCCGGATCGGGAACCGTGATCGCCGGCCTGCTGCGGGAGATCGGACTCGCCCCCTCCGACGTGGACCGGGTTGTCCTCACCCACTTCCACGACGACCACGTCGGCTCCGCCGCCGAGATCGCCTCGTGGGGCGACGTGGAGATCGTCACGCACACCGCGGAGGCCCCGATCATCCGCGGGGAACGGCCCGGCCCGGCACCGGTTCTCAACGACTTCGAACGCGAGTTGCTCGAGCGGGTCGCCGCCGGACTGCCGTCTGCACCCCCGGTCCGCGTCGACCGGGAGGTACGTGACGGTGACGTGCTCGACATCGGCGGTGGCGCCCGGGTGATCTCCACACCCGGTCACACCGACGGCAGCATCGCCCTGTACCTGCCCGAGCACGGGGTACTGCTGACCGGGGACATCGCCGCCGAATACGAAGGCGAGATCATCCTCGGTCCGTTCAACCTGGACCCCGCCCTGGCCGCCGAGTCGTTCCGTCGCCTGGCCGAGCTCGACGTGGACGTGGTCGGTTTCGGCCACGGCGAGCCGGTCCTGCGCGACGGCGGAGCCCTCCTGCGGCGTGCCGCGGCCGCCCTGGACCAGGGAGCCGGCTGAGCCGGTTCCCACGCCCGACGTCCCCACCCCACACACACGGGTGGCTCTCACGGTCCCTGACACGAGGTGTCAGGGACCGCCGCGCAGAGTGGGGTCGGCACGAGGAACCCATGGTCAGGAGGCCGACCGGATGGGCACGGAACTGCACGGCAAGGTGGCACTGGTCGCGGGCGGAACCCGCGGCGCGAGCCGGGCTATCGCCGTGGAACTGGGGCGGGCCGGCGCGACCGTGTACGTCACCGGACGCACCAGCGGCACCCAGCGTTCGGAGGTGAACCGCCCTGAGACGATCGAACAGACGGCCGAACTGGTCACCCGGGCCGGTGGTGAGGGCATCGCCGTGCGGGTGGACCACCTCGACCCCGAGCAGGTGCGATCCCTGGTGCACCGGATCGACGGCGAACACGGCCGGCTGGACGTGCTGGTCAACGGGATCTGGGGCGGGGACCCGTACATCGCGTGGGGCAGGCGGGTGTGGGAGCACTCCCTGGACGAGGGCCTGCGGATGCTCCGGCTGGGCATCGACACCCACGCGATCACCAGCCACTTCGCCCTGCCGCTGCTCATCCGCCGCCCCGGCGGGCTGGTCATCGAGATGACCGACGGCACCGCCGAGTACAACGCCAAGTACCGGGATCAGGCGGGGTACTTCTTCTACCTGGCCAAGACCGCCGCACATCACATGGCGATCGCCCTGGCCGAGGAGCTGCGCCCCTTCGGGGGCACGGCGGTGGCGCTGACCCCGGGCTGGCTGCGCTCGGAGGCGATGCTGGAGCACTACGGGGTCACCGAGGAGAACTGGCGCGACGCCACCGCACAGGAGCCGCACTTCTGCATCTCCGAGTCCCCGGTCTACGTGGGTCGGGCGGCCGTCGCACTGGCCACCGATCCCCAGGTGGCGCGCTGGTCGGGACAGACGCTCTCCAGCGGGCAGCTGGCCCAGGTGTACGGCTTCACCGACGTCGACGGCACCCGACCGGACGGGTGGCGGTACATGGTGGAGGTCGCGGACGCCGGCAGACCGGCCGACGACACCGGCTACCGGTGAACCCCACGCAGGGTGGGGTGTCGTTCCCGGGACGTCGGGGACAACACCCCACCCCGGTCAGGCCTGCTGGCCGCCGCCCAACAGGCGACGCAGCTCGGCGATCACCTCGCTGCGGTTGGCGCACCCCAGACGCTGCCGGATCCGCGCCATGTGGTGTTCGACGGTCTTGGCGGAGATGAACAGTCGGTCGGCCACCTCCCGGTAGGTGAGGCCGTCGAGCACCAGCCGGGCCACCTCCTGTTCACGCTCGCTGAGCACCCCCGCCGGGGAACGCGGGGCGGACTCGGCCACCGTCGCCGTGGCCTGGCGGTCCGGCTCGGCGGCGCGGCCCTTCAGCGCCCGGGCACAGTCCAGCAGGCGCACCATGGCCGCCCGGTCCGAGGTGTGGGTCGCGGCCTGTCCGACCAACCGCACCGCGTCCCAGCACAATCCCACCCCGTGCAGGCCCCGCGCGGCGTCCTCCACCTGGTCCGGGTCGACCTTCCTGGCCATCACCGCCAACCAGCTGCGCGCCGCCGCGGCGGCCACCGTGGCGAACCGGCTGCTGCCGGCCAGCTCCTCCAGGGCGGCGGCCTGCTCGGCGGCCTCGGCCTGGTGGTCGGCGACGACGGCGGCGTGGAGACTGCTCCACCGCAGCACCGCGGTCCACACCGGAGGGTTGCCCAGGCGTTCCAGCAACGACCACGCCTCCAGCAGGTGCGCCTCCAACCGGTCACGCTCCCCCAGACGAGTCGCAGCGACCAGAAGCTCCCCCAGGGGCAGCAGGGTGAACAGGTCCACCGCGTGCTGCATCACCGCCGCACAGCCGTACTCCCAGGCTCGGCGGAGCCCGGGCAGGTCGCTGGCGCGTCGAGCCAGCCCGACGTCCAGGGCGATGCCGAACAACCAGTCACGGGGCTCCAGAGCACCGGCGGCCCGGACGGTCGACAGGTGCTCGGCGGCCTGGGTGGTTCTGCCACGCACCATCGCCACCCACGCCCGCAACAGACGGTGCCGAGGAGCCATCAGGCCCGCGCCTATACCGGAGCTCTCGGCACGCTGCAGCACCGCGTCGGCGATGTCCAGCTCTCCGACGTGCAGGGCCAGCAGGGCGGCCAGCGCCGCTGGACTGTCGGGCAGGAGCGCGTCCCGTCCCGCCGGTTCCAGCAGGGTGGCGGCCCGGACGAGCATCGGCAGCGCCGCCGCGGGCCGCCCCGCCACCGACTCCCGCACCCCGTGCGCCATCAGGGAGGCGGCACCCCCCAGCAGGGTGGGTGGTGTCCCCGCCGACTCCCCGGACGAGGTAGCCAACATCTGCTCGGCCTCGGTGAGCCGGCCGGTACCGACCAGGCCGATCACCGCGAAAGCCGGAGCCGACCCCACCCCCGCCCACCGGTACAGCTCGGCGCTGCGACCGAGCTGCCCCCGATGTGCCAGCACGGCCGCCGCCACCTGGGCACCCTCGGCGCGGTCGGGTGCGTCGTCACAGGCGATCACCTGGTCGGCCAGCCGCAGCGCCGGGGCCAGGTTCCCGGCCAACGCAGCAGCCCGAGCCCAACGCACGGTGACCGCCCGCCCGGGGCCACCGGCGCTGGTCGCGGCCGCGAACAGCCTGGCCGACAGGGCCGGCTCCTCGGGCAGGGCCTCCTCGGCGGCTGCTGCGAACACCTCGGCCGCACACCCCCCACCGATCCCGGTGCCCAGCAACGGCCGAACCAGGTCGAGCACCGGCCCCCCGTGGGCGCGCTGCAGCTCGGCCAGCCGCTGCCGCACCCCCAGGCGCCGTTCGGCGGGGAACAACTCCCGCACCGCCCGCCGCACCAGAGGCACCAGTGTCCCGTCCCCCCGCACCAGTCCCGCCGACCGTGCTGCCTCTCCCACCTGCTCGACCCGCTCAGGCGGACAGCCCAGCAGGCCACCGAGCAGGTCGGTGCGCAACCCCATGCCGGCCTCGGCGGCCAACAGATACCGCTGCACGTCGTCGTCCAGGGCCTCCAGTTCCGGGCGGAGCCGGGCCACCACCGCGGCGGGGATGTCCGGGCTCTCCTCGGCCGGTCGGCCCGCCTGCCCCCAGGCGGCGGCCACCCACGCGACGAACCGGGGCACACCCCCGGTCTGCTCGCACACGAAGTCCACCACCGCGGATGCGGGGACAGCGCCCAGCACCGTGGTCAGGTAGGCCGCGGTGCGGGTCCGGTCCAGCGGGGACAGCGCCAGCAGGAGCCCGGTGCACCCCACCAGACGGACCAACTCCCCCAGTGGTGTGGGACGCGGCCAGGGGCGGTAGGTGACGACGAGCCGCGCATCCCCACCGCGAGCCAGGTCGACCAGCCGGGCCAGCCGGGCCGCGTCGAGCTGGTGGGCGTCGTCGACCAACAGCACCGCCCCTTCGCGGGCATCCTCCATGACCCGCCCGACGCGGACGGGCTCGACACCGGCCTCGCGGTAGCAGCGCTCGACCTCACGTAACAGAGTGGTCTTGCCGTATCCGCCGGGGGCGAGGATCCCGGCGCAGCGCGGGGCCAGCGGGTCGGCCGTGACGGCCTCCACCAGCTCTCGTGCCTGGTCGTCCAGTACCGGTCGGGGGTGGGCAGCTGTTCGGGCGGTCAACGGCCGTCCTCGTCGTCGCTGGTCGTGGGAGCAGGGGTGGTCGGGTCGGGTGCGGTGGTCCCCGTCGAGGACGGAGGCACCGGGCGGGAAGACGGGTGCACGGTCGTGTCCTGGGGACCGGAGGCCGCACCGTCAGGAGCGGACAGGGGGGTGAGCCCGGCCTGCCAGGCGACCGTGAGCACAACGCCCAGGGCGAGCACCGCCCCCGCGAGCACACCGGGCTTGTCGTCCACGAGCACCTGCAGCCGGGAACGCCGTTCCGGCAGCTCCAGCGGCAGCACCTCCACCGGTGGGCGGGGCGGTGGGCTGTCCGTGCCCTCGGCCGGATCGTCATCGGCACCACCCGTGAGGACACGCGGCAGCACCGCGGTGGGGTCACCCGTCTGCACCGCCGAACCGCCTCCGGGGGAACCGAACATCCGGCACACGGTCAGGGCCGCACCCCGGGCGATACCGGTGGCCGGATCCGGGGCGACGACCACAGGCCGCTTCACCTGGGCCCCCACCACCTCCGCCACCAGTGGGACGCGACAGGAACCACCGACCAACAGGACCGCGTCCAGCCGGTCCGGGCCGACCCCACCGCCGAGCACCGTGCGCCGCAGCATGTCGGCGGCGACCTGCACGGCGGGACGGATGAGTTCATGGAACCGGGGCCGGGTGATCCGCACCTGGGTGTGCAGGTGCGGCAGGTTCACCGCGACCACCGTCTCGGGGGTGGTCGACAGGCGTTCCTTGGCCTCGGTGCACTCCTGCCGGAGCCGGTGCAGAGCCAGCCGGGTCTGCGGATCTGCGGGGTCCGCCCCGTCGAAGCGGCGCCCCAGCTCGGCCCGCAGGTGGGCGAACAGGACATCGTCGAAGTGGTCGCCGCCCAGGCACTCGCTGCTCTCGGCCCACCGGGTCACCTCGAACACCCCGTCACCGGTGCGACGCAGCACCGCCGCCCAGGCCACCGTGGCACCCAACCCGAGCACGGCGACGGCGTGCCCGCACGGCACCGGGTGGGTGACCGCGTACTCCTCGGCGGCCGCGACCGGCTCGGGCAGCAGGGTCACCCGGTCCAGGCCGACACGACACAGTGCCTGACGCAGCAGCCCGGTGCGGTACGCACCCCAGCTCACCGGGTGGGTGACCGCCACGTGCTCGGCGGGACCGCCCTCCCGGGCCGCGGCACGGTCCACCGCCCAGGACACCAGAGCCGCGGTGAGCTCCTGAGGCGAGTGGAACCGATCCCCCACCACCATGGGGACGTCGTCGCCGACACGACGCAGGAACCGGCCGACCACCCGGTGCGGCTCGATCGGCAGGTGCCGCGTGGCGGCGTCCCCTGCCAGGCAGATGCCGCCCTCGCCCAGGTAGAGCAGTGACGCCGCGGTGTCCGAGCGGGCCCCCAACGGAACCGGACACACCCGCTCGGAGTCAGGACCACCCAGGCGGCACACGACCGCCCCGGTGCGGCACATGCCCACGTCGACACCCAGGACGTAGGGCCGGCGACGCCGCCCTCCACCGGAAGTAGCAGTGGGTTCCGGCCGTTCGGCCTCAGGAGTTCTGCCCGTTCGCATCAACCTGATAACCCGGACAGTGATCACTTGGTTACGCAGCGATCCCCTATCCCCCTAGGGAAGTGATCACGACAACCCCCCGGAGGGAGATTGGACAACTCGGCGTAAGCCCCGATGGCAAACGGACGCATGATCCCTAGCGTTCGGAGCAGGGGCGAGGCTCCGCCCCGGTACCTGACAGTCTTCGAGGAGAACCCCGATGCAGCACCAGGCGCAGACCCTGCACGACTTCGTCCTCTCCCTGCTCCGCGACCCGACGGCCCGGGCGGCCTTCGACGCCGACCCCGAGACCGTCCTGCAGGAGGCCGGGTTGGGTGACATCACGGCACTGGACGTGCAGGAGACCATCCCCCTGGTCCTGGACTACGCCTCCGTGCCGGGAGTGGACGGGATCGACACGGGCCTGACCGAGCTGCCGACCGACACGACGGACACCGACCTGTCCACCGCCATCCAGCAGCTGCAGCTGGTCACCCAGCAGCTGACGGGGCAGGGAACGGCCGTGAAGGTGCACGGCCACACCACGTCTGACCTGGCCGACACGGCGGTGGACCTCGACGGCTCCGGTGCCGGCACCGACCTGTCCGCGGCCACCGACGTGGCCGACGTGCTCGACACCGACACGGCGAGCCTGACTGAGAATCTCGTGAACGGTGCCGTAGCGAACGGCGTGTCCGACTCGCTGCAGAACTCCACGGTCGGCCTGCAGGTGGCCACCGCCTCCACCCTGGCCAGCGACTACGTCGGCACCGTCACCCTGCCGGGAGCGACCGCCGGGGTCGCCGCCGTCCCGGGCGCGTCCACGGGCGCGGAGGTCGGTGTACCCGCCGACCTGTCCGCGGCCACCGACGTGGCCGACGTGCTCGACACCGACACGGTCAACCTCGAGGGAGCCACGACCGACGTCGTTGAGGCCCCGGTGGACGAGGTCGTGGCGAGCACCGGCGACGCACTCGACCCGCTGGCGGACCAGGTGCAGTCCACCCTGGACGCCAGCCTGGCCCCCGCCCTCGATGCCGTGAACGCCGCCACCGCACCCGCCCTGGGCCTGGTGCAGACCGGAGTGCAGACTGGCACCGTCCCGGGTCTGGACGTGACCGAGAACCTCGCCGACGGGGTGCGCGCCGACCTGCCGACCGACACGCCGACGACCCTGCCGGCCACCGACGACCTGTCCGGTGCCCTGCCCTCGGGTGTCGGTGACGTGGTGAACGTCGTGAACGACGCCGCCACCGGGCTGACCCAGACCCTGAACACGGGTGACCTGGACCTGGGGCTCTGAGCGGGATCCCACAGCGACACGGTCACGCACGGGGCGGACCGGTCGGGCCGACCGGTCCGCCCACGGCGTCACACGACGGCAACGGAGCACGGTGACCGCGTGATGACACCGTCCTGGCTCGGTGTCCTCGACGACACCATCCGACTGTGCGCCGCAGTGCACCGTCCCGATCTGGTGGACCGGCTGCGACGCAAACGGACACAGCTGCTCGACCCGGCCCTGCGCCTGCTGGTGGTGGGTGAACCGAAGCAGGGCAAGAGTCAGTTGATCAACGCGCTGCTCAACGCGCCGGTGTGCCCGGTGGGAGACGACGTGACCACCAGGATCCCCACACTGGTGCGCCACGCCGACACCCCCCAGGCGGTCCTGGTCACCCGCCCCGCGTCCGGCACCCCACCGGTACCGCGACGGCTCCCCGTCCCCGTCGACGAACTGGCCGCACACGTCACCGGGCAGGCCCACCACGAGCCGGGCGTCGTCCCCGACCACGTCGAGATCGGGCTGCCCCGCACACTGCTCGCCACCGGCCTGACCCTGGTGGACACCCCCGCCGTGGGCGGACCGGACCCCACCTGTACCCAGGCCACCCTGGCCGCCCTGGATCTGGCCGACGCCGTGGTGCTGGTCTCCGACGCCACGTGCGAGCTGTCACCGACCGAACTGGACCTGCTGCGCCACCTGACCGGAGCCTGTCCGCAGGTACTGGTCGCCCTCACCAAGACCGACATCACCCCGCACTGGCGCCGGGTGGCCGACCGCAACCGCGACCACCTGGCCCGGGCGGGCCTCACCGTCCCACTCGTCCCGCTCTCGGCCACACTACGCCTCCGCGCCGCCGAAACCGGGGACACCACCCTCAACGCCGAGTCGGGGTTCCCCGACCTGCTCGGCCACCTGCGTCGCGCCGTGGCAGGCAAACGGGACCTGCTCGCCCGCCGGGCGGTGGTCGCCGTCTCCGGTGCAGCCCTGCGGCACCTGGCCAGCCCACCTCGTCCCGAGGTCACCTCCGCCGCCGAGACGCGACTGCAGGCCGCCCAGCAGGAGCTGGAACAGCTCCGCCGCTGCACCACCCGCTGGCAGAACACCCTCACGGACGCCATGACCGACCTGATGTCGGACATCGAGTACGACCTGCGCGACCGCACCCGCGCGCTCCTGCGGGAGGTCGACCGGATCCTCGACCAGGCCGATCCCGCGGTCTTCTGGGACCAGTTCCAGCACTGGCTGCACGAGAACCTGACCCGGGCCGCCGAGGCCAACCTGGCCTGGCTGCTGGAACACCTGGAGTGGATCGCCGAGAAGGTCGCCCGGGTCTTCCCCCCGCACCAGCGGCACCGGCTGCCCGACCCCACCCCCGATCTCCCGGGGGAGCTGCAGGACTACCTGGGAAAGGTGGACACCCCGGTCATGGAACACTTCACCGCCAACCAGAAGATCTTCACCGTCCTGCGCGGCTCCTACGGTGGGGTGCTCATGTTCGGGCTGGTCACCAGCCTGGCCGGGCTGCCGCTGCTCAACCCGGTCTCCCTGGGCGCCGGCGCCGTCTTCGGCGGCAAGAGCCTGCGTGACGAGAACACCACCCGGCTGCGCCGCCGCCAGGCCGCGGCCAAGGCCGCCGCACAACGTCACGTCGACGACTTCTTCCTGCGCTTCGGCAAGGCCGTCAAGGACGGCGCCCGGGCCGTGCAGCGTCGGTTGCGGGACCACTTCACCGAGGTGACCACCCAACTGCAGCAGAACATCCTGGAGGAGATCCGGCAGGCCCAGCAGGCCGTCCAACGGGAGACCACCGAACGTGCCCGCCGTCAACGCGAGCACCAGCAGATCACCGCACTGCAGCAGCGGATCCAGGCACTGGCGGACACCCTCGCGGTGGCCGGGAACCCGCGGCTGGGGATCACCGCATGAGACCGACGACCGGCACACTGATCGACGCGGTCCGGGCCCTGTTGCACCACGCACTCGGCCTGTACCGGGGCAGCCCACGCGCCACCCACTGGCTACGCCGTCACCTGGCCCGCCTGGACGAACCGTTGAGCATCGCCGTCGCCGGCCTGCCGGGAAGCGGGAAATCCACCCTGATCAACGCCCTCGTCGGTGAACAGGTGGCTCCCGTCACCCTGCCCGACGGCGCCCCGGTGCCCACCTGGTACCGGTACGGACCGGCCCTCCGGGCCCAACTGCACCCGACCCAGGGCCCGCCCCGCGACCTGCCGGCGACCCATGCCGACCGGCGGCTGCACCTGGACACACCCCCCTGGCCGGCGCAGCAGACCCACCGGATCGTGGTCGACCTGCCTGCTCGGGCACTGCGTGAGTCGCTCCTGGTCGACACCCCACCCGTCACCCCCACCACCCCGGCGGGGAGCGGCCCCACCGCCCAGCAGGTCACCGTGGAGACCGACGCCCTGCTGTACCTGGCGCACCCCCTGCGAGGCACCGACCTGCACTTCCTGCAGGCCGGCCATGACCACCCCATCGCCCGGTTCACCCCGGTGACCACGATCCTGGTCCTCGCCCGTGCCGACGAGATCGGCGGGATGCGCGTCGACGCCGTCACCACCGCCCGACGGATCGCCCGCCGTCGGCACCGTGACGTGGCACTGCACGGGCTGTGCCAGAACGTGGTGGCGGTGGCCGGACTGGTCGCGCAGGCCGGGCGCACCCTGCGCGAGGAGGAGTTCACGGCACTGACGGAACTGGCCCACCTGCCACGCACCGAGCTGGAGGACGCACTGCTGTCCACGGACCGGTTCGGCGCCCCCGACAGCCCACTCCCCCTGGACGCCGCCCGACGTCGACACCTGTTGGACCGGCTGGGCCCGTTCGGGATCCGCCTCGCCACCGTCCTCGTCCGCCAGGGCTGCACCACCCCCACCGCCCTGGCCGCGCAGCTGGTACAGCGCAGCGGGCTGAGCGAACTGCGTGACGCCATCCGCTCGTGCTTCGTCGACCGGCGGGACGTGCTCAAGGCCCGCTCGGCGCTCCTGGCGCTGGAGGTGGTCCTCCGCCACGAACCCCACCCCGAGGCCTCCCGCCTGCTCGCGAACCTGGAGGCCCTGTTGGCCGGGGCACACGACTTCCAGGAGCTGCGTGCCCTCGCCGCCCTGCACAGCGGACGCACCGTGCTGCCCGGGAAGCTGGGCCCGCTGGCCCGCCGTCTCCTGGGCGGAGAAGGCACCACCCTGGTCAAGCGGCTGGGCCTGGGCCGTCCGACCGATCCCGACACCCTGCGCACGGCCGTCCTCGACGCGCTGCGGCACTGGCAGGAGCAGGTGACCAACCCACTGCTGGACACCGACCAGCAGCAGGTGGCCCGTGTGGTGCTGCGCAGCTGCGAGGGAATGCTCGCCCGGCTCCGGGTGAGCTGACCGCAGCCCACCGAGGCCAACCGCGACGGAGCAACGGCACCGGATGCGGACACGAACCCCGGACACCGACGGTCCCGGCGGCACCCGGGTGGAGCCACACCGCAGACCAGGTGCCGAGGCGTGCGATCTGCTCCCTCAGCCGATGGCCTAGCGGCCGGTGGACCCACCCACGACCGCGTCGGAGGTGGGCACCGCCGCCCGACCCTGCTGGTCCTGCGCCGAATCGGCCGGCTTCGGCAGCAACGCCGCCAGATCACCCCCGGTGTCGTTGACCCGCAGCACGAACGGCCGGATCTCGGTGTAGCGGATCACGCTGATCGAACAGGGTTCGACCACCAACCGCTGGAAGGAGTCCAGGTGCAGCCCGAGCGCGTCCGCCAGCACCGCCTTGATCACGTCCCCGTGGCTGCACGCCAGCCACACCGCGTCCGGCCCGTGCTCGGCAGCCACCCGTGCATCGTGCTCCCGTACCGCGGCCACCGCCCGGGCCTGCACCGCGGCCAGCCCCTCCCCTTGCGGGAATACCGCCGCCGACGGGTGCTGCTGCACCACCCGCCACAGTGGATCCTCCACCAGTTCCCGCAGCTCACGCCCCGTCCAGGAACCGTAGTCCACCTCGGCCAACCGAGGTTCGACCACCGCCTGCACCCCACGCTGCTCCAGCAGCGGTGCCAACGTCTCCTGGCAGCGCTGCAACGGGGAACTGACCACCGCCGAGAGCGGAAGCCCCGAGAGTCGGGACACCAGTGCGGTGGCCTGTTCGATACCGACCGGATCCAGCCCGACCCCCGGGGTCCGCCCGGCGAGCACACCGGACCCGTTGGCGGTCGATCGCGCGTGCCGGAGCAGAACCACGGTTGCCACGTTCGCAGCCTACGTGTCCTGGCACCTCCGGCGAGTCGAACAGCACGGATCTCGGGGTCAGATGGCGTTGATCGTCCCGGTCGACAGCAGTCCGATCAGCACCAGACCCAGCACGATCCGGTACCAGACGAACAGGTACACGCTGTGCCGGGCCACCCAGTTCAGCAGCCACCCGATGGTCAGGTAGGCCACCCCGAACGCCAGCAGCGTGGCCACCACCATCTGCGCCACCGTCGGCTGCGGGCCCGGGCCCTGGGCGAACACGTCCGGGATGCTGAAGATCCCCGCCGCGAACACCGCCGGAATGGCCAGCAGGAACGAGTACCGTGCCGCGGTGGCCCGGTCCAGACCGATAGCCAGACCGGCCGTGATGGTGCCACCCGAGCGGGACACCCCGGGGATCAGCGCCATCGCCTGCGCCACCCCCATGACCACGCCGTCCCGGAGCGTCATCTGCTCGACACTCCGCCGCTGCGGCCCGAACCGCTCCGCCAGCCCCAACAACACCGCGAAGAAGATCAACATCGTCGCGGTGATCCACAGATTCCGCAGGTGGGTGCGGATGCTGTCCTCGAACAGGAAGCCCAGAACGCCGATCGGCAACGACCCGATCACCACGTACCAGGCGATCCGGTAGTCCAGGCTCCCGCGCACCGAGGCGTCGAAGAACCCGCGAAACCAGGTGACCAGCAACCGCCAGATGTCCTTGGCGAAGTAGATCAGCACCGCCAGCTCGGTGCCGATCTGGGTCACCGCGGTGAACGACGCACCGGCGTCGGAACCGAAGAACAGCTCCGAGAACACCCGCAGATGCGCCGACGACGAGATCGGCAGGAACTCGGTCAACCCCTGGATCAGTCCCAGGACCAAGGCCTGCAGCCAGCTCACTGACCAACTCCCGCTTTGTCGAGAGCCTCGACGGCGGCGCGGAGCGCCCCGAGCGCCCGCTCCTGGTCCCGCTGCATGATCGACACCGTCAACGTCGTGACACCGACCCGGGCGAACTCCTGCATGCGTTCGGCGATCCGCTCCACCGGGCCGAGCAGCGACGTCGCGTCCAGGAACTCCAGCGGCAGCGCCGCCATCGCCCCCGCGTAGTCCCGCGCCAGATACCGGTCCTGCACCTCCTGGGCCTCACGCTCGAAACCCATCCGACAGGCCAGGTCCTTGTAGAAGTTCTTCTCCCGGCTCCCCATACCTCCCACGTACAGGGCCGCGTACCCGCGCACCGCGTCCGCGCACTCCCGCCAGTCCGAGCCGACCACCAGCGGCACCGTGGGCACCACGTCGAACCCCTCCAGGTCCCTGCCCGCCCTGGCCCGACCGGCCCGCACCCGCTCCAACAGCTCCCCGGAGTGCTCGGGGGAGAAGAACAACGCCAGCCACCCGTCGGCGATCTCCCCGGCCAGTTCCACGTTCCGGGGACCCATCGCCGCCAGGTACACCGGAACGTGCTCCCGCACCGGGTGCACGGTCAGCGTCAACGCCTTGCCCGGGCCGTCCGGCAATGGCAGCACGTAGTGCTCACCCTCGTAGCGCAGCCGCTCCCGCCGCAACGCACGTCGCACGATCTCCACGTACTCCCGGGTCCGGGCCAGCGGGCGGTCGAAGCGCACCCCGTGCCACCCCTCGGACACCTGCGGCCCCGACACCCCCAGCCCGAGCCGGAACCGTCCCCCCGACAGCGTGTCCAGGGTGGCCGCGGTCATCGCGGTCATCGCCGGGGTACGTGCCGGGATCTGCATCACCGCACTTCCCACGTCGATCCGTTCGGTCTGCGCCGCCACCCAGGACAGCACCGTCGGCGCATCCGACCCGTACGCCTCCGCCGCCCACACCACCGAGTAGCCCAGGCGGTCCGCTTCGCGCGCCAGCACCAGATTGCCGGCATCGTTACCCGCGCCCCAGTAACCGAGGTTCAACCCAAGTCGCACGAACCCGACCCTAGGATCCCTCGGCCCGACACGGGAGCCGACTGCGCCGGGGCTCACCCGATCACATTCCCCTGGGCGTGTCGCCACCGCCGATCTCCCCGCCGGTGCACCCCTCACCCCCTACGCTCAGGGGCCGTGGAACAGCGTCAGCTCGGCCACAGTGGCCTGCGTGTCTCCCGGCTCGCCCTCGGCACCATGACCTGGGGAAGGGACACCGACGCCGACGAAGCCGCCAACCAGCTCGCCGCCTTCGTCGACGCCGGCGGCACCCTCGTGGACACCGCCGACGTCTACTGCGGCGGGGAGAGCGAGCGCATCCTCGGCTCCCTGCTCGACAGCGTCGTCCCCCGCGAGGAGGTCGTCGTCGCCACCAAGGCCGTCGCCCGCCGCCACGACGGCCCGTTCGGCAGCGGCGCCTCCCGAGGCGCCCTGCTCTCCGCCCTGGACGGGTCCCTGCGGCGCCTCGGCGTGGACCACATCGACCTGTGGCAACTCCACGCCTGGGACTCCACGGTCCCTCTCGAGGAGACCCTCTCGGCGATCAACGCGGCCGTCACCAGCGGCAAGGTCCGCTACGTGGGCGTGTCCAACTACAGCGGCTGGCAGCTGGCCACCGCCGCCGCCCTGCAGCACGCCACCCCCGGCGCCACCCCCCTGGTCTCCACCCAGGTGGAGTACTCCCTCCTGGAACGCGGTGTGGAACGCGAGGTGATCCCGGCCGCCCTGTACCACGGCATCGGCCTGCTCCCCTGGGCACCCCTGGGCCGCGGAGTCCTCACCGGCAAGTACCGCAACGGCACCCCCGCCGACTCCCGCGGCGCCTCCCCCCACTACGCCCGCTACGTCGAACACCACCGCACCGAACGCGCCTCCCGCATCGTGCAGGCCGTGGTGACCGCGGCCGACGGGCTGGGCACCTCCCCACTCGCGGTGGCCCTGGCCTGGGTGCGGGACCAACCCGGCGTCGTCGCCCCCGTCGTCGGGGCCCGGGACACCGCCCAGCTGCGGGGATCGCTGGCCGCCGAACAGCTCACCCTGCCCCCCGAGATCCGCGCCGCCCTCGACGACGTCAGCGAGATCTGCCTGGGGTATCCCGAGCGCCGCTTCGGCTGAGCGCCCCGTCACCGATCGGCCACCCCACGCCACCGCGGCCCGACCCCTGGGCACGGCCCCCACGGCCCGCTTTCGTCGCGCCCGGCGGGTAGGACATCCTGGAAGGACACCCCGCCGGGACGGTCGCCCGGCGGGCCGGACCGATGTCGGGAGGACACTGTTGCGTCGGGTGCTAGCCGTCCTGGCCGCCGGGCTCGTCCTGGTCACCGGGTGCTCCACCGAGCCACGCCAGGCCGGGGGCAGCCTTCAGGTCGCCGAATCCCTGGTCGCCGCCACCCCTGCCGCCGCACCCCCGCAGACCGCCACTCCCGCCGGCACCGTCGTGCCGCTCCACCGCCCGGTCACCGCCCTGGCCTTCGACGCGACCACCCGCACCGTCGCCGTGGCCGTCGGCCAGCCGGACGAGCTGCTGCTGTACCCGCTCGACCAGCTCACCACCCCCGATGCCCAGCCGGTGCGGACCCTGCCCCTGCCCGGTGCGCCCGCCCAGCTCACCCTCGCCGGCCCCGGCGGGCCGCTGCTGGTTCCCGTGCCCACCGCCGACCAGGTGCTCCAGGTTCCCCTGCCCTCCGGTGACCCGACCGTGCTCACCGTGACCGGCGGCCCCACCAGCGCCGCCCTGGTCGGGCAACACCTCGCCGTGGGCGTTCCCGGTGCCGGGGGCGTGGCCGTGCTGCGCGACGGGCAGGAGGAACGCCGCATCCCCAGCTTCCAGAGCGCCGCAGGCCTGTACCCGATCGGGGAGCAGCTGCTGGTGCTGGACAACCTGCACACCTCGGTGACCGTGGTCGACCCCACCACCGGCACGGTGAAGGAAGCCCTGCGCGCCGGGGACGGGGCCACGCACGCCGTCACCGACCGCTACGACCGGCTCCTCGTCGTCGACACCCGCGGCGGGGAACTGCTGGTCTTCTCCGCGGAACCGGCGCTGCTCATGCGGCAGCGCTTCCCCGTCCCCGGAGCACCGTGGGCCATCGCCTACGACTCCCGGCGCGATCTCGCGTGGATCACGCTGACCGCAACCAACGAAGTTGTCGGATACGACGTGGCCGGAGGCGAGCCGGTGGAGCGCCATCGGTTCCCCACGGTCCACCAACCCCAGACGGTGGCGGTGGACCCGGACAGCGGCACCGTGCTGGTCGCCTCCGCCGACGGTGAAGGGATACAGGTGGTGCAACCATGAGCAACACGACGGACGGGGCGGCCACCGACGGGGACTGGGAGTACTGGCCACTGCGCCTGCCTCCCGGTGTCTCCCGGATCACGGCAGCCACGCAGCTGGCCATCCACGCCGAGTTCTCCGGCTGGGAACTCTCCCGGGTGCTGCTGTACTCCGACGGCACCCGCAAGGTGTGGCTGCGCCGCCGCCGCACCGCCGCAGGCCTGCCCGGCCTGCTCACCTGACCGCCTCGGCCCCGGTGGGGAACCGGCGAGACCACCCCGGTCCCGCCGCGACCCCTCGTGTGTTCCCACCTGTCTCTCGAAGCCCACGCACTCCGCGGTGTCGGTACCGACGAACCGGCTCCCGGCCGGCAACACCCGCCGCACCAGGCACCACCCGACCCCGACACGCCGGTGGGGCCACGGCCCGAGGACCGTGACCCCACCGGCTGCGCCTCGGACGTGAACCTCAGTCCTGGGCGCCGAGCACCACCTCCGGCGGACGCTGCCCCGTCGACGGGCCCGGCAACCCCCGGAACCGGTACGGCTGCGGCTCCAGGCCCTCCTGCACCAGCCACGCCTGCCCCGACTCGCCGCCCGCCAGCACCGCCTGCAGCGCGTCCGCCACCTGCTCCGGCTTCAGCAGCGGGAAACCCACCTCGGTCAGCTGCTGCCGTGCCACACCCAGCAACGCGGTGTCGGCGAACCCCGGGCACAACGCCATCACCCGGATACCTTCCTTCGCCAACGCCGCCCCCGCCGCACGCACGTACCCCACCACGGCGTGCTTGGTCAGGGTGTACAGCGGGTCGGCCGGCATCGGCCCCAGCCCGGCCAGCGACGCGGTGACCACGACGGCACCGCCACCGGCCCGGCGCAGCGCCGGCACGGCGGCGCACGTCCCGTACACCACGTGGTCCACGTTCACCCCGACCAACCGCCGGTACGCGGCCACGTCCAGTGCGTCGTCCACTCCCGCCTGGGCGCCACCGATACCCGCGTTGAGGTGCACCACGTCCAGCCGACCCAACTCGGCCTCCACCCGGCGCACCGCATCCGGCATCACCGCCGGATCGCTGACGTCCCCGCTCAACGCCAGACCGCCGACCTCCGCGGCCAGCCTCTCGGCACCTGCGGCGTCCAGATCCAGCACCGCCACCGTGGCCCCCAGCTCGGCCAGGCGTCGCACACACGCCGCACCGATACCGGAGGCTCCACCGGTGACCAGCGCCACCTTCCCGGTCAGCTCCACCACCAGCTCCTCTCGGTCACCTCAGCAGTTGCGCATGAACCGATCAAGTACACGGGTGCCGAACTTCAGGGCATCGACCGGAACCCGCTCGTCGACCCCGTGGAACAGGGCCGAGAAGTCCAGGTCCGGCGGAAGCTGCAGTGGAGCGAACCCGAAGCAGCGGATACCCAACCGCTGGAACGCCTTCGCGTCGGTGCCGCCGGACAGCATGTACGGCACGAGCTTGGCCTCCGGGTCCTCGGCGAGGATCGAGGCGTGCATGGTGTCGACCAGAGCACCGTCGAACGTGGTCTCCACGGGCGGCAGGTTCGCCACCCACTCCCGCTCCACGTCCGGCCCCAGGATCTCCGCCACCTCCCGCTCGAACGCCTCCTGCCGCCCAGGAAGCACCCGGCAGTCCACCACGGCCTCCGCCACCGACGGGATCACGTTGGCCTTGTACCCGGCGGTGAGCATCGTCGGGTTGGCCGTGTCCCGGAGCGTGGCGCCCACGATGCGCGCCAGCCCGCCCAGCTTGGCCACTGCCCCTTCAATATCGTCTTCCGGGAACTCCATCCCCGTGAGCTCGGTCACAGCGGCGAGGAACTCGCGCACCGAGTCCGTCATCACCAGCGGGAAACGGTGCCGACCCAGCCGGGCCACCGCCTCGGTGAGCCGGGTGACCGCGTTGTCCTCGTGCACCATCGACCCGTGTCCGGCGCGCCCTCGGACCCGCAGTCGCATCCAGGCGATGCCCTTCTCCGCGGTCTCCACCAGGTAGGCCCGCACGTTGTCCCGGAAGGTAACCGAGAAGCCGCCCACCTCGCCGATCGCCTCGGTGCAGCCCTCGAACAGCTCGGGCCGGTGGTCCACCAGCCACTGCGCGCCCTGCAGGCCGCCGGCCTCCTCGTCGGCCAGGAAGGCGAACACGATGTCCCGGGGCGGGGTGATGCCGTCCCGCTTCAGCCGGCGAGCGACCGCCAGCGTCATGGCGCACATGTCCTTCATGTCCACCGCGCCGCGGCCCCACACGTAGCCGTCCTGCACCGCCCCGGAGAACGGGTGCACCGACCACTCGGAGGCGTCCGCGGGGACCACGTCCAGGTGCCCGTGCACCAGCAGCGCACCGCGACCGGGGTCGGCGCCGGGCAGTCGGGCGATGACGTTGCCCCGCCCCTTGGCTCCCGACTCCACGTAGGTGACCTCGTAGCCGACCTCGGACAGCTTCTCCGCCACGTACTCGGCGGCGGCCCGCTCTCCCACCACGGTGTCCGCCTCACCGGTGTTGGTGGTGTCGATCTGGATCAGCTCGCTGGTCAGGGTGACAGCCTCGTCCTCCGCCAGGCGGAGGCTCGCCTCAGCCGGTGGTACGTCTGGGTGGATGCGCTCGTTCACCAGGCCTTCCTATCACCGGCGGGAGGTTTGCGGGACCCCGGTTTGGGATCCGGACGGTCGATCAGTTATCCTTCTCCCCGCGCGCGGCGGACAGCCGCGGAACGCCGGTCCGAGTGGCGGAATGGCAGACGCGCTAGCTTGAGGTGCTAGTCCCCGCTATAGGGGGTGGGGGTTCAAGTCCCCCCTCGGACACGGGACTGGGGGCCCCGGGAAACCGGGGCCCCCAGTGTTCTTCCGGGCCGATGACCGGGCTGTACCGCCTTGGCGTCGGCAGGCTTCCCCGGATCTGCCCGCGGTTGCGGACCACCCGGTGCCACGAACACACCCACCGCCCCAGACCTCGGGTTCGTCGCCCGGCTTGCTGCCCACCCCGGCGCCAGAGGCGACCAGGGGCGGCATGGTAGCGGTGTGGTCGACTACGACGGCTGCTGATCAGGACGGGGTGTGGTGCCAGGGCGAACACCCCACGTGGTCCTCGCAGACCCTGAACCGGCTGACCGGTGGTAGCGGTCGTACTCCATGGTGACCGCATTGCCGAGCGGGTCGACCACCTTGGTCAGGCGGTTGCGCTGGTCGTAGTGGTACGTGGTGGTGTGGCCAAGTGCGTTGGTGACGGTGGTGACCCGGTTCGCGGTGTCGTAGGTGAACGTCGTCGACAACACCCCGTCCTGACCGGCGGCGTACACCACCCGGCCGTCCGCGTCGTAGACGTACGAGTACCGGTAGCCGTTACGGTCGATCCACGCGCTGATCCGGTCGGCCTCGTCGTACTCGTAACGGTACGGGACACCGGTCGAGTCGGTGATCGCAGTCAGCCGGCCACGCTCGTCGTAGCCGAACTGGACCAGCAGGACACCGTGGGGGGAGCCGTCCAGCAGCCGTAGGCCTCCGATACGTGGACCCGCCGGTGTCTCCACCCGGTCGACGGCCACGAGATAACCCCTGTCGTGGTGCACCCGGTCGCGGGTGAAGGTGATCCGGTTACCGTTGCGATCGGTCAGTGCGACGAGCGGCCATCGATCGGGTCTCGTCCCGTCCGGCGCGAAATGGCGCACCCAGCCGGACTGTGGGTCCTCGACACGGCAGGTGTCGCCACTCCGGGTCAGTGGCCACCGTGCACCGGCGACGGGCAGCACCGGCCCACCGTCCGGATACGGGTAGACCAGTACCTGCGCGTCGTCTCCCAGATACCGGATGGTGTCCCTGGTGAACTCCAGCCGCTGGTCGAGCGTCGAGGACCACCCCGGTCCGAACGATGCGCCGTCGGTGTACCCGGAGGCGTACGCCCTGCGCAGGGTCAGCGGGAGAACACCAGGCAGCTCGACGTCGACGGCCTCGGTGATCGCCTGTCCGGACACGACGTCGACGAGGTCGCCACCCCGGGCATCGCAGGCGCTGTTGCCTCCGAAGCGTTGTCCCCCGCCTATCCCGGCTGCTGGGGCTTCGCCCTGGCCGCTCGACGGCTCGGCTCCACCGCTCGGGGTCGCCGGTGGTGTGCCGGCCAGGCCGGCCGAACCGGCGGACGGTTGAGGCCACCCAGGCTGGCCGGCCGCCGTTCCGAAACCGCGGGCAGGTGCGGCCAGCGATACGGCCCGGCCGATTCCGGTGCCCGCCCCGAGGAACATCGCCCCCGCGTAGACCAGGGCACCCACTGCCACCAGACCGTACGTGACCACGCTGGCGGTACCGGCGACCGCCGAGCAGGGATCTGTGGACTCGAACGAGGCCGGCGCTCCGTAGGTGATGCCACTCTGACAGGACGCCTCCGCGGTTCCCGGTGCCAGCCACAACAGGGCGGCGAGGGCGGCGAGCAGTACCGCAGCACTCCTGTTCATCAGGCCCTGACCTCCGCCCTCGCTGGCCACCCCGTGAAGGCTGCTCCGGGCAACTGCTGCTTGAGCTGCAGGACACGTTCCCGCAGTGCGAGCTCGCCCTCGGGGGTGGCGTCACGGTCGTTGCGCGACCGGTGCCATCGGTGCATCAGCAGGTCGAGTTGGGCTGCACGCAGCCGACCGGTGACCCGCCACGCGTGGGGGGCCGCCGTTGCGCAGTGCCCGCAGCCGCTCCCGGAACCGTTCCCGGGCGTCCGACAGGAGTGGTACCTCGGGCGGTGTGATCACACCGTGCCCACTCCACGCCTCGACGGAGGTCTGCTGGGCGATCACCGTGGCCTGCTCCCGGAGCCCGTGGCGCAGCAGGAGGAGGTACACGACCAGGAACGGCCCCTGGAGCAGCAGGATCGCCGCCGGGTACACCAGGAGCACGGTGACCACGGGGTCGTCGGACAGCGTGAACCACGCACTGCCCTTGTACAGCACGTAGTTGTTGACGAAGTGGCCACACGCCGCCGCCGCATATCCGGCAGCGACCACACGCTGCCCGCGGCGCGGGTCACCGAGCTGCCGGGCGATTCCGAACGCAGCACCGACCAGGGCCGAGAAGCCCACGTGGCTGGTCATCAGCCCCACGGTCTGACGGATCCAGAACTGCATCCCGGCGTCCACGGCCATGTACTCGACGGACTCGGTGAAGTTGAACCCCAGACCGACCGCAGCGCCGACCACGACACCGGAGGCAACATTGTCGAACCACCGCCGGGCGAGCAGGTAGATGACCGCGATCCCCGCCCCTTTGAACATTTCCTCGAATACCCCGGCAGACAGGTTGAGGCCAGCGTTAATCGCCTCCTGGCTTCTCAGCAGGCGTGGAACGTAGCTGAGGTACATGGCGTTCAGCCCGGCAGCACCGAACGATATGAGTGCACCCCAGCCGAAAGCGGAAAGCAGCACGTAAAAAGGCATCCTGCGGTATCGCTGGAACAGATGGACACCGACCAGGGCGAACGCAGTGGAGGGTATGCACAGCAGCAGGAGATCGAGGTTCGACCTCATGACCAGGACCGTCGGGCCCATCAGCGGCAACAGGAGCGCGACGGCCATGACCACCCAACCCGACCGCTGGTACGCCTGCTTGCGCGCCCCCTCCCGGACGAAGCGCCGCAGCAGAACGAACACCAGCCAGGCGCCGAGTGCAATGACCCAGCCGAAGAACGACAGGAAGAACAGGACTTCCCCTTCGATACGCCCCCGAGGATGCCCCAGCTCAGGTACGAGCACAGTCTCCAGGAACCAGTACGTCCCCCACAGCAGACCAACCGTCGCGGACAACACAAAAGCAATTCCGAGCACCAGACGCCAAGGATGCTGCCCGCGAATCATCCCCCTCCGCAGCCGCAGGGCCTCGGCCAGCGCCCACCAGGCCAACACGGCAAGAGCGGCGAGCGAGATCAACAGCTCGACGAACGAAGAGAACGGGTCCTCGTCAGGCCTTCCACCCCAGGGCGGGAGAACAGGGAATGGGGGAAGCATCACCGGGCTGGGGAAGACGATCGCGACAACCAGTGCGAGGGCAGCAGCGGCCGCTGCGGCCACCGCAAAGCGCGTGAGCAACCGGAAGGACTGGTCGGTCATCGTCCCCTTTAACCCCGCCCGAGAACCGGTGAGCGGGACCAACCGCGTCCACGGCGTCACGGTCGGCTCCAGCTCCCCAGAGACAGTCGTCTTCACCCGCGAAGGCCCCCAGGCTGCTGCCCCATCCGTGCCCCCGGGCAGCCCCTTCGCGGGCGAAGACGAGGGCCAGCGTGTCCGCCATCCGGCAGGTGACACAACAACTGTCGCGATCAATGGGACGGTGGGATGAGACAACACAGTCTGACCTGCGGAAACACCTCACCGCTGGGACAAGGGGCTACACCCTCCCCCGAAAGGGGACGCGGCGGGACGACCCGTTCGAGGGCCGTGACGACCCCACCCGAGCCACCACGAGCCAAGGGGAACCGGCCGGGGCACCTCCTGGACGGACCCCGTCACATCGAGCTCGTGTCACCACGACGACCGGCCGCGCAAGTTGGGCACAGGAACCATGGGAAGAGTTCCGCTCCGCGGCGCTGCGTCTTCGCAGTCATCCCGACCGCTTCCCGACGGTGCATCCGACGAGCCGGTCACGCCACCTTCGGGCTTGATGGACAGAGACAACCAAAGAGCACGTCCGGAAATGCGGTACGGAGTTACGCAGAACAGGGAGTACTGTGCCGACCCGAGCGCAGGCACGGCAGCAGGAGACCGATGACACGACACGTGATCCGCTTCTACCGGGTGGGCGACCCCTACGGGGAGTTCTCCAACTTCGCGCCGTACCCGATCGTGGTCGACGGGGTGGAGTGGCCGACGAGTGAGCACTACTTCCAGGCCCAGAAGTTCGCTGGCACCCCGCATGCGGAACGCATCCGTCTCACTCCCAGCCCGATGGTCGCCGCCCGCCGGGCCCGCTCACGTGATCTGCCGCTGCGCCCCGACTGGGACCAGGTGCGGGTGGCGGTGATGCGCCGAGCCCTGCAGGCGAAGTTCACCCAGCACACACAGCTGCGGGAACTGCTGCTGTCCACCGGGGACGCCGAGTTGGTCGAACACACCGAGCGGGACGCGTTCTGGGGGGACGGCGGGGACGGCACCGGTGAGAACATGCTCGGCAAACTGCTCATGGAGCTGCGTACCCAGCTGCGCCGTACCGCCTGCTGACGCCGGTCCCAGCCACACCGCTCCTCCTCGGCCCCTCGACCGACCACGCACAACCCGACCGGTTTCGCCGCCGCCCCGCTCACACCGCGCCACCCGGGCAACCGCTGCCCACGGTGCCGGCCGAGAATGCTCCAGGCGATGTCCGGCCACAGCCGACAAGGGGACCTCACCCCACCACACCCGGCACACGCAGGCAGCAACCGCAGAAGCCGGGGCGCCGCATCCACGAACCGTTCACGAGTGCAGCGAGGGCACTGGTCGGGCCTCCCCCAGAGTGTGGCCCGACCAGCTCTTCCCCCAGTCGCGTCAACACCGGGCGGTCCCCCAGAGCACTCGGCCCGGATACCGACCGTGCCCAGGCCGATCGGTGGAGTAACGCGTGGGCGGCAGTCCATGCTCCCCCCGCCGTGCGGTGTCAACACGACATGGCGACGTCAAAGTTTTGACCTCGGTGACCGTGGCCGCATATCGCAGGCCCGAACACGGGGACCAACACACCAGAAGGTGAACAAGGTGAGACGAGACGTGACCGCACGCAACGCTTCCGACGAGACCAGAGAGCAGCCCGACGGAGTGCCCCACACGTTCGCGCACAAGCTGCGCTTCGCGATGGAACACCCACTCCCCCCACGGACCAAGCCCTACCAGCAGACAGAGGTCGCCGCGGCGGTCGGCGTCGCACGCACCACGGTCGGCATGTGGCTACGCGGCACCCAGCCACGCATCGATCAGCTCCCGAAACTGGTGGAGTTCTTCCACCGCCCCCTGGAGTGGTGGCTCGAGGACACCTCCGACACCGCCACCGCAGCCGACACCGAACCGGACCCGACACCCCCGCTGCCGGTGGCCGACGCCGTGCGCACACTCATCGCCAAACGCGCCGCACTGGCCGGTGAGGACCTGACCACCGAACAGGCCGCACAACAGATCTGCACCCGCTACACCTACCCGGACAGCCCCACGGAACTGGCCACCAAGCTCGACAGCGGCGACCCCCCGGTGGGGGTACTGCAACTACTCGCCCGCTGGGCGGGAATCAAACACCCCGCCGACCAGGTCGCCTACTTCACCGACCCGACCACACACCACCGGATCAACAACCAGCTCGACCAACTGATCGCGGCGAGCCGGATGCGCACGATCGCCGCCCGGCTGGACCCCAAACTCGCCACGCTCTCCACAGAAGGATTCCGGCAGATCCTGGCCGCGATCGACCAAGCCCCCACAGCGCAACGGGAGCGCACCGATGAGTGAGGCACCCACGCTCCCCGCCGACCACCGGACGATCCAACACCGCTGCAAGGAACTGCTGACCGACCTGGGCCTGCTCGGCCGACCGTTCACCGTCGACGACGTCGCCCGCGCCCTGGAACACAGAACCGGCAGACCCATCCGCATCCTGCCGATGGACCACATCCCCGGCGGCGCCTACGGGCTGTGGATCAGCACCGACACCGAAGACCTAGTCTTCTACGTCCGCGATGCCCAACCCCTGCAACGAGAAGTGATCATCCTGCACGAGCTGGTCCACATCAGCCTCTGCCACCCCGGTGTCCACCTCTCCGCCGAGCAGCTCCGTACTGCCCTTCCGGACCTGGACGAGGACCTGATCAACGAGATCCTCGAGCGCAGCAGCTACGACCAGGAACACGAGTACATGGCCGAGGCAATGGCACGCACCCTGGCCCGGATGAGCCGCACCACCCAGAACGCAGCCGCCCCCGCCACCCCCGAGGCCCGCTTCACCCGATCCCTGCTGTGACGGATCTCGTGCAGCTGTTCACCGTCGTCTACCTGTCCGTCGCCGCCCTGGAGGGAACAGCCGGCCTGTACAAGCTGGGGCAGTTGCTCCGACTGATACGGCGACAGTGGCCGCGCCGACACGAGCTGACCGAACAGGACCGCGAAGCCCGCGCCACCACGGCATCGGTCGCCGCCACCATGCTCACCCCCCTCGGGGCGTTCGTGATCGCCTCCCCACCGGGATACGTCGCAGTGGACCGACTGTTCGGCGTGCCCAACATCGCCAGCGCCTTCGTCTACAGCTCCGTCGTGCTGTTCACGGTCGCCACCCAGGCGATGCCCCTGTTCCACCGCCACGGCTACACGGAAGCCTGGCCGCGGGTGCGACGGCGGCTACTGGTCACCGGCGGTGTCCTGCTCACCATGTGGGTGCTGTTCACCCTCGCCGCCACCCAGGGTGTGGTCGCCGAACAACACGTGGTGGACTTCGACGCCCACTACGCCCGTGAACCACTGGTCATGGGCTTCTACCTGCTGTTCTGGACGACATACACGGTCAACGAGATCAGTCTGACCTCGATGACCTGGCACTGGGCCCAACAGGTCAGGCGGGGCCTGCTCCGACTCAGCCTGCGCCTGCTCAGCGGCGGCGCCGCGATCTCCCTGGGCTACAGCCTGTTCAAGATCGTCGCCCTGGGCGACCGGTGGCGAGGCGGCCGAGGCGATCTGGACGTGTTGTCCAACATGGTCGGCCCCATGCTGGCCAGCGTGGGCGCCATGACGATGGCGGCCGGCGTCCTCCTCCCGGTACTCGGAGCACCGCTGCTGCGCTGGACCCGCCAACTCGCCCACCTGCGGCTGCACTGGGCCCTGGAGCCACTGTGGCGGGAACTCACCACCGCCTTTCCGGAGATCGTGCTGGTCCTGCACCACCCTCCCGGCCCAGTCCGCAGCCGACTCCGACGCCACCTGGGACACACCTCCTGGTACCGGCACCTGGACCACTGGTGGCAGAACCGGATCTCCCTGAGGGGTGTCGAGGACCGTCTCTACCAGCGGGTGGTGGAAATCCAGGACGGGCTGTTGGCACTGCGGCCCTACATGGACCCAACCGTGGCCGACACAGCCCGCCGGCACGGCCGAGCCGCAGGCCTGACCGGAACGGACCTGGACACAGCGGTGGTCGCCAGCTGCCTGACCGATGGCCTGGCCGCCCACGGCAGCGGCCTCCCGCCCACAGGCAACGGCCCAGAACTACCCTGCCCGGCGGAGAACAGTGGGGTACTGTCCGTGGCCCACTGGCTGGCACAGGTGGCACGAGCACGCACCCGCTCCCCGCTGACGGTCACAGCGTCGACAGTGCCCCACGACTCGGCGGGGAAGAGCACGACATGACCGCAACCGCCCCACAGGTGTTCGGCCAGGAGTTCACCACCAAATCCTGACCCACCTGCGGACCCACCGGGCGGTCACCCGCCTGCTGGGGCGCTTCCCCCGGCTCGCCCTCGCCGTGCCCCACCGCGAGCTGCCCCGACGCACCTCCCGGCGCAGCCCCGGCCTGCAGGCTCTGCCGGTGACCGGACCGACGGCCTCCACCACGTGAACCGAGGCCCGCGCCGGACCGCACAACGCTGCCTTGATGGGGTCGTCGCGGTACACCCCGGTCAGCCGGGACGACCCCCTGTCGGCAACACGATGCCCCACTCCACCGCACGTGGATCGATCAAGCAGAGGAACTCCACCGAACGGACGCAGTACGTCTGTCATGCTTGATCACGGTGTCGGTCCGGCCAGGTCCCCCAGCTGGCCGGACCGACACCGGTGGACCCCACACCTCGCCGACGCAATGCCGGTCATGCCGATCAGGGATCCGGTTCTGACCGGCACCACGTTCCGACAGGCCGTCCGCGACAGTCGACGAGCAGACGCGGAACACCCGACACCCGCTGGCCAATGTCGACGGCACCACCACCCACAGTGGCCACACCACCGCCCGGGACGTCCTCACACACACCCGGAGAGCCGGCCGACCCGCACCGAGCAGGATCGTTGATCGAAACCATCCTGCGGTGCCCCGCTCGCCGCTATCCTCGCCGCTGCCGACACCAGGGATCACCCCCGTTCCCCCACATGCCCCCGAGGAGATGACCCCTGCACCTCGGCACCCGGCGCTCCAGGACACCTGACACGACACCATCGGAACCAGGGAGACCGTCAATGGGACCGGAAGCCGCTCAGCCAGGCGGGCGGCGGATCGCCCTGCTGATCGCAGCTGCCGAGTACACCGACCCGGACCTGCGACGGCTACGAGCCCCCGCCCAGGACGCGAAAGCCCTGGCGGAGGTGCTGCAGGACCCGGCCGCCGGAGCCTTCGACGAGACCCTGCTCCTGATTGACCGCCCCCGCCAGGAGGTCGAGGAGACCATCGAGGACGTCCTCAGTGAACGCGTCTCCTCGGACCTGGTCCTGCTCTACTTCTCCTGCCACGGCGTGAAGGATCCCTGGGGCCGGCTCTACTTCGCCGTCCCGGGAACGCGGTGCAACCGCCTGGCCTCGACCGCGGTGTCGTCGGTGTTCGTGAACGAACAGATGGAACGCAGCCGCGCCGGAGCGAAGATCGCGCTGCTGGACTGCTGCTACAGCGGTGCCTTCGTCAAGGGAATGGCTCCGAAGAGCACCCTCGTCGGAGACCTGGCCAGTCAGGTCTGCGGGCGAGGCTGTTTCGTCATCACCGCCACGAATGCCCTGGAGTACGCCTACGAGTCCGGTGAGCTGACCCTGGACCGAGGAGCCGGATCGGTGTTCACCAAGGCCGTCGTGGAGGGACTCCGCAGCGGCGCGGCCGACCGGGACGGGGACGGCTGGATCTCCGCCGAGGACCTGTTCGCCTACGTGACCAGCACCGTGGCCGGGAAGGGCCCGCAGACCCCGACCTCGTTCAGCAGCGGAGTACAGGGCAAGATCCTCCTCGCCCGTGCCGGACAACCGCAGGAACACACCGATGCGCAACGCCGGGAAGATCTCGCGGCGCTGACCAGGAGACTCCGGGATCTGGAGGTGCGGTACAGCGCGATCCGGGATGTCCTGCCCAGCAGCGACAACCGCACCAGGCGACTCGACGAGATCATCTGGGAGGCCACCGCAGCCGGCGCGAGCGCCGATCGACTCGGCGAACTGGACCGCAGGACCGCCGATTTCGCAGCCGCCGACGACGCCGCACGTGTCATCACCCTCGGCGCCCTGCGCCGCCGGGGCCGGGTGCGGGACACCGACGTGTCCTGCCTCGTCGACGGGATCAGCACACCCCGCTCCGCCTTCGAGCAGTACCACGCCCTGGTGACCGCCCGGGCCCTGGCCCAGAGGATGAACGGCGAGCAGCGACGTGACCTGACCGACGCTGTCCGGAAGTGCATCGCCGCGGACAACATCCCGAAGTACGGCAACCGCTGGTTCGTCGCTCAGGAGATCCTCCACCTCACGATCGGATAGCGTCGAGACGGACGAACCACCCACCCAGTCACCACGGAGAAGGGGAACGCACACCGGGATGAGCGGCACCGCGCACGACCTACTGATCACCCTGCACCTGACCGGCGGCACGCCGGAGGAGCTCGACCAGCAGACTGCCGCACTGCGCGAGGAGCTCCTTCTCCTGCCCGACCTGTACCGGGTGGAGCACGTCACCACCGGCAGGACGTCCGAGGGTGCCAAGAGTGGTCTCGCCCAGCACATCGGCACCCTCGCGGTCAACGGCATCCTGTCCGCTGCGACCCTGAAAGCCGTCACCGACATCGTCCTCGCCTGGATCAACCGGCAGACCACCAGGAGCGCCACCCTGGAGAAGGACGGGAACAAGCTCGTCGTGGAAGGGGTGTCGAAGGCCGACCTCGCCGCCCTGGTCCAGACGTGGATCACCGAGACCACGGGCGACGCCAGGACCTCGAAGCACGAGTCCCCGGATGGGAAGTAGTCCCTGACCGGCCGGTGCCGCGTGCGGATCGTCGATCCGCACGCGGCACCGGAGCCGGCACGAGTACATCTGTCGTCAGCGGCCGCTCGTGCCTGACACTGACTGGGGTGACGACAGGGCACTCCTGCCCTGTCGTCACTGGGACGCACACTCCAGCACCATTAGTTACCCAGGGTAATCGGCAGGCCCTTTCGTCCTTGTTCTGGTTTGTTGTGGGATTTGGCGGTTCTTGTGTTGTTGGAGTGTTTTTATTTCAGTCAACACTGAAATCATTGATTTAGCAGCATCGAAGAATATTTTCTTTGGTGAACGCCGATCGACTCCGTTGGTCACCGAGCCTCGGTCCGCGTCGACCGGAGAATCCGTACCCCGCTCACAGGTCCAGGGCGAGCGGTCCTCCGGCGGCACGTACCAGGGCGTACATGGCCGCGGGCAGGTCGAACGAGTATCCGTGGACCTCGGCATGCGCCAACCGCAGGTTCACAGCGTGCCGCTCCCCGTCCAACCAGTCGGGCCAGCGACCGTTGGCCTGCTCGTGCAACGCGGCGAAGTCTGGACTGTCCTCGGCGGTCACGTCCAGCAGCCACTGCAGGTAGCCCCGGACGGCCGTGATCGCTTCGTCACCGGTGCACACCGGTCCGTGCCCGGGCACTAGCTGGGCCGCCTCGAACCCGGCCAGCCAGTCCAGGGCGGCGAGCCATCCCCGGATCGAGCCGTGCACGGCCAGCGGGGTGACCCCGACGAACAGCAGGTCCCCGGTGAACACCACGCCCTCCCCGGGCAGCCACACCACCAGGTCACCCGCGGTGTGGGCGCGCTCGGGCACGGGCACCAGTTCGGCGGTGTGCCCGTCCCCGAGATCGACGGATGTCGGGCCGGTGAGGGTGGTGAGACTCTCCGGCGGCGTGATGTCGCCCCAGCCGTCGTAGGCGAACACCTGCGGGTAGGTGTGCGGCCCCGCCGCGATCTCCCGGGCAGCAGGCTCGGTGGCGAGCACCGTGCTCCCCGCACGCACGAGCAGTCCCGCACCGTTGGCGTGGTCGCCGTGGGCGTGGGTGAGCACCACGGTCCGGGGTGCCCCGGTCCCGGTGTCGTCGCGGAACGCCGCCAGCAGCTGCCGGGTGCGCTCCTCCGTGGCGCAGGTGTCGACCAGCAGGGTCTGCTCGGTACCGGTGACCCAGCCGGCGTTGTTCAGGAACCACCCCCCGGGCTGTTGGAGGTAGGCCACGGTGCGGGAGCTGAGGCGTTCCACGACCGGCTGTGCGGGCAATTCGGGATTCCTTCCGTTACGGGTCTGGATCATCGACGTGCTGTCCCAGCACAGCACAACGGTGCACTCACCGTCGACCACCCCCGAAGGTGAGCGCCTGCCAGGGCATGGCCGATGGCGGCACCCGGCCGGTGACCCGGCGGGCGGCACCGGTGCCGCACCGGTATCCCTCGTTGCGGTGAAGGAGCTGCCCGCGCACGCCTCCGACGGTGTCAGCCGATCAGTCGAGGGAACCCTGCGAGAAGTAGGAGGTGTGTCCCACCAGCTGGGGGCGATGACCACGATGGGTACAACGGACCTGCCGACACACCCACCACGGGGCAGCCAGGGCAGCGACTTCACCGACCTGATCCGACTGGTCAGGCGAGCCGGTCTGCTGCGGCGACGGCACGGGTACTACGCGGCACAGATCGCGGTCAATCTCCTGCTGCTCGCCGCAACCGCCGCAGCGTTCCTCCTGATCGGTGACTCCTGGTGGCAGCTGGTGGTCGCGGTGATCCTCGCGATGGTGTCCACCCAGTTCGCGTTCGTCGGCCACGACGCCGGTCACCAGCAGATCTTCCGCTCCCGCCGCGCCAACGACCTCGTCGGCCGCATCCACGGGGCCATCACCGGAATCAGCTACCAGTGGTGGGTCGGCAAGCACAACCGACACCACGCCAACCCCAACCACGAGGGCAGCGATCCCGACATCGACATCCCCGCGCTGGCGTTCAGTCCCGAACAGGCCCGCAACAAGCGGGGGCTCCTGCGGTGGGTGGCCAAGTACCAGGCGTTCCTGTTCTTCCCGATGCTGCTGGCCGAAGCGGTGATGCTGCGCATCTCCAGCTTCCAGGCCGCGCTGCGCCGCGAGGTGAGATCCTCCGCCTCGGAGACGGTGCTGCTGGTACTGAACACGGTGGGTTACCTGGCCATCGTGTTCGGTGTGCTCTCCCCGCTCAAGGCGGTGCTGTTCATCCTGGTGCACCAGGGTGTGATGGGGGTGTACCTCGGTTGTGCGTTCGCACCCAACCACAAGGGCATGCCGATCGTGCCGCCGGACCAGCGTCTGGACTTCCTGCGCAGGCAGGTGCTCACCTCTCGCAACATCACCGGCGGTCGATGGGTCGACGTCCTGCTCGGTGGCCTGAACTACCAGATCGAGCACCATCTGTTCCCCAACATGCCCCGCGCCCGAACCTGCGCCGCGTGCAGCCCATCGTGCAACGCTTCTGCCAGGAGCGGGGCATCCCCTACACCCAGTGCAGCCTGCCGCGCTCCTACCTGTGGGTGCTGCGCCACCTGCACGAGGTGGGGGCACCACTGCGACAGGCGGTGTCCTAGCCGGACGGGGTACCGCGCCCGATCCCCCTGCCACCGGTGAGGGCAGCCCTGGGCAGGGGAACCGTGCCCACCGACCCGGTCGCGGTCTCGATGCCGGTGAACGACGCACCACCCCATCGTGGGACTCCTCGACAGGGTGGTGAACCACCGCGTGCCCTGCCGGGAAACGATGTCCGTTGGACACTGCTCCCATGCGACGGCCGGTTCGAATGGCGGTTCGGGTCGAGGGTGTCGTCCAGGGAGTGGGGTTCCGGCCGTTCGTCCACGCACTGGCCACCCGGTTGGGCCTGGCCGGGCACGTGGGCAACGACTCCCGCGGTGTGTTCGCCGAGGTGGAAGGCGACCGCGAGGAGGTCGTCGCGTTCCTGGACTCCCTGCGCCGGGAGGCGCCGCCTCTGGCGGTGGTGGACCGGATCACGACACACGAGCTGGCACCCCGAGGAGACGGGGGGTTCACCATCGTCGCCTCGGAGCGGAACGGTGCGACCTGCACCCTGGTGTCCGCGGACAGCGCGACCTGCGCGGACTGCCTGGCCGAGCTGTTCGACCCCACCGACCGGCGGTACCGCTACCCGTTCATCAACTGCACCAACTGCGGCCCGCGCTTCACCATCGTCCGTGGGGTGCCCTACGACCGCCCGCTCACGACGATGGCCGAGTTCCCGATGTGCGCCGAGTGCGCCCGGGAGTACCACGATCCGACCAACCGCCGGTTCCACGCCCAGCCCGTGTGCTGTCCCGCGTGCGGCCCCACGCTGCGCCTGGTGGAGAACGGGCGGGCCGTGCCCGGCGACCCGGTGGTCCTCGCGGCCCAACGGCTGCGCGCCGGCCGGATCCTGGCGGTCAAGGGTCTGGGCGGCTACCACCTCGCCGTGGACGCCGGCAGCGAGACCGCGGCGGCACTGCTGCGGGCACGCAAGCACCGCGAGGACAAGCCGTTCGCGCTCATGGTGCCCGACCTGGCCACGGCGCAGAAGCTGTGCGAGGTGGGCGAGCTGGCCGCGGAGCTGCTGTCCAACCGCCGGCGCCCCATCGTGCTCCTTCCCCGGCGGGAGGACGCGGAGGTGGCCGAAGCGGTCGCCCCGGGGAACCGCCGGCTCGGGTTGATGCTGCCCTACACGCCGCTGCACCACCTGCTCCTGGCGGAGTTCGGCGGGCCGATCGTGCTCACCAGTGGCAACGTCTCGGACGAGCCGATCGCCTACCGCGACGAGGACGCCCAGGAACGGCTCCGCGACATCGCCGACGCCTTCCTGGTCCACGACCGTGCCATCCACGTGCGCTGCGACGACTCCGTGGTGCGACCCTTCCGGGGCCGGGAGCAGCTGCAACGACGCTCCCGGGGGTACGCGCCCGAGCCGCTGGTGCTGCGTCGCCGTTTCCCCCGACACGTGCTGGCCTGCGGTGGCGAGCTGAAGAACACCTTCTGTCTGGCCAAGGACCACCACGCCTTCCTGTCCCACCACATCGGGGACCTGGAGAACTACGAGACGCTGCAGGCGTTCGTGGAGGGCATCGAGCACTTCCGACGGTTGTTCGACATCGACCCCGAGCTCGTCGCGCACGACCTGCACCCGGAGTACCTGTCCACCAAGTACGCCCAGGAGCTGGACGGGGTGACACTGGTCGGGGTGCAGCACCACCACGCGCACATCGCCTCGTGCCTGGCCGACAACGGCGAGGACGGCCCGGTGCTGGGGGTGGCGTTCGACGGCCTGGGCATGGGTACCGACGGCACGCTGTGGGGTGGGGAGTTCCTGGTTGCCGACACCGCCGACTTCCGGCGGCTCGCCCACCTGGCACCGGTGCCGATGCCCGGTGGGACCGCGGCCGTCCGGCAGCCGTGGCGGATGGCCGCCGCCTACCTGGAGGTGGCGTACGACTCCGCTCCCCCGGACGGTCTTGCGGTCGTGACCCGGAACGCGGACCGGTGGACGGGCGTGGTGTCCCTGGCCCGCAGCGGGGTCAACGCCCCGCTGACCTCCAGTGCCGGTCGGCTCTTCGACGCGGTCGCCGCGCTCCTGGGTGTGCGGGACGAGATCACCTACGAGGGGCAGGCGGCGGTGGAACTGGAGCAGTGGGCCGATCCCACGGAAACCGGCTCCTACCCGGTGGAGTTGTGCGGTGACGACGTGCTCGTACTGCCCGGGGCGGACCTGGTGCGGGCGTGCGTGGCGGACCTGCGGCGCGGGGTCGCCGCCCCGGTGATCGCCGCCCGGTTCCACAACGGCCTGGCCGACGCGATCGCCCGTACCTGTGTCGCCCTGCGCGCCCGCACCGGGCTGGACGTGGTGGCGCTCTCCGGCGGGGTCTTCCAGAACCTGTTCCTGCTGGAACGCACCGTCACCGCACTGGACACCCTGGGGTTCCGGGTGCTGACCCACTCCCGGGTACCCACGAACGACGGTGGGCTGAGCCTGGGTCAGGCGGTGGTCGCCGCACGCCGCTGATCACCCGTCCGTTGCGGGTGCTGCTGCAGCCAGCGGTACCAGCCGTCCAACCCGTCCCCCCGGGTCGCGGACACCTCGTGGATCCGCACCCCCGGATTGACCGTGTGGGCCTGACGGCGGAACTCCGTGACGTCGAAGTCCACATAGGGCAGCAGGTCCACCTTGTTGAGCAGGATCAGGTCGGCGGCACCGAACATGTGGGGGTACTTGCGTGGCTTGTCCTGGCCCTCGGTGACGGACATGACCACGACACGGCAGCTCTCCCCCAGGTCGAACAGGGCCGGGCACACCAGGTTGCCGACGTTCTCGACGAACAGCACCGAGCCGGGAGCCGGGTTCAGGACGTCCAGGGCACGCCGGAGCATGTCGGCGTCCAGGTGGCATCCGGCACCGGTGTTGACCTGGACGACGGGCGCCCCGGCGGCCTTGATCCGATCGGCGTCCACCGTGGTCTCCTGGTCCCCCTCGACGACCGCCGTCGGACAGGTCGCCCCCAACTCCCGCACGGTGCGTTCCACCAGGGTCGTCTTGCCCGACCCGGGTGAGCTCATGAGGTTGACGGCCAGGACGTGTCGGGCGCGCAGCCACTCCCGGTTGTCCTGGGCGATCCGGTCGTTCTTGGCGAGCACGTCCTGCTCGAGGAGCAGGGTGCGGGGTTTCGGCGGTGTCTCGTGGTGGTGCGCGTGCCCGTGACCGCGGCCGTGGTCATGGTCGTGGTCGTGGGGATGACCGGGCGTGGTGACCCGCACCCCCGCGTCGTCCGAGCACCCGCAGGTCGCACACATCTAGACCACCTCCACCGAACGCACCCGGAGCTGCTGTCCTCCGGTGATCTCCACGTCGACGCTGCCGCAGGGACAGAACGGGACGAGTTCCGCCAACGGGAACTCGGCGTGGCAGTCACGGCACCGCGCGCTGCCCTCGGGTTCGACGATGTCGAGTCGTGCCCCCTCCAGGGGGGTGCCCGCGCACACGATGTCGAAGCAGAACCGGACGGCGTCGGGCACCACCCCGGAGAGCTTGCCGATCTCCAGCTGCACCGAGATCACCTTCGCGTCCCCGACGTGCTCGAGGATCGCGTCCACCACGCTCTCGGTGATCGGCAACTCGTGCATGGCTAGCAGATCCGTGGCAGCGGGTCACCGACGAGCAGGTCCATGACCCGGGTGCCGCCGAACGCGGTCCGCAGCAGCACCATGCCAGGTGGATCCTCGGCGATACGGCCGATCACCGCCGCCTCGGCCCCGAGCGGGTGGGAGCGCAGCGCCGCGAGGGCGTCGTCCGCCGCGCTGCCCTCGACGACGACCACGATCCGCCCCTCGCACGCCACGTAGAGCGGGTCGATGCCCAGCAGCTCCGAGGCACCGCGGACCTCGGGGCGTACCGGCACGGCCGCCTCGTCGACCACGACGGCCACCTCGGCCGCCCGGGCGATCTCGTTGAGGATCGTGGCCACCCCACCGCGGGTGGCGTCCCGCAGTGCCCGGACGCCGGGTACCGCGGCGAGCAGACCCGCGACCAGTTCGTGCACCGGTGCGGTGTCCGACTTCAGATCGGCGTCGAGGTCCAGCTCGCCCCGGGCGAGCATGATGGTCACGCCGTGCTCGCCCACGGGACCGGACACCAGGACGGCGTCACCGGGCCGGACCATGGCCACACCGAGCCGCCGGTCGGGGTCGTCGATGACGCCCACCCCGGCGGTGTTGATGTAGCACCCGTCGGCCTTGCCCCGCTGCACCACCTTGGTGTCGCCGGTGACGATCTGCACGCCCGCCGCCTCGGCCGCGGCCCGCATAGAGGCCACGACCCGGGTCAGGTCGGCGACCGGGAATCCCTCCTCCAGGATGAAGCCCGCGGTCAGATACAGCGGGCGTGCCCCGGACACGGCCAGGTCGTTCACCGTGCCGTTGACGGCGAGGTCCCCGATGTTCCCCCCGGGGAAGAACAGCGGGGAGACCACGAAGGAGTCCGTGGTGAACGCGAGCCGTGCTCCGCCGACGGTGAGGTCGGCCGCGTCCTCCAGCGGCTCCAACAGCGGGTTGCGGAAGGCGTCCAGGAAGATCGCCTCAACGAGGCTCTGGCCGGCCTTGCCCCCGGCTCCGTGGGCCATGGTGACGCGTTCCTCCCGCACCTTGGGCGGGCGACGCCGGGCCTTCTCGATCCGGTCGAGCACCTGCTGTTCCCGGTCCTGGGGACGGTCACCGGAGCGGGTCGGGACGAGGTGTTGGCGGGTGGTCATCGCAGACTCGCCTCCCGCACCCGGTTACGGGTGAACCGGCCGTAGTTGTAGTAGGCCGCGCACGCACCCTCCGGGGAGACCATGCAGGTGCCGATGGGGGTCTCCGGGGTGCAGGCCGTACCGAACACCTTGCACTCCCAGGGTTTGAGCACGCCCTTGAGCACCTCCCCGCACTGGCACGCCTTGGGGTCGGCCACGCGGACACCGGGCAGTTCGAAACGGTGTTCGGCGTCGTAGTCCGCGTACTTCTCGCGCATCCGCATCGCCGAGTGCGAGATGAACCCCAGGCCCCGCCACTCGAAGTAGGGCCGCAGTTCCATCACCTCGTTCATCGCCTGCAGCGCGAGCCGGTTGCCCTCCCAGGGCACCACCCGGCTGTACTGGTTCTCCACCTCGGAGCGTCCTTCGGCGAGCTGCCGCATCAGCATGTAGATGGCCTGCAGGATGTCCAGCGGTTCGAACCCGGCGACCACGACCGGTTTGCCGTAGTCGCGGGCGATGAACTCGTAGGGGCGGCACCCGATGACGGTGGAGACGTGCCCCGGACCCAAAAACCCGTCCAGGCGCAGATCCGGCGAGTCCAGGATCGCCTTGATCGCCGGAATGATCATCACGTGGTTGCAGAAGACGGAGAAGTTGCGCACGCCCTCCCGGGCGGCGCGCAACACCGTCATGGCCGTGGACGGTGTGGTGGTCTCGAAACCGATGGCCATGAAGACCACGTGCAGGTCCGGGTTGTTCCGGGCCAGACGGAGGGCGTCCAGCGGTGAGTACACCATGCGGATGTTGGTGCCCGCGGCGTTGGAGTCGAAGAAGTTCCCGCCGCTGCCCGGCACCCGCATCATGTCCCCGAAGGAGGTCATGAGCACACCGGGTTGTCGTGCGATGTGGATCGCGTCGTCGACCCGGCCCATCGGGATGACGCAGACCGGGCACCCGGGCCCGTGGACCAGGGTGATGGTCTCCGGGAGATAGTCCTCCAGGCCGTGCTTGTAGATGGTGTGCGTGTGCCCCCCGCACACCTCCATGAACTTGTACTGCCGACCCGGCTCGCACAGGCTCGCGATCTTGGCGGCGAGTGCCCGGGCCTTCTGTGCGTCGCGGTACTCGTCGACGAACCGCATTCCCCTACCCCCTCCTAGTCGATCGCCGAGTCCCGCAACGCCGCCAGTTCGTCCTCGTAGGACTGTCCGAGTTCGGCCAGGTAGTCCAGCACCGCCTGGGCCTCGGACTCGGAGATCTTCGACAGGGCGAATCCCACGTGGACCAGCACCCAGTCCCCCGGGCTCAGGTCCTGGTCGGCCAACAGGCCGACGTTGATCCTCCGTCGCACTCCACTGACGTCGACCACGGCGAGGTCGGGTTGGTCGTCGACCCACCCGACCAGTTCACCGGGGATTCCCAAACACATCAGGCGGCCCCTTCCGATGCGCTCGTGCCGACACGCATCCGGCCGCTACATCCGCTCGATCCGCACGTACCGCTTGATCTGGGGCCACTGTTTCTTGATCATGAGGCCGACGCCGGTGAGAAGCAGGATGCCGAGCACTTTCTTCATGTCACCTCTCCGTTGATGTGTTGTCGCTGTTCGCGGTCTCGCCGGTCTTTCCGGTGAGCTCACGGCACAGGTCGTCCACAAGGGACTCGACGATCTCCACGGCAGCGGGCAGGACACCGCGCACCGGCTCACTCAGTTCCATCAGCAGGTCCTCGTCCAGCTCCCCGCTGGGCACCGTCGCGGGTTCGCAGCACACGACCAGCACCCGTTCGGGCACCCGGCCGAGCTGCTGGGCCAGCCGCAGCACCCGAACCGGGTCCATGCCGTGGGTCTCGACGGTGGCCTGTTCCGCATCGGGCAGGTCCACGGCGACCACGGTGAGGGTTCCGGGTGGCTCACCGCGCTGGGCGGCGTCGACGAAGATCACCGCCTGGTAGTCCCGTTGCAACGCGTACGCCAGGTCCATACCGCGGATGCCGAAGTCGACCACGTCCACACGGGGGTGCGTGATGCGGCCGGCCAACCGCCGCACCACCTCCACCCCGAAACCGTCGTCGCCGAGGAAGACGTTGCCCACCCCCGCCACCAGCACCCGTGGCGGTGCCGGAGCCGCCGTCGAGTCCGGCAGCGGTTCGACGTCCTCGGGTGCGTAGAAGAACCGGTGACCGGGCAGCCGTACCTCGCCCAGGTCACGCCCGGGATCGTCCTCCAGGGTGACCGCGAGGTGGATGCGTCCGCTCTCGTCCTGCTCGACGGCCTCCACCACGGCGGTGCGCCCGTCGGCGATCATGTCGAAGACGTCGGCGTGGGAGCGGGGCCGGAGCCGCACCCGGCTGCCCGCACCGATCCGGGTTCCACCGACGGTCACCGTCGCCGGACCGCGGCTCTCCATGTGTGCCCAGAAGTCGTCGCGATCACCGGCCCCGGTCACGGTCACCACCCTGGACCTGGATCGGGCGGAACTCCCGGACCGCGCCGTGCAACCGCATGAGCTGCTCCGGGGTGAGGGCGTCGCAGCGGTCGACGATCTCCCGGGCCCGGGGGTCGGTGTCCCGGGCCTCCTGCTTCTCCTCCTCGGTGAGCGCGATGGTGCTCAGGGTGAGGAGCTGGTCGATCTCGGTGGCGTCGAACAGGTCGCCCGGGCTTTCCGGCGCGATCCTGGGGTAGTCGTAGAGGATGATCGGCGAGGACAGGATCCGGTGCCGGTCACCTTCCACACCGACGAGCACCGGCCAGGTGCCGATGTTGCGGCACTGCTCGGCGGCCTCGCGGAACTCCGGTGGCGGGTCCAGCAACGACACGAACCGGCCGGCGGCCGCGGTGGCGATGACGTGAGTGGAGATCATGGTGCGGGGCAGGGCCTCGTCCCGGTTCGTCCCCTCCCACGGGGTGGTGTTGGCCACGACGACGGTGAGCCGGGCCAGGCCGGGCTGGACCGGTTCGGCCCGCACCTCCACCTCGCCCGCGATGGACTGCCAGGTGCGTACCAGGGCGCCGACCCGGGCACCGGAGGTGTCGGTCAGCCACTCGACGTCCCTGCCGGCCGGGATGTCGACCGGATGCCGGTGGGGTTCCTTCTCCAGTGCGGTGAGTTCCAGCCCGGTGAGGGTGATCTCACGTTCGGTCGACTCCTCCCAGGGCAGGTGCCGGGTGCCCGCCACGGTCAGTTCGGGCACCGGTTCCAGGTCGGAACCGCGGAGCCGGGCGACGTCCCGGCGGACGATGTGCAGGAAACGCACCTCGACGTCCACCGTGGTTCCCGGCTCGACCTCGACCAGGCACTGGGTCTGCCGCAGCCAGGGGTCGTCCTCACCGCGGGCCACGCTGTAGGGGCGGGGGTGGACCCCGCCGAAGGTCCACCGCTTCTGGTTCTTCAGTGCCGAGCGGCGGTAGGGCCACAGCAGGTAGCCCTCGTAGAGCACCGTCTGGACGATCTGCCGGACCGGATCGGTCTCACTGCGTGTCATGCTCACCCCCGCCGTCGTGTCCGGCGGCCCGGAGCAGCGCCGTGACCGCCTCGTCCCAGGTGGTCAGCGTGTGCCGCGCCCGGTACGCGTAGAGCTGGTCGAACGTGGTGCGGTCCAGGCGCACCCAGGCGCTGTGCGGGAAGTAGGTGTCCATCAGCTCCCGCCACCGCGCGGCGGGCATCCGGTACCTCGCTGTGGTGTCCCAGGGAAGCTGCGCGGCCTGCAACAGGTCACCGGCGGTGTAGAACACCGTTCCGCTGAACAGGAACTCCAGCGGTATCTCCCCGTCCCGCACCGCGTGCAGGTACTTGGTGGCCACGACGTCGAAGTCGTAGGTGCAGGGCACGGGGACGTCCACGACCGTGTGGCCCTGGAACGCCGGCACCTGGACCACCGCGGTGGTCCACAGCAGGTCGCGCAGGGAGCGCGCCCATTCGGCGGGCAGGCCGAACAGTTCCACCAGGCGCTGCTGGGTCGCCGCGTCGTAGGTGCGTTCGGCTGCGGCGATCCGGACCTGGACGTTAAGGGTCACCGACCGGACCGGGCGGGTGTCCGCCGCCGTGATCCGGGTGCGGAACCGCAGGGTGGGCACGGCGGCGGCCGTGGCCACCTCCGCACCGTCCACGGCGACGGACAGCACGGGGGGTGAGTCGGCCAGGGGCAGTGGGCGGCTGGCGGTCGACACCGCAGGCTCCTCCTTGGTGGGTCCGGTCGTCCGGGTGCTCGATCAGGCCGGGGAGAGGTTGGGCATGCTCGGGTCGATCGGGTCGCGACGGTCGGCGTTCACCCCCGTGGAGCGCCGTGCGGTGGAACGCCCGTCGGGCAGGTGGCCCGGCTGCTTCTCGTAGCCGCCTTCCGCGTTGCCCTCGTGCACCCCCGGGATGTGCGACGGCGCGGACGGTTCGGTCTGGGGACGTCCCGTGTTGATGTCACTCATCGCTCTCCTCCTGCGTCGCATGTGGTGCTCCGCTCCAGCTCGGCGAAGAAGCGGTCGACGGCGGCCCACAACTCGGGTCCGCCGGTGAACCCGGTCCAGTGGGTGCGGACCAGCCCGACCAGGGCGTAGCAGTCGTCGACGGGCACCAGCCAGTGCTCGCGGGCGCCCCGGGCCCGGTGCACGAGCAGGGCCTCGACGTCCGGTTCCATCTCGCGCAGCACCGGGTTGTCCTGCTCGATCCTGCTCCAGGCGGACAGCTCCACCAGGGACTCGACCGCCCCGGCGGGGCTGGGGTAGAAGCCGACGACACGTCCCGCCGCGGAGTCGTGGAAGAAGAAGGCCAACCCCACCGGGATGCGCAGGCTCGCCCAGGTCTCGTCACCGAGCACGAGGTCGGTGAGGCGGCGCCGGCGCTGCGGCACCAACCGGTAGTGCCGTCCACCGGCCTCCGACCGGTCGAACAGGACGGCGCAGGCCCGGCAGACGCAGCACAGCTGCCGGGCCGACAGGTCGAGCAGGTGCTGGTGTCCCGGTTCGATGGGCTCGGCGCACAGCTCGCAGTACTGGTGGTCGTCCTTGCCCCCACGCCACCTGGTGTCGGTCTCGGCCAGGCGCACCGGTCGGCTGCCCAGTCCGGCGACGAGCCGAGCCAGCCGGGAGGTCGGGGCGGTCCCGGTCATGCTCCCCGCCCTCCGGAGGCACCCACCTGCCGGAACAGGCTCTCCGCGGGGATGAACGCGGGCGCCGGCGCGTCCTGCACGATCTCGACGGCCGTGACCTCGGGGGCCGCTGCCACGACCGCCTCCTCCAGGGCGGCCCGCACCGCCGCACCGGAGGCGCGGCAGCCTCCGGCGGGCAACCGCACCCGGGCCACGCCCTCGTCCAGGCCCACCAGCTCGATCCCGGAGACACCCGTCCGGGAGCGCACCTGTTCCACCGCACGTCGCACCCGTTCCTGTGGGGTGTCCGGGTGCAGGCCGTGCAGGAGCAGCAGGTGGGTGACCAGCTCGTCCTCGACGAGTCGGTCACCCACCGCGGGATCGGTCTGGGCCACCAGGGTCGTGATCCGGGCCAGGGCCTCCCCGTACAGGTCCAGCAGTGCCCGGGCGAGCTCGACGGCCAGGACACGGCCCTCCTCGTCGGGCAGCGCCTCGACACGTTCCAACAGCGTGTCGACCAGTTCGACCCGCTCCCTGGCGCTCCGGTCGTCCTGCCGCATCGTCCCGGTCATCGACACCTAGCCACCGATGCCCGCGCCCAGCGTCGGCGAGTGCACCTTCTGGAGCACCGTGCCGCCACCCAGGTACATGTGGACTCCGCAGGGCAGGCACGGGTCGAAGCTGCGCACCGTGCGCATGATGTCGATGCCCTTGAAGTTGTCCTGCCCGTTCTCCTCGAAGAGGGGTGTTCCCTGCACGGCGTCCTCGTAGGGGCCGGGGGTGCCGTAGAAGTCCCGAGGACTGGCGTTCCACGGGGTCGGCGGGTACGGGTGGTAGTTGGCGATCTTGCCGTTCCGGATCACCAGGTGGTGCGAGAGCACCCCGCGGACCGCCTCGTGGAACCCGCAGCCGATGGCCTCGTCGGGCACCGTGAAGTCGGTGAACACCTTGGTCCGGCCGGCCCGGATCTCCTCCATGGCCCGCTCGACGAAGTAGAAGGCCGCCGCCGCGGCGTAGGCGACGAAGTAGACCCGCGCCCGGTCCCGCTCGATGGTGTTGGCCCACTTCGGGACGTGCCACTCGAACTGCATCTCGGGGAACGCGGCACTCTTGGGCAGGTTGATCTGGACGCTGTGCCCGGTGGACTTGACCGTGCCGATGTCCACCTTGTTGGCCAGCGCGGTGACCCACAGCCGGGCCAGTGCCCCACCACCGGTGTCCAGTGCCAGGTGCTCGTCGGTGGGCGCGTGGTACCAACGAGGGCTCATCACCCACGAGTACCGACCGTTCTCCAGGTCCCGCTTCTGCGGTTTGGGCAGTGTGGTCTGGTTCCACGGGTGCCGCTGGTCGACCGGGTTGCCCAGCGGGTCGTGGGTCACGAACGTCTCCTCGCCGACCCAGTCGTCGTAGTAGGAGCTGCCGAGCAGGATCCGGATTCCGAGGTTGATGTCGACGAGATTGGTGGTGACGAGCTGACCGTCAACCACGATTCCCGGGGTGACGAACATCTCGTTACCCCAGTTGTTCATGTTCTCGTACGTGTAGTCGACGTGCTCGGGGTTGTTGAACGCGCCCCAGCAGCCCAACAGGATGCGACGACGACCGACTTCTTCGTAGCCGGGCATGGCCTCGTAGAAGAAGTCGAACAGGTCGTCGTTCATCGGCACGGCCTTCTTGATGAAGTCCAGTACCTTGATCAGCCGTGACAGGTAGTCGGTGAAGAGCTGCGGAGTGGCCACGGTGCCCACACCACCGGGGTAGAGGGTGGACGGGTGCACGTGCCGCCCCTCCATCAGGCAGCACATCTCCCGGGTGATCCGGCTGAACACCAGGGCCTCGCGGTACACCTCCCCGGTGAAGGGGTTGAGGGCGCGCATGATGTCCGCGATGGTCCGGTAACCGTGGATGTCCCCGCGCGGCGCCTCGGTCTGTTCCGCCCGGCGGAGCAGGCTCGGGTTCGTCTCCTTGACCGTCTGTTCGCAGAAGTCGACGAAGACGAGATTGTCCTGGAAGAGCGTGTGGTCGAACATGTACTCGGCGGCCTCGCCGAGGTTGATGATCCATTCCGCCAGGGCGGGCATCTTGATGCCGTACGCCATGTTCTGCGCGTAGACCGAGCAGGTGGCGTGGTTGTCCCCGCAGATTCCGCAGATCCGGCTGGTGATGAAGTGGGCGTCGCGCGGGTCCTTGCCCTTCATGAAGACGCTGTAACCCCGGAACAGCGAGGACGTGCTGCGACACTCCGCCACCTGCCGGTTGGCGAAATCGATCTTCGTGTAGATACCGAGGTTGCCGACGATCCGGGTGATCGGATCCCATGCCATCTCGACGAGCTGGCGCTTCTCCGCCCTGACTTCCTGTGTGGTGGCCACGTGGCTCTCCTCGCTCCTACTTCCGCGGCCAGCGCGGCTGGTACCCGCTGGTCAGCTCCGATCGGTTGTGGTGCCACCGCGGTTCCTCGTTCATGGTCCGGTTGGTGATCTCCCGCAGTTTGCGGATCACCTTTCCGTAGGCGCTCGACACCGCGGCCGACACGCTGCCTCCCGGTGGGGCGTCCATGAACGGCATGAACTTGTCCGGAAAACCGGGCATGGTGCAGCCGATGCAGATTCCGCCGACGTTGGGGCAACCGCCGACCCCGTCCATCCAGCCCCGCTTGGGCACGTTGCAGTTGACCACCGGCCCCCAACAGCCGATCTTCACCAGGCATTTCGGCGAGTTGTAGTCCTCGGCGAAATCCCCCTGCTCGTAGTAGCCGGCACGGTCGCAGCCCTCGTGCACGGTCTTGCCGAACAACCAGGTCGGGCGAAGCTTGTCGTCGAGGGGAATCGTGGGGGCCATCCCGGCCGCCTGGTACAGCAACCAGGTCAGCGTCTCCATGAAGTTGTCCGGCTGCACCGGGCAGCCGGGCACGTTGACGATGGGCAGGCCACCGGCGGAGCGGAATCCCCAGCCCAGGTAGTCGGCCAGACCCATGCACCCGGTGGGGTTGCCCGCCATCGCGTGGATACCGCCGTAGGTGGCGCAGGTGCCCACGGCGAGAACCGCCCACGCCTTGGGGGCGAGTCGGTCCAGCCACTCGTTGAGCGTGATCGGTTCACCGGTGTCGGGGTCGTTCCCGAGGGAGGTCCAGTACCCCTCACCGTTGATCTTCTCGTTGGGGATCGATCCCTCGACGACGAGGATGAACGGTTCCAGTTCACCGCGGGCCGCGGCGCGGTACGGCGCGAGGAACTCCTCCCCGACCTCCTTGGCCAGCACCTTGTTGTGCAGGTGCACCTTCGGCAGCCCGGGGACGAGCCCGAGCAGCACGTCCTCCAGTGCGGGTCGCTGGGCGGCGGTGACCGAGATGGTGTCCCCGTCGCAGCTCATTCCCTCGGAGATCCACAGGATGTGGATCTCGTCGAACTTCTGTGGTGTGGCCGGGGATTTCCTCGCGGTGGACGTGGTCGTCATGTCTCCTCCTCGCCGGGATCCCGTCCGGCCCGGGAACGAGCCATCTCGGGCCCGCCCGCCCGCCGCCGGCGGTCGAGCGTGGTGACGGTGAGTTCCCACAGCACGTGGTAGAGCGTGGTTTGCGCCTCCTGGATGCGGTGCACGGATGAGGACGGAACGACGAACAGGTGGTCGACGGAGTCCAGTTCGGCCATGCGGCCGCCGTCGTAGCCGGCGATGCCGACGGTGAGCAGGCCCCGACGGGCCGCCTCGTCGAAGGCCCGGAGCAGGTTGGCCGAGTTCCCGCTCGTCGACAGGCCGACGGCGATGTCCTGGGGTCGGGCGAAGGCGGCGATCTGTCGGGCGAACACGACGTCGAACCCGACGTCGTTGGACAGGGCGGTGAGGACCGCGACGTCGTTGGTGAGCCCGAACGCCGGGAGCGGGCGGGGGTTCCCCGTGGGGTTGAGGAACAGGCTGACCAGGTCCTGGGCGTCGGTGGAGCTTCCCCCGTTGCCGAAGGCGAGCAGCCGGCCTCCCCGCGCGAACCGCTCCGCCATGTCCTCGGCGCACCGCAGGATCCGTTCCCGGTCGCGTTCCAGTACGGTGCGGCGCAGGGCGACGATCTCCTCGGCCTTGCCCACCACGGACCGGACCACCTCGGACATCACCGTGTCCGCTCGGTTGCCGCCCGAGTACAGGAACGGGTACAGCGCCTCCACGCCGCCTTCCGGGTCGGCCCCGGCGACCTTCTCCTGCTGCGTCATTCCTGGGCCACCTCCACGATCCCGATGGCCTCACCGGCGTGGACGAGGAGCACGTCACCGACCGCGGCGTGCACCAACCCGACGCTGACCGTCTCACGGCTGGCTCCGGTGTCGACCACGGCGAGGTCGTCCGCCAGGAGCTCGACCACCCGTGCCCGGACCGCCGAGTCCGAGCAGGTGACACAGACGTCGTCGTGACACTCGGGGGTCATGCCACCACCAGCCCGGTGTCCAACACCCCCGGCTGTTCGAGGAACACGTGAACCAGCTCCCAGAGGATGTGGTAGATCGTCACGTGGATCTCCTTCACGACCCGGGGGTCGTCGGAGGGAGCCACGAGAACGTGGTCGACGGCCGGGCTCCGGGACAGGGCACCCCCGTCCCCGCCGCTGAGCGCGACGGTCAGCATGCCCAGCTCGTGCGCGGCCTCCAGACCGCGCAGCACACCGGGGCATCCACCGTCGGCGGACACACCGAGGGCGATGTCGGTGGGGTCGGCGACCAGGCTCACCTGGTGGGCGAACACCTCGGCGAGGCCGGTTTCGCCGGCCACCCCGGTCAGGGTCGCGACGTCCGCGGTCAGGCAGATCGCCGGCAGTGCGCGTTTGCCCACGATCACCGGGTGCATGAATTCCACGGCGATGTGTTCGGCGTCCGTGCTCGAACCGCCGTTCCCGAAGACCACGAGTTTTCCGCCGCGGTGGAAACGTGCCGCTATGGCGTGGCACGTTTCGGCGATCGCCCTGGCCTGCTGCGCCACCGCGTGCGCCGGCTCAACCCGCCGTTCGAAGGCAATGTCGATCGCCGCGCCCACCAACCGTTCCATGCAGCATCACATCCTCACGGTGGAAGGAGCAGGCTCGCCTCACCGTAGGTTCGGGTTCGGGGGCTCACGACCGGGAGTTGTCGCCCAGCCGGGAGAATTCCCGCCGATTCCAGCGTTTCGAGTGACGAACCCACCTTCGACGGGGTGACCGGCGGGAGGGTTGGGTGCGTTCACACGCGACACGTTTGTGATTCCTGGGGTATTCGAGTGCCGGGGAGGTTGCGTGGGTTGCCCCGCACGGTGGTGGGCACACGAACCGAGCAGTCGTCCGCGGCACCCTGTCGGTCAGTGGCACCTGGCCGAGCGCCGACCGCACCGAACAGGTGGTGACCGCTGTTTCTCCTTCTCCCACACATGCGTCGGCCTCCGCCGATCCGGTTCCAGCCGGATCGGCGGAGGCCGACGGTTCAGGGCACGGTCGAGGAGACCGTCGACCTTCCGTTCGTGTGATCGGAAGTCAGTGGCCCCCAGAGTCGTCGGTCACCGATCTCCTCGCGGGAAGGTCAGGCGTAGGGGTTGCGATTCGTCACGGAACTCGCCCTACAGCTGACTTCCTTGTCGTCACAGAGCATGAGCACCAAGTGGGCGATGTTGTACCCGTCGGTGATGCTCAGGCCGGTGTAAGTCGTTCCGCCTCCCTTGCATCCCTTGTGGTCATAGCGGTGGCGCGATGTGGCGAACTTGGTCCCGTTGCTCCGGATTGCGATGAAGTAGGCGTAAACCGCGCTGCCGTTGCAGTACCGATCCTGCACCTTGAGGCTGATGTTCCTCGCCGCTCCCGGCCCGGTCCAGTCCCAGTGGGCCTCAGCAAGGCCGTACCAGGCCGACACGCTAGCCCACCCCGGTGCCGCCGCCGCGCCGACGTCGGGCTTCGCGTGAGCGACACCGACGGTCGACAACAGGAGGGACAACACGGCCCCGACAGTGACGAGCAGTCTTCGGACGGACATCTTCCTCCTTTCGCCGCTGGGCTGACGGGGCGAGCGTGTCGTCACCCGGTGAGCGGGACAACCAGAACCGGGGGCGGTGGGACGGTGGGACGAGCCGAGACGTCCTGACCTGCGGGAACACCGTGTCACCGGGACAGGGAGATGCTCCTGTGCACTCAACTGGAACGCAGCAGGACAGGGCGTTCGGCGATCTCGATCGTGCTGCCCGGTTGAACCGGGGTGACGGTGCCGTCCAGCCGGTGCACCGTGGTGGCGGTGCCCACGTCGGTCACGGCGGTGCCCTGGGACGTCCACCGGATCACCGCGGACCTGGAACCGCCCGGTTCACGCAGCACGAAGGCACACTGCCAGACGTTGTCCGGAAGGTGCATGGCCGCTCCGTGGCCGCACGAGGTCACCGAGGCGTGGGCCAGCCACCGTTGCAGCTGCTCGACGGCCAGGGCCGCCTCGGTGGGAGCGCCCCCGACCGCCTGCAACACGATCGGGATCTTCGTACCACCCCAGTTGTAGAAGTACATCCGACGCAGGTTCGCCTTGTACCCGATCAACCCCACCAGGTAGAAGCGAACCGCGTAGTCGGTCGCCCGTTGCCGGTCCAACGGCTGCTGCAGCGGGATGTCGTAGGTCGTACCGGTGTTCCACAACACCGGGTGGACGCCGGCCTCGTGCATCACCCGGTCGACCGTGTCGATCAACTCCAGCATCGTCTCGGGAGGATCGGACGCGGTGCGTTGGAACAGCTTGATGCTCGCCGCGTCGCAGTGGTGGTACCCACCAAGACGGGCGAACTGCTGCATGACCGCCGCCCCCTCGGGAGTCCACAGCCTTCCCATGCCCGGGCAGAGCACCTTGGCCTTGGGATCGACGCTCTTGATGATCCGGTTCCCCCGCTCGGTCATCTCGACCAAGCGTTCCAGGGCGTCGTCGTAGAAGTGCCGGTCGTTGCCCATCACCCACAACTCGTAGGACTCGATCCGGCCGCGGTAACGTGTGGCGAGAGCGGTGACGAACTCGTCCCAGACGGCGAGGTCGTCCGGCGCGGCCGCACGGGAGCCGTCCCCGTACGGCATCGCCGGTGCGTTCGGAGCTGCCCACCGTGGTGTGCCTCCGATGACGAACAGCACGGGCAACCCGGCCTCGTTGGCCGCGCCCACCAACCGGTCCAGTGTCGCCCAGTTGAACTCACCGGGGCCACGGTGGATCTGCGCCCACCGGGTGCCCGGGTCCCAGAACCGGACCGTACCGAGCTGGAACGTGGGCATCTGACCGGTGTCCGAGTTGACGGTCGCCCCGAACAACTCCGAGGGAACGGGTGTCGGCGGCAGCACCCAGGACGGTCCGGAAACCGCCTGCGGCCGGGAATCCGGCCCCGAGGTCACGGGCACGTTCGTCGACCCGGTCAGCACCACCAGCAGCATCACGGCGAGTGCGAGCGCACCGACGACGATCCCGGCACGGTGGTGTCCGCCGCCGAGAACCGTCGACGACGTCGGGACCGTCGACGACGTCGGGGCAGGTGCGCTCGTGATGTCGGGCAGCCGGTCCGACGCATCCGGTGCAGGCCTGTCGGCATCGGCTTCGACACCGGATTCGGGGCAGCTCCTTCCCCGGGTGGCGCGTTTCCACACACGGTAGAGCTCGTCGAGCTGCTCCCCGGTCGCGTCGCACGCCTGCGCGATGCGTTCGACGATCGCGAACGCTCCGGGCACGGCCTTGCCCGAGCAGTAGCGGTGCAGCGAAAAGCGGCTGACGAACGTCTTCCGCGCCAGCTGCTCGTAGCTACGTCCGCTTCGCTGCTTGTGCCACAGCAGAAGCTCCCCCAGTTCCCGGGCAGGATCATCGTTCGGCATCGGTCCCCCTGTGACGGTCGACGATCCGTGACGGCGGCGGCGAACACTGTCGTTTCCTCAGGAGCGGAGCACGCGACATGCACCGTGCACAGCACGGCCGGACCCAGGCTCCGCGCTCCCGAAGAGCCGGAACCCGACCGGAAGACACCTACCGGGGGTGGATGATCGCAGCAGGCGACCGAAGCTCGGCTCCCGAGCCGCCCCGGTCGGAGAAGTACACGTCAGCGTGCGGCCCGCCCGTGTCCGCAGTCATGCCCCTGTCAGGGCCTGCGGCAGTGGGCCGACTCTCCTCGGTGCGGTGTGGTCCTGGTGCGACGCCACCGAGCACGTGAAGTCGACCCCCCATCCGTCGCCCTCACGTGCGACGCCCGCAGGGCCAGCAGTGAACAGGTCATCTGGCAGGCCCATGGCCAGCACCCCCGAGATGATCGTCAATGCGAGGAGACCGTAGCAGGAACGGGGGTGGTGAACTGGATGATCGTGAAATTCGAGCCCGGCACCCGGTTCGACCGGTACCACCACCCCGCCGGGTCCACTCCTGTCGGCGGGGAGTGGAACCCCGTGTCGCGGGGTACGAGCGGCACTGCCACCGGGGCACCCGTGGGCATCCTCACCATCCTCGTCGGCAGCGCCCGGCTCGACACTATCGTCGCCGACCGGGGGCGCCGTCCCCGCGGGTCCTGGCCCCGGCGACCACCGCCGAGGTCCGCCCGACCCCGCAGGTGACACAACGCCCTCGGCGGCGGGACCGGCGTGCGCAGGTGACGTCACCCTCACCCATGCCCCCGTGCCCGACCGCCGCGTCAACCCACCGGAAAGGAGAGAACCTCCGTTGACCGGCACATCCGGGCACGGTCCCAGCAGTTACTTCGAACGGATCGGCCCCCACCGCTTCGCGCCGACCGCCCACGCGACCGGGGCGTGGCACCACGACGAGCAGCACTTCAGCCCGCTGGGTGGTCTCGTCGTCCACGCGATCGAGCGTCACCGTGCGAGTGAGCGACGCCCCGACCTGCTGATCAGCCGCATCAGCTTCGACATCCTGGGGCGCATCGCCCTCGACGAGTTCGACATCCACGTCGAGACGATCCGGCCGGGCCGCACCATCGAGCTGACGGAAGCCACCGTGGTCATCGCCGGACGTCCCGTGGTCCGGGCCCGGACCTGGCTCCTGGCGGAACAGGACACCGGCGTCGTCGCCGGGGGCGAACCCGACCCGCTGCCCGACCCCGAGTCGCTGGAACCGTGGCCGCTGAGCTCCGTGTGGCCCGGCGGATACATCGCGTCCCTGGACGTGCGCCCCGTCGGCACGCCCCAGCCGGGGCGCACCACGGCGTGGGTGTCCACCCCCGTCGAGCTCGTGGCCGGGGAGCCGGTCAGTCCGCTGGCGTCCTACGTCGCCCTCGTCGACACCGCCAACGGCATCGCGGTACGGCAGGAACCGACCAAGTGGATGTTCCCCAACGTGGACCTGTCGATCCACCTCTACCGTCAGCCGGAGGGTCGGTGGACCGGGCTGGACACCACCGTCGTCTTCGGCAGCCGTGGTCAGGGCCTCACCAGCACCGTCCTCCACGACACGCGGGGCCCAGTCGGAAACGCACAGCAGATCCTCACCGTCCGCCCCCTGGAGGAGTGATCCTCCTGCCCGACCACACCCGGGAACCGGGCTCTCCCAGCGTCCGCCACCACCGCCCGGCGGATCGGGGTGAACCACCGTGCCCCGGTCAGGGCAGATGGCCATGGGCGACGAGCCAGACGGCGAACGCCTCCAGGTCCTCGTGGAAGGAGACACCGGTGCGGCGCGGATGTTCCACCGCCCACCGGTCGAAGAGCTCCACGAAACGGTTCCCGAGCGCGTCGGCGAGATCCGGGCGGAGTCGTTCCGCGATCCGGCGACGTTTGTTGCGGAGAGCGGCCGCCTCGATCCGGACCCGCCGCGGGTCGAACCCCGGTGGTACCGGTCCGCCGGCGAGCAGGGCCCGCACCAGTTCGGCCTGCCGGGACGCCAGCCGCTCCCGGCAGGCCGTCCCTCCCCCGCTCATCACCTGGTCACCCACGTCAGGACCGGTCACGTCCCCTCCCCGCCTTCCCTCTGCCGTGCCTCCACCACGGCCCGGATGGCGGCCAGCTCCGCGGCAAGGTCGGCATCGGGAGGGAAGTCGTCGTCGCGTTCGAGCAGAACACCCGGCGGGCTGGTCCGGACACACAGTTCGGCCAGCACGTCGAGCACCTCCTGCGGCACGGCGTGCGCATGGGTGTCGTGGTAGAGGCCGTCGTGCTGCACCCCGCCCGCCACGTGGACGTAGGCGAGCCGCTCCAGAGGCACCTCGTCCAGGAACCCGGTCGGCGACGTGCCCAGGTTGATCGAGTTGGCGTACAGGTTCGCCACGTCCACCAACAGCCAGCACCCGGTCCGCTCGACCAGCTCGGCCAGGAACTGTCCCTCGGACAACTCGGCGTCCGGCCAGTCCACCAGCGCGGCGACGTTCTCCAGCGCGAGCGGGACGGACAGGTCACGCTGGGCCGCACGCACGTTGGCGACCAGCACGTCCAGTGCCTCCCGCGTGCGCGGCACCGGCAGCAGATGACCCGTGTCCAGCCCACCGGCACCGGTGAACGCCACGTGCTCGCTCACCAGCGGCGCCTCCACCGCCTCGGCCACCGCCGCCAGGTGCGCGACCCGGGCCGGGTCCGGTGGTTCCGCCCCTCCCAGGGACAACGACACGGCGTGCACGACCACCGGCATTCCCCGAGCACGCAACACCCGCAGTGACTCCGGCAGCGGATCGGGCCGGATGTTCTCCGCCAGCACCTCGACGAAGTCCACGCCCGGCAACCGCTCCACGGTCAGGTCGATCTCCGGTCGCCACCCGATTCCCACACCCAGTCGGGGCGGCCTGGTCATATGCCCCCTCCCCCGCAACCGCCGCCACCACAGCCCGAACCGCAGCTGGATCCTCCGGAGCTGTCGCCGGACCCTCCGCTCGACCCGGTGTCGACGTAACCGACGCTGGAGCCACCGCCTCCGAGGTACGTCGCACCGGCGGCACCAGCGGTGCCATGCCCCGCCGCACGGGCCGAGGGACGTGGGGAGTGCATGGTGGACACCAGAGCCGACGCGATCACCGGGTCCGGGTAGGCACCCAGACCGCGGACGGCCACCCGAGCCGTCGCCTCACGTGATGCCCTGCCGGCGGCGATGAGCCGTTCCGCGTGGATGGTGGGTTTCCCGTAACCCGTGCGGCTCCACACGTGCAACCTCACGATCACCACGGCGGCCACCAGGAGTTCCAACGCGAGATAGCCCACGGGGTATCCGTGGACCACGCCGTTGACGAGTCGCACCAGTCCGACGAGCAGCAGCAGGGAGAAGAGGACCAGCCCGAACCCGGCAACCCGCTGCACGACGCGACGGCGAACGCGGAACGGGTGCGAGTTGCACCGCCTCATCAGCGCGGTGACCGGCGCTGCACTGCACGCCCCGACGAGCACGTCCTGGACCCGGCGGGGTCGTCTGCCGATCACGTCCAGTACCGCCTGGTCCAGTGGGTCGGCCACCGTGGTCGTCGTGGCGGTGATCATGCCTGCTCGGGAGACGCGCACCGCCCCTGCTCGATCAGCCGGGCGAGCGAGGTCTCGACCACGCGAGACGCACCACCGCACAGGTAAGCCAGGATGTTCACGTCACCATCCGGCTCCGGTTTCGCCCCGTACGGCCGCCGTACCGCCCTGTACAGGATGGCCACCAGCACGACAGCCACGGCCAGTACGGCGCCGTAAAGCAACAGGAAGGAAGGACCGGAGATCCCCCACGGATGCCCCATCACCGCCCCCTCGCCCCGCAGGAACGATCTCCCGACGATAGGTCCTGGAAGTCCCGGCGACAGCCACGAACCAGCCCTTGACGCCGTACGGCAGCACCGGTGATGCGCCGACGGACCGATCCGACCCGGCCGAACGTTCCCGGGACGACGGTGCTGACGTCGTCCGTGGTACCGCCCGGGGCCGTGTGCGTGCCTTGTGGAGAAGAACCGTCGGTCGACACCGACCGGCGGACGGCGCGCCGGAGAGCACTCCTTCGTGGCCGGCCTCACCGCCCCGAGACGTGCGGTCGCGCTCCGTGTCCCCGAGAAGCGGAGGCCCGGGACGTACCGTCCTGGGCCTCCGTTGCCATCTCCCGAGCGGTCTGCCCGTCACGACATGCGCCGGGCAGCACCGCCTCGGGCACGACCTCAGGAGATCCGGTAGAAGTTGCTGTAGTGGTCGGGCGAGAAGTACACCACCCCGGTGGTGCGGTCCACCACGATCCGGTAGGCGTCACGCGACGCACCGCACGAACGCGGGTAGACGTCGAACTCCAGGTAGTAGTGCCCGCTGGGCAGCTGCCCCTCCCGGTTGTAGAACTGCCCGCCGGCGAAGTTGCACCGACCGTCGGGCCAGTTGTACCAGCCCCGGGAGCTGGGGTATCCCTTCGACTTCCAGATCGAGTTGGCCTCGCGCGCGTCGGCGCAGCGAGACATCGTGCAGGAGCTGTAGACGGCGGCGTCCGCGGCCGGGGGAACGACGAGCGACACGCCGAGCAGGGACGCGATCGCAGCGACCGCCAGGACGAGCCGCTTCGACCAGGAGAGTCGGGTGCTTTGCAGGGTGTGCACAAAACCTCCTTGCCAAGCCCGGAAAGGGCAAACGGCGATCATGGTGGCCCTGCTTTCCTACCTGCTGATGCCGTGATCATCAAGAGTTGATGAACACCGGGGAACGAACCGGAATCGGGTGTAACCTCCTGTGGCCATCGCCGTGTGATCACCGATCCCCGTGGCGAGCGGGATGGTGACGTGTGGCGACACGACCATGACCGCACCGGGAACATGCGGCGTCGGACGTGTCGACGATCTCAGCGGAAAGTCATGCTCCGCGATCACCGGAGCTTGCGTTCGACCGGCACGTGCCATTCGTCGCGTCGAGGATGATCCCGCCGCCGGAGAGACCTGCCGGGAACGCGGACGACCCATCTCTCCTGGCCAGGTTTTCCTCGTGCAGGCCCCACCGAACGCACCTCGAACGTGGCGAGAGCGGCACGATCGTGATGCGGGATCCCGGTCGTGCGACAAGGTCCAGGAACAGTGACCCGACTCCGCTGCCCGTGGCCGCCCGCCCAACCGTCCCGGGTAGGGTCGATCACCCTCTCCGGACGAGGTGACGGGTGTGGGCCGACCGAGCCCGAGCAACTCGGCCCTGGTGGTCGGGGTGCGTGACCGCTCCGAACGGCGAGCGCCGTCCTGTGCTCGTTCTGTTTCTTGCGGTGTGGGTGTCGGACGCGCCGTCGGTGTATTTGATTTCAGTCAACACTGAAATCATCGATGAATCTATTGAAAGAGAAGAATTTGAGAAAAAGGCCGGACGGAGTCTGGTCGTCACGGCCCGCTTCCCGAGGCCTCACGGCAACGGACCCTGTACGCACCAGGTGATGCCACGGTGCGCGAGGGGGCCCGGCGGTACGCGGCTGTCTGGGAGGCCGCGGACGTCGAGGCCATCGCGAAGGGGCCCTCGCCGACCATGCTCCCGGCATCGTGATGTTCGACGTGCCGTCACCCACGCCCCGGTACGCTGCGGTACCCCCGAACAGTTCGTCACCGACTCGCACAACCGCCTACGACTGCTCCTGGGGCTACGCAAGGAGCGCGGCCACCGGCGAGGTGCAGACCGACCTGCGTCCGTGCCCCTCCGCGATCCCGGGGACGCCACGTCCGATCGACGGGAACCCCCAGGTGAGCGGGGAGTGGAGCAGCACCGGGGGTGTCCGTGTCTCACGGGCGTCTGCGGGCCCGGAGAACCACGTCGTGCAACGTGGTCTCACGTCCATGCGGGTCGGAGACCGTGCGAAGCCTGTTCTCGGCGACGAGCACGTCCCACCGGTCACGGTCGAGGACGGTCACCAGGTCCTCGGCCGTGCCGGCCACCGCGGAGGCGGGCATGTGCGTGGCCCCGTTCTCCCGCTGCGGCGACCCGTGGCCGACGACGAGGAGCGTGCCGCCGGGTGCGACCCATGCCGCCAGTCGACCGAGCAGATCCAGGTGCGAGGTGGCGGGATGGACGTAGTGGGTGGTGACCAGGTCGAACTGCCCCTGGGGCGGTGTCCAGGTGGTCAGGTCGGCCTCGACCCAGGTGATCCGGGTGGCGACGTCCGCGGCGACCGTCTCGGCACCGCGCCGAACGTGGCGCAGTGCGGTGGCCGAGATGTCCACCGCGGTGACCTGCCAACCACGTGCGGCGAGCCAGACGGCCTCGGCACCGTGACCGCAGCCCGCGTCCAGGGCCGTGCCGGGTGCGAGTTCGCCGACTTCGCCGACCAGATGCGGGTTGGCCGCCGTCGGGTGGGCTGTAACGGTGTGCCCCTGGCCGGTCCCGCTCCAGTGGTGCTCCCAGTAGGACTTGTCGAACGCGTGCGACACGACGGCTCCCTCCATTCGCACACGGTCCATGGCGACGGCGGACCGCCACCGGGTCACTGGTGTGGACCCCGGCTGGACAAGACCCCGAGAGCACCGTCGGCCCCAGGCGGTCCTGCGTGTACTAAGCCTGTTCGTCCGGGGCGCGATGCGACTGCGGTTCACCGTAGCCCCTGCCGGCCAGCAGCAGGCACCACCCCGCCGAGGTCGGCTCCACCAGTTCGTTGTCGAACCGGAGCTCCCGGTCGACGGGAACATCCGGGCCGCCCGGATCCAGCACTCGCCCGCCGACGACCGGATTCGACCGGTCGTACTCGTCCGGCTCGGTCTCGACCTCCACGAGGATCGTGTCCCCTCCGCTCCGGACCCACTTCACGCGCACGGCACATACCCTCTCTGCGCCGGCCTGCCTCCTGCCCGCTCGCGGATCGGGACCTCCAACCCTGCCGGCTTCAGGCGACGTGGCAACAACCGGGTGGCCGGCTTCCCGCTGCGGCGGAACCGGGTGGCCCGGGTGCAGCGGCCCCGTCGAACCCGGCGGCATCGCCACCGGTCTCCGGCTGCCCGGTCACCGGTCGGCCCACTGCGGTCACCTCCACCGTGTCCCGCTGCTCGCCGTGGCACCCCACCGGCCGACCGGGGTGTGACCGACCGGGATCGCCCGAGCCCGTCGGCCACACCCCGGGGTCCGCGCACCGTCCGCATGGACAGGTCGAACCAGGTGGCGTGCTCGGTGTTCTCCGGGTGCGCACGCCCCGGTCAGGCACCGACGTAGGCTGCCAGGTGCTCCCCGGTAAGGGTGGAGCGTGCGGCAACGAGATCGGCGGGCGTGCCCTCGAAGACGATCCGACCACCGTCGTGACCGGCACCGGGACCGAGGTCAATGATCCAGTCGGCGTGCGCCATGACCGCCTGGTGGTGCTCGATGACGATGACCGACTTGCCGGAGTCGACGAGCCGGTCGAGCAGGGCGAGCAGCTGCTCGACGTCGGCGAGGTGGAGGCCGGTGGTCGGTTCGTCGAGGACGTAGATCCCGCCCTTCTCCCCCATGTGGACGGCCAGCTTGAGACGCTGCCGCTCACCACCGGACAGTGTGGTCAGCGGCTGACCCAACGACAGGTAGCCGAGCCCGACGTCGGCGAGCCGGCCGAGGATGGTGTGCGCGGCCGGGGTGCGCGCCTCACCGGCACCGAAGAACTCCGCCGCCTCGGCCACCGACATCGCCAGCACCTCGCTGATGTCGCGGCCGCCGAGCTTATAGTCCAGTACCGACGCCTGGAACCGTCTCCCCTCGCACTCCTCACAGGTGGTGGCGACGTCCGCCATCATCGCCAGGTCGGTGTAGACGACACCGGCACCGTTGCACGTGGGGCAGGCGCCCTCGGAGTTGGGGCTGAACAGCGACGGCTTCACACCGTTGGCCTTCGCGAAGGCCTTGCGGATCGGGTCGAGCAGGCCGGTGTAGGTCGCCGGGTTGCTCCGCCGCGAGCCCCGGATCGGACTCTGGTCGATCGCCACCACGCCGTCCCTGGTGGAGACCGAACCGTGGATCAACGAGCTCTTCCCCGACCCGGCCACACCGGTGACCACCACCAGTACCCCGAGTGGGATGTCGACGTCGACGTTCTGCAGGTTGTGGGTGTTGGCGCCGCGTACCTCCAGCACCCCGGACGGGGTGCGCACCGACGGCTTCAGTCGGGCCCGGTAGCCCAGGTGCCGCCCGGTGAGGGTGCCGCTGCTCCGCAGTTCCTCGACGGTGCCCTGGAAACAGACCGTGCCGCCCTCGGTGCCCGCCCCGGGGCCGAGGTCGACGACATGGTCGGCGATCGCGATGGTCTCCGGCTTGTGTTCCACGACGAGCACCGTGTTGCCCTTGTCCCGCAACCGCAGCAGCAGATCGTTCATCCGCCGGATGTCGTGGGGGTGCATGCCGATGGTGGGCTCGTCGAACACGTAGGTGACGTCGGTGAGCGGGGAACCGAGGTGGCGGATCATCTTGACCCGCTGCGCCTCACCACCGGACAGCGTGCCCGAGGGCCGGTCGAGCGAGAGGTATCCCAGCCCGATCTCCACGAAGGAGTCGAGGGTGTGTTGCAGTGCGGTGAGCAGCGGGGCCACCGACGGCTCGTCGAGGTCGCGGACCCACTCGGCCAGGTCGCTGAGCTGCATCGCGCAGGCGTCGGCGATGTTGATCCCCTTGATCCTCGACGACCGGGCTGCTTCGTTGAGCCGGGTGCCGTCGCACTCGGGACAGGTGATGAAGGTGATCGCCCGGTCCACGAACGCCCGGACGTGCGGCTGCATCGCCTCCCGGTCCTTGGCGAGGAGCGACTTCCGGAGCCGTGGGATCAGACCCTCGTACGTCACGTTGACGTTGTCGACCTTGATCCGGGTCGGTTCCTTGTACAGCAGGTCGTGGAGCTCGGTCTCGGTGAACTCCCGGATCGGCTTGTTCGGGTCGAAGAAACCGCATCCCTTGTAGATACGGCCGTACCAACCGTCCATGGAGTAGCCGGGGATCGTGAGCGCCCCCTCGGCCAGCGACTTGCTGTCGTCGTACAGCTGGGACAGGTCGAAGTCGGTGATCGTTCCCAGGCCCTCGCAACGCGGACACATACCGCCGGCGCGGGTGAACGTCACCCGCTCGGCCTTACGGTCACCGCGCTCGACGGTGATCGCACCGCTCGCCCGCACCGAGGCGACGTTGAACGAGAACGCGTTGGGAGGCCCGATGTGTGGCTCCCCGAGCCGACTGAAGAGGATGCGCAGCAGCGCGTTGGCGTCGGAGACGGTACCGACGGTGGAGCGGGGATTGGTGCCTATCCGCTCCTGGTCGATGATGATCGCGGTCGTCAACCCCTCGAGCACGTCGACGTCGGGCCGTCCGACGGTCGGCATGAAACCCTGCACGAAGGCGCTGTAGGTCTCGTTGATCAGCCGTTGCGACTCCGCGGCGATCGTGCCGAACACCAGGGAGCTCTTGCCCGAACCGGACACACCGGTGAACACCGTCAGCCGTCGCTTGGGGATCTCGACGGTGATGTTCTTGAGGTTGTTCTCGCGTGCACCCTGGACGCGGATCACGTCGTGGCTGTCGGCGACATGCGACGGGTTCGCCTGCGTGTCCGTTCTCGGGGCCATGGTCATCATGTCTCCCTCTGTCAGGCAGGACCGTGTCCGGTCTCCGCCGGCATCGCTCTGCTCGACCCACCGGCGTCGAGCGGGGAATCAGTTCTCCCGACAGCGAGCCGTGGCGCCCGCCGGTCGGCGGTGGTGGTCAGGAGCACGTACGAGAGCGGCGACCGTCATCCGGGGTTCCCGTGCGGTGCCACGGTGACACCGCACGGGTCGGACAGCTGTGTTCGGCCGCCGTGACGTGGGTGAAGGACGCCACCGTCACGCTCGGTGGTGGCGACCGCCGAGCGGCCGCCGGCGTCGTGTGCGGGGCTCCTCCCGGTGCCGCTCACGTGTCACGGCGGCGGTCGACGAACGGGTCAGCGCAGTTCCTGGATGCGGACCATGTTGCCCGCGGGGTCCCGGAAGGCACAGTCCCGGACCCCGTACGGCTGTTCCATCGGTTCCTGGACGACCTCGACGTCCTGTGCCTGCAACCGGGCGAAGGTACCGTCGAGGTCCTTGGTGGCCAGGATGATGCTGCCGAAGGTGCCCTTGGCCATCATCTCGGCGATGACGCGACGCTCGTCGTCGGTGACGCCAGGAGTGGCCTCGGGCGGGTAGAGGACGATGGACGTACCGGGCTGGCCGGGAGGGCCGACCGTGATCCACCGCATCCCCTTGTATCCGACGTCGTTGCGGACCTCGAAACCGAGGGCGTCGCGGTAGAAGGCCAGGGCCGCCTCCGGGTCGTTGTGCGGCAGGAAGGTCTGGTGGATGGTGATGTCCATGCTGGTCACGCTAGTTGCGCCCTGGTGGTCGCCGCTTCTCGATTCCTGATCGGTCGGGTGACCTGTTTGGCCACGCACGGCGGTATCTCCACCGGCGCCTGTACGGCCTGGCGCCGGTAGACGCTGGGGGGCACCCCGACCAGCTCGGTGAAGCGGGTGCTGAAGGTGCCCAGCGAGGAGAAGCCGACGGCGAAACACACCTCGGTGACGCTGAGGTCACCGCGGCGCAGCAACGCCATGGCGCGCTCGATGCGCCGGGTCATGAGGTAGCTGTAGGGCGATTCCCCGTAGGCGAGACGGAACTGACGGCTGAGATGGCCGGCCGACATGTTCACGCCGCGAGCCAGCGCCTCGACGTCCAGCGGCTGCGCGTACTCCCGGTCGATCCGGTCCCGGACCCGACGCAGCAGTGCGAGGTCGCGCAGCCGTTGCTCCGCAGCAGTTCTGCCGGTCACGTGCGGGATCGTGCCACGCCGCGCCGACACTCACCGGGCGGTTCCGTTCACCACACCGGAACGGCGCTGTGTTCACCCGTTCCGGTTAACACTGCCGGCAGAGGCCTCCGGGCTGGTCCCCGCCCGGCCTCGGTGGGCGCTCGAGGACGGTGTCGACCGGCCGCCGGACACCAGAGACGAGGATCGGCCCGTACGCAGGGCCACACCGTGGTCCCCTCCACCGCCGCCGGTGCCGGTGGTCTCCGGCGCACGCCCCACCGCACCGGCAGCGGTGCCGCCCGTCATGCCTCCCGGGCCGCCATCCCGACCCGTCGGCCGGCGCTCCGGGACTACGCGGAGTTGCGCTGGGCCCGGTAGTGCCCGTAGGGCACGGCGTCGAGCAGGGTGACCCGCACGGTGGCGCCGCTGGGCACCTGGTAGGAGCGCTGCTCACCTCGACGTGCCCCGATCAGGGCCATACCCAGCGGCGAGTCCGGCGAGAGCACCTCGATGTCGCCGTACTCGGCGTTGCGCACGGCGAGCAGGAACGTTTCGGTCTCCCCCGTGTCGTCGTAGTGGACGGTGAGCACCATGCCGGGCTCGGCGATCCCGTCGTCGGGCGGGTCCTCCCCCACCACGGCGGTGGCCAACAGGTCCTGGATCTGCCGGATACGGGCCTCCCGCTGCCGGCGGATCATCGCGGTCTGCTCGTCCTGCTCACCGGCGTCGCCGGTGGCGGACAGGGTGAGCAACTCGGTGAGTTCCTGCCGCAGTCGCTCGTGGGCCTGGGCTGTCAGCCAGACACGTTGGGTACTGGTCATGCCGCTTACCTCCTTACGAGGATGTGTTGCCCTGCGTGCTGCGAAATACGCCGGCAGGGCGACCAGGGGTCGCCCTGCCGGCACAGGGTCCGTACCGACCGGGCGTGATCGCGCCGGCCCGCACGGGATGGGGAAGTGGCTTCGAGGATCAGCGGGGGCGGTTGTCGTGTTCCCAGGTGTGTTGGCGGAGCATGGCGTCCATGTCCCGCGCGTAACCACTGGCGATGCGCAGCAGCACATCACGCTGCACGCGGAGCAGTGCGTTCTCCGAACGGAGCCAGGCTAGCTCGGCACGCTCGTCCTCGGTCAGACCGACACTGCCACGATCGGTGACGGATTCGTCATCCTGCGTGGTGTTCTCGGGGTGCATGTGTCCTCCCGACCTTCCCGCCTCTCGACCGACGCGGCACTCAGCGCAGGGGATCGCACTCCCACAGGGCCACGGGCTGCTTACCGGTGGTGATCTGCTCGGCCAGCAACCGCCCGGTGATCGGGCCCTGTGCCAGCCCCCACATGCCGTGTCCGCCCGCGACGTAGATGTTGGGCGCACGCACCGCCCCGATCAGCGGTCGTCCGTCGGATGTGACCGGGCGCGGCCCGACCCACACGTCGGTGCGCTCGTCCCAGCGCACCCCGCGCAGCAACGGCCGGGCCGAGGCGACGATCGCCTCCACCCGGGCCATCACGCCCGGCGCGTCGGGGTCACGGAACTCCATCGTGCCCGCCACCCGCAGCCCGTCCCGGTAGGGTGTGCACGCCACCCGCACGTGGGGGAGGTAGATCGGGCCGGGGATCGGGTGTTCCACGGGCACGGTGAAGGAGTAACCCCGACCGGCTCGCACCGGCACCCGCACTCCCCACCGCGAGGCCAGCCGGGACAGCCAGGCGCCGGTGGCCACCACGGCGACGTCGGCGGTCACGACCTCCCCCTGCCGGGAGTGGATGGTCACACCGGTGCTGGTGGAGCGGATGTCGTCGACCTCGAGCCGGCGGATCGTGCCACCCCGAGAGACCACCGAATCGGCCAGGGCGTGCACGAACCGGCCGGGGTCGATGTACCGCTGCCCCTCGATACGCACCCCGACGGTCAGGGCCGGTGAGGCCAGCGGCACCTGCTCGCGCAGCTCCTCGGTGGACAGTTCGGTGTGTGCGACGTACTGCCCGGCGTCGGCCATCCGGCGCAGCTCCCGCAGCAGCCCCTGGGCCTGCTGCGGTGTCTCGAACGCCGCGGTGATCGGCGCATCGTTGAGCGGGGCGTCCACACCGTTGGCGGCGAGCACCTCGTACGCCTCGATGCACTCCTCGTTGAGCGGCAGGTTCGTCCGCACGGCACGCGTCCACGAGGACCATCGGCAGTGGGCGGCGAACCGCGCCAGGAACGCCCACAGCCCGGGGTTGACGGACAGCGGGATGTGCAGGGGGGCGGTGGGGTTCAGCAGCGACGTCACGCCGTAACGCAGCACGGACGGCTCGTTGAGGGGAATCGCCAGGCCGGGTGCGATCCACCCGGCGTTGCCCCACGACGCACCAGCGGCCACGCCCCTGCGGTCGACGACGGTCACCTCGACGCCGCGCTCCTGCAGGAACCACGCGGTCGACAGACCGACGATGCCTGCTCCGACCACGACCGCCGACCGTGGTCCTCCGTCGATGCGTCCGACACCGGACATGTTCATCTCCATCCCAGACTGCTCTTGCCAGACCAGCATGGGGCGGTGAGCCCGTTCGGGCGTTGTCCAGTTCCTACAGCCGGCCGATCGGTTTCTGTCAGCTCTCGACAGGGCCGGGATGATCGTCCACGGTGGCGGCCAGGTCGATGATCATGGCGAGTCGTTTCCGGGCGTCGTGGATGTCCAGGCCGGTCAACTCGATCATCTTGCGGAGCCGGTAGCGCACGGTGTTCTGGTGCACGCCGAGCCGCTCGCTCGCCTCGTGGAGATCGCCCTGGGCCTCCAACCACGCCCTGAGCGTCGCCACGTAGTGGGTGCCACGTTCACGGTCGTGGCGGCGCAGTTCGGCCACCGGCCCGCGCGCCGGGATACGACTCGCCCGGGCGGCGGCACGCAGCCGCTGCAGCAGGATCTCGTCCCACGACTCGTCGTAGGCCAGGGGTTCCGTCCCGGGCGGGCGGGTCTCGTGCAGGGCCAGGCACTCGTCGGCCTCCTGCCGCGCCGCCGGCAGGTCGACCGTCTCGGCCGGTGCGCTGATCCCCGCCGACATCCGCACCCGCCGGGGCAGCGCCGCGTGCAACGCGGTCAGCCACGTCCGCGCCGGGGCGACCTGTTCCCCGGGCAGGAGGGTGTAGAGCGTGGTGCCCGACAGGGCACTGCGTCCCGGCCGGGACCAGCCGAAGCCGGTGGTGGCCCGGTCGAAGGCCAGCAGCAACGCCGCGTGCCGGTCCTCCCTGCCGTGTGCACGGACCGCGATCACCCGGAGGGGGCCGGGGGGCAGGCCGAGCCGACTGACCACGGTGGCGGCGTCCGCGGTGCCCTCCAGCAACTGGATCACCAGGTCCGACTCGACCTGACGTTCCAGGTCGGCGCTGGCCCGTGAACGCAGGATGTGCAGGGCCACCGTGCGGGCACCATCGATCAGTGCGGTGCGCCGCGCCCCGGTCAACGGTGCGGAGCAGGCCACCCACACCGAGCCCAGCAGCTCACGTCCGCTGCGCACCGCGACCACCATGCGCCCGGTCAGGCCGTGTTCCGGGTCCTGCTCGACGAACAGGGGTTCGTCGGAGGTGGCGAGATGGGCGAACACACCCCGGGCCTCGAACAGCGCCCGGAGCCGTTCGGGAGCCTGCCGGCCCAGGATCGTCTCCAACCGGGCCGGGTCGGCCTGTTGTTGCAGGCTGGAGTAGGCCAGCACCCGTGACAACCGGTCCTCGATGACCACCGCACCGCCGATCGCGGCGGCCAGGCTGTCCGCCAGTCCGAACAGGTCCGTCGGCCCGCGTCCGGACTCGGTCTCCCGCCCCTCCAGCACCAGCCCGTAGACCACCGGGGCCAGCTCGCTCCACGACACCACCGGGTCGACCAGCATGACCGCCACGCCCGCGGACTCACCGGCGGCGGCGGCCTCCGGTGCGGCCTCGGCGTCGGCGCGGATCAGCACCACGACCGCCCGGGCCACCACCGCCCACCGCACCGCTTCGGTGACCGAGTTGGTGCCCACGGCCAGGAAGACGTCACCCACCATCGGGCGGTCGTCGACGACGTCGTGCATCACCACGCCGCGCAGCTCGGTCGACCGCGGTACCGGGCAGCAGCACAGACGTACCCCGTAGCCACCCAGCACGTTCACCAAGCGGTCCAGCCGCACCATGAGCAACCCCGTTCCCTGGTCGACCATCACGGTAACGGTCGGCACACAGCACCCGGCGCGGCACGTACGGGTTCTCCCCCGCCCCGGCAACACGGCTCGTCGCCTGCACGACAGGAACCGGCCGCACCGCGGATCCGCGATGTGGGTGATGACCGATACTGGGAGGGTGAGCCGGGTGAACAGCGTCGGTGCGGGCCCATGCGTGTGATCGCAGGTGAGGGCGTCCACGAGATCGAGATCCAACGCTCGCGGTTCATCTGTGCCCTCGGCAGGGTCACCGACGAGGACGAGGCGACCGCCTTCATCGCCGAGGTCCGCAAGCGCCACTGGTCGGCGAACCACAACTGCTCGGCGTTCCGGATCGGCCCGAACGGTGAGATCCAACGCTCCAGCGACGACGGTGAACCGGCGGGCACGGCGGGGGTGCCGATGTTGGAGGTGCTCGTACGTCGTGAGCTCACCGACACCGTCGCCGTGGTGACCCGGTACTTCGGCGGCATCAAGCTGGGGGCCGGCGGCCTGGTACGCGCCTACAGCCGCGCGGTGTCCGAGGCGATCGACGCGGTCGGCACGCTGCGCCGGGCCCGGTTCGCCACGCTCCGGATCACGACCGGGCACGCCGAGGCGGGTCGCCTGGACCACGCGTTGCGCACCGCCGGACACCGGGTCGCCGAGGTCGACTACGGCCGAGAGGTGTCCTTCACCGTGCAGGTACCCGAGGCCGACACCGCCGCGTTCCGGAACTGGTTGGCCGAGCAGACGGGGGGTGCCGCCACTGCCGTCGACGGCCCGCCGGTGGACCTGGACGTCCCGGACTGACCGGGACACCGGTCTCGCCCTGCAAGGTCCCCGCCCTGCGGTGCGGGGACGGGTGTGGAACGGGAAACCCCGGTGCGCGTGACGGCGCAGATGATCTATGCTGGGGGCATGTCTGCCTCCCGGATCTACTAGCTCGGAGCTCAGTCCACAGGTGACGTGTGCCCTGAGCTCGATCCGGAGAGTAACAACTTGATCACCGTCAGTAACCTTTCTGTGTCCGTCGGCGCGCGCCTGCTGCTCGACGGTGTCAGCTTCCACGTCTCGCCCGGCGACCGTGTCGGCCTGGTCGGTCGCAACGGCGCGGGGAAGACCACCCTCGCCAAGGTTCTCGCAGGCGAGAAGGACCCGTCTTCGGGCACCGTGACCCGTACCGGGTCCCTGGGCTACCTCTCGCAGGACCCCCAGGTGGGAGACCCGACGGTTCGCGCGCTGGACCGGATCCTGTCGGCGCGGGGTATCGACTCCTCACTCCGTGAACTGCGTGCCGCCATGTCCGAGATGGCCACGGCCGAGGGCCCCGCACTGGAGCGGGCCATGCGTGCCTACGCCCGCGCCGAGGCCCGGTTCCTCGCCCACGGTGGGTACGCGGCCGAGGCCGCCGCGGCCCAGGTCGCCGCGAACCTCGGGTTGTCCGACCAGGTGCTCGCCCAGGAACTGGGCACGTTGTCCGGTGGGCAGCGACGCCGTGTCGAGCTGGCTCGGCTCCTGTTCGCCGAGCCCGACACCCTGCTGCTCGACGAGCCCACCAACCACCTCGACGCCGACTCGATCGGCTGGTTGCGCCAGTTCCTCCGGGCATACCCCGGTGGCCTCATCCTGATCAGCCACGACGTGGACCTGCTGGAAGCAACGGTCAACCGGGTGTTCCACCTGGACGCGAACCGCAGCACGATCGACGTCTACAACGTCGGGTGGCGGACCTATCTCGCGCAGCGTGAGGCCGACGACCGCCGACGCCGGCGTGAACGGGTCAACGCCGAACGCAAAGCCGAGGCGCTGATCAGTCAGGCCGAGCGGATGAAGGCCAACGTCAAGACCGCTACCGCGGCGAAGAACATGGTGCGTCGGGCACAGCGGATGCTCGCCGAGCTGGAGCCCGAGCGTCGCGCCGACCGTGTCGCCCGGCTGCGTCTCCCGGATCCGGCTCCGTGCGGCAAGACACCGTTGGCCGCCCAGGGTCTGTGCAAGTCCTACGGCTCGCAGACCGTGTTCGAGAACCTGGACCTGGTGGTGGACCGTGGCTCCCGTGTCGCGGTTCTCGGGCTCAACGGCGCCGGAAAGACCACGCTGCTGCGCATCCTGTTCGGCACGGAGACACCGGACGCGGGCACGGTGACCCTGGGACACGGCGCCCGTCTGGGTTACTACGCCCAGGAACACGAGACGTTGGACCCGAACCGAACGGTCCACGAGAACCTCATGTCGGCCGCGCCGCACCTGACCGGCGGCGAGGCTCGGCTGGTCCTGGGGTCGTTCCTGTTCTCCGGCGACGACGCCGAGAAGCCGGCAGGAGTGCTCTCCGGGGGTGAGAAGACCCGGCTCGCGCTGGCGGCCCTGGTGTGCTCACAGGCCAACGTCCTGTTGCTCGACGAGCCGACGAACAACCTCGACCCGGCGTCACGGACCGAGATCCTGCACGCGATCGGTCAGTACCGGGGCGCGGTCGTGCTCGTCACGCACGACGACGGAGCCATCGAGGCCCTGCGGCCCGATCGGGTGCTGCTGTTGCCCGACGGGACCGAGGACCTGTGGCACGACGAGTACCTGGAGCTCGTCTCGCTCAGCTGAGCGTGGCCGAACCGGTGCCCACCCCGACCGGTCGGGCACCGGTTCCCCGGCACGACGCGGGATCACCAGGCTCCGTGTGCCCTTCTCTCCCCACCTGTTCGGACTTCCGACGCCCTTCGGCGTCCTCGTAGCGGAGGAATCCATGCCGATCGACTCCCGGCTCCTTCTCACCTGGCCGGTACGCGGGGAACACGACACCTGTGAGCCGTCATGGGACGACGAGGCCCGGCGCACCCCCTCGACACGCACGTGCGCCAACCCGGGTTGCGAGATGCCCTGCCCGCCAGGTGCGACCATTCGCCGTCGCTTCTGTTCCTCGGCATGTCGCCAGGCCGCCTACCGTGCGCGACGCCGGTGTCGACACAAGATCGACGTGGCCGAGGCGGTGCGTACCCTGGACACCGAGCTGCACACCGCGATACACGAACTGCTCCGCGCGGTCCACGAGAGCCTGGAACGCCTCCCCGACCGGACCTGTCCCCGGTCCACCACGACCGGGGAACTGGTCGAACTGGCCCAACGCGTGATCGACATGGCGGTGGCACGGGACCGGGCCGCAGGGGTGCCGTGGTCGGAGATCGGAGAAGGGCTCGGCATCCGGACCACCACGGCACGGCGCCGCTACGGGCCACGGACCGCCGAGCGTCTCGCACGTTTCCACGACACCGAGGCGAACACCCGCCCGCCACGACCACGACAGTGACGAGACGATGACGGGGGTCGGGCGGCACGGTGGATGCCACCCGACCCCCGTCCGGCGGTTCTCAGCGGACCCTGGTCGCCGACACGATCGGCAACACCCCGGTGGGGCTGTACGACACGAACGCCACCTCCAGACCCGCCTGTTCCAGCTGCGCCCGAACCTCCGCCTCGCTGCTGAAGTTCAGGTACTTGGCCTGGACGATGTCACCGAACAGCGACAGCTCCCGGCGCAGGTCCTCCTCCGTGATCCCGTACCTGTCCCACTCGTGGGCCCGCTCGGGTGCCTCCCAGGGCGGTGGGGGCGGCGGGGTGAGGAAGCTCAGCAACAGCGTGCCTCCCACCCGCAGGGAGCGACCGAGGTTGCGGTACAGCTCGACCAGGCGGTCGGGGTCGGACTCGTACATGTTGAGTCCGTTGCTCACCACGAGGTCGAACTCTCCCTCGACGTCCAGCTGCCAGGCGTTCCGCAGCAGGAAGTCGCAGTGCTCCTCCAGCCCACGCTGCGCGGCGTTCTCCTTGGCCAGGGCCAGTGACTCCGCGTCGATGTCCACCCCCACCAGCCGGAACCCCGACACCCCGCGGTAGTCCTGCTGGAGCAGGTCGTCCATGACACCACACGGGACCGAGGCCAGTACCGCACCGTCGGTGACGTGCCGGGCGATCTCGGCCTTGAACCGGTGGAACCGCTCACGTGCCCCGCGGAGCAGCGACCGGTTCAACAGCCAGTGCTCCAACGGTGTCGAGGTCGGGTCCCCGGACGAGTAGCGGAAGATGTACGACGTCCAGTAACCGTTCAGGCCACGGTTGTGCAGCAGGAACCGGCCGAGCTCGAACTCCTGCAGCTGCGCGAGCAGGTCCAGTGTCTCGTCGAGCGGGAGTACGAGCCGTTCGGCCTGCCGTAAGCGCTGCTCGATAGCGGCGACCACCTCCGCCGTGGAGGTCTCCCCCTCGATCCGGCTGCCCGTGCGGTGCGAAATCATGGAGTCCATCAGACCTCCCAGCCGATCCGCCGAAAACTCGTACGGACTGCGGGATGATCCAGCACACCCGCGTTACGGAAGGCCCGCAGCACGTTCTTCACGATGGGCATGTCGGTGGTGACGTCGAAACCCTCGTACAGGCTGGCGATCGACCGTTCGGCCTTTTCCCGGTCACCGAGGATCTCGGTGAGGAGCTGCACGTTGAACTGCTTCTCCGACTCCACCGACAGGTACAGTTTGACGAACTCACCCATGCGCGAGCCGATGGCCTCACGGTAGTCCTCGGGCACGGACGCCCACACGTAACGCATCAGGTCGAGGAAGAAGGCGTAGTGCCTCGACTCGTCGTTCATGTGGTCGTTGACGTAGTACCGGATCGAGGGGTGCACGTCCGGGCTGTCGAAGAACTCGACGAGCTCACGCACCAGCGTGGTCTCGAAACAGCAGTTCGCCAGGATCTCGAAAACGTCGTGGTACTTCGGGTCCAACCGGCTCTTGATCTCGGCGACGGCACGCTGGGAGTCGGAGACCGGGAAGTCGAACTGCCCCAGGTCCGGGTACCGCTCCTGCAGCTGCAGCATCAGGTCCTGCGCGATGTAGACGTGGTAGTACTCGTCGATGATGACCGAGTAGGTGTTCAGCTTCGTCTCGGGGCTGAACGTCACCGGCAGGTCCGCGTACAGAATCTTGGTGCAGGCCGAGACGATCTCCTTGATCTCCAGGTTCACGATGTCGTGCAGGTACTTGAAGAACGACTGGATCAGGATCCGTTCCCGGGCCTGTTCCCCAAGTGTGGCGACGTTCTCGTCCAGCAGGAGCGGCTGGCGGTCCTGCGGGAAGAAGTAGCCGCTCTTGTCGAAGTCGATGGTCTTGCGCGGTCGGGTCCGCACCGAGCCCCGGGCCTCCCAGCGGGCCACGTACTCCGGTCCCAGGTTCCGTAACGGGGTGTGCGCCCGACCCGTGTCCTGGGTTGTCGTGGTCACGACTCACCTTCCTTCCGGATACACCATGTGTGGGGTGCGGATCGTCAGCTCGAGCTCGGCTCGGGCACCTTGGCGCGTGCCGTGAGCAACCTGCCCCCGAACAGTGCGAGTGGAGCGACGACGAGGACGGTCGCCGTCATGACGGCAGCGGGCACCACCGGACTACCGGTGAACAGGCTTCCCGACAGCCCGGTCAGCAGGGTCACCATCAGCGCCCGCGAGCTCATGGTCAGCGAGGAGGCGGCACCACCGAGCTCGGGGAACACCTCCAGGGAGCGACCGAAGACCACCGGGTAGCACACAGCGAACCCGACGCAGAACAGGGCGATCGCGGCGGTGGTCACGACAGGACCGTCACCGAACAGCAGGAACAGCACCACCCCGAGGACCGCCGTGGCGATGCTGTACTGCACGGTCCGCTCCGGCCCACCCAGCACGGGGATCAGCCGGGCCGCGAACAGGCTCGTGACGGCGAACGACGCGACGACCACGAGCAGGTTGACGGCGAACGCGGTGACCGAGAGTCCGAACGTGCCGGTGTAGACGAAGGAGCTCGACGCGATGAACACCATGTACGCGGCGAACAACAGGCTGGGTACGAGCGAGGTCGCGACGAAGGCTCCGCTGGTGACCAGCTTCCGGTAGTCGGCGACCACCTTCCCCGCGCTGACCGGAACAACCTCCTTCCTGGTCTCCGGAAGGAACAGTGCCATGAGGAGCAGTGACACGGTGGTGATTCCGGCGACGACCGCATAGTTGCCACGCCAACCAATTGTCTGGTTGACGACGCCACCCAACGGTGGGGCAATCGTCATCAGGATCGACATCGCCGCATTTGTCAGCCCGTACAGCGGGATCGCCGCCTCACCCTTGTACAGGTCGCTGATCATGACGAACACGAGCACCACCGACGTACTGGCCCCGACTCCCTGGACGAAGCGGGAGGCGAGCAGGAACTCGATGCTCGGCGCCACCGCACACCCGATTGCCCCGACCAGCATGATGGAGTTGCCCACCAGCATGACGCTGCGCCTGCCGAACCGGTCGGACAGCGGTCCGTAGACCAGTGCACCCAGGCAGTAACCCAGAAAGTTCAGCGTGATCGTCAGCTGTACGGCCGAGTCGGTTACCCCCAGTGAACGGGCAATGTCAGGAAAACTCGGCACGGACATGTCGATCTCGATGATCGTGGCGACCATGCTGGCGATCAGCAGCGCAGGGAAGAACCTGCCGGGTGCAGACTCGTACTTCTTTCTCATCGTTCCGTTTCTCACGGGGAGCGGGTCGTACTCGTGGCGGTGTCGAAGAAATCCCTCAACCGCGCGCCACACTCCTCTGGCGCCTCCAAGTGTGGCATGTGCGACGCCCCGGAGATGATCACGACACGCGCATCCGGTAATAGCCGGGAGTACGACCGGCAAGTCGCCGGAGGGGTGAAGTCGTGCTCCCCGCACATCAGCAGTGTCGGGATGTCCAGTTCGGGAAGACGGTCGAGCCGGCAGTAGGTCCGCAGATTTCCCGAGACCTGGAATTCGGTGGGCCCCCACAACGTGTCACGTACCTCGGCGTTCGTCGCCACCGACACGTCCAGCAGGACCTCGGGCCACGGATCACAGCGACACAGGTGCCGCTCGGCGAAGAACATCGTGGCCTCCGCCGTCTCGAACCCGTTGGCTGGCCCACCCCGTGCCGCGGCGACGAGGGCCCGGGCGATGTGGGGCGGCAGCCGCAGCAGCAGCTGCTGCATGTCCTGCTCGTACCGGCGGACACTGAGCACCGGGGACACCATGGCCACGGTCTGCGGCCGGAACCTGCCCCACAGCACCAGGTCACAGGCGATCATCGTGCCGAACGAGTGTGCGAGCAGGTGGAACTCCCCCAGGCCCACCTCGGCCAGCAGGGCCTCCAGCTCGTCGACGAACCGTGGGAGCCGCCACAGGTCCGGTCCCGTCGGACGTTCCGACCGGCCGCAACCGAGCTGGTCGTACACCAGGACCGGGTGACCCGGCAGCAGTTCGGCGAGGGACCGCAGGTAGTCGTGCGGCGTCCCCGGCCCACCGTGAACCACGACCACCGGTGTTCCCGGTGCGTCGGGGTTGAGCATCTCGTACCAGATCCTGCCGCCGGGCACCGTGCACATCGCGCCCGCGTGACGCACGCTCACCGTTCCTCCTCCCAGTTCAGCCCGGCCAGCTCGGCGCCGATGCGCGCCACGTGGGGCAGGGCGGTCATGCTCAGGTGGTTGCCGGAGACCGGAACGTGCCGCCACTTCCCGCGGGCCAGGCGACGCCAGTACCGGTCCTGACCGGTGGGGAACTCGGGGATCACCTCCTGGTGGGAGAAGAACACGATGTTCCCCGGGTAGGGGGACGGCACGTAGCGGTGCATCGCCTCACCGTGCCGACGCCACGTCCGCAGATAGACCGGCAGGAACTCCTCGGAAAGCAGCTCCTCGAACACCGTTCCCCGGGACCTGGCCGCCAGGTAGCGGATCCGCTCCTCAGCGCTCTCCAACGCCTCGAGCTCGGCGACCGAGAAGTTCAGTCCGGTCAGGCCGTAGCGGGCCAGGTAGCCCAGGATGGCGCGTTCGTCCATCTGTTCCGGCAGGTTGCCGTGCGCCGGGCTGTCGATAAGCACCACGTCGGGCCAGTGGCCGGTCCGCTTCCCGACCTGCTGGGCCATCTCGTAGGCCACGATCCCGCCGAACGAGGCACCACCCAACCGGTACGGCGGCGTCACGCCGAGCTCCCCCAGCATGTCCACGTAGGACGCCGCCATCTGCTCGATGGTGTCGAACTCGGCAGTGCCGTCGAGCATCGGCGAGCGGATCGCGTACACCGGCTGGGTCTCGGGCAGACACTGCGCGAGCTCGCGGTAGAAGTACACGTCCCCACCGATCGGGTGAACGAGCAGCAGCGGCGGAGACACCGAGGGGTCACCCTGCCTGATCCGGACCACCGACCGGCTTCGGTCGTGCCGCTCCGCTCCGGTGTGCTCCTGCAGCCAACGCAGAACGGCCGCCGGGGTGTGCTGCTCCAGCTCCATGAACTCCACCCGGACCCCGAGTGCACGTTCGATGCGGGTGACGAACTGGACTGCCGCGAGCGAGTCACCGCCCTGGGCGAAGAAGTCGTCGTCCTTTTGCACCCGACTCACCCCGAGCACCGAGGTCCAGGCCTGTTCCACGACCGCCGCGAGCGAGGACCCGGACGTGGTCGTGGGCTCGACCCGGGCGGATTCGGGAGCGGGTGCCACGGACCGGCCGCTCCGGTCGAGCCAGTGCTCGACCCGCGCGAAGGCGTAGCCGGGCAGCCGCACCCGGTCGCCCGGGAACAGGCCGTGGAACGCCTGGGAGTCGACGTCCACCCCGGCGGCGTGCACGGCGCCCAAGGCCTCGACGAGGGTGGCCGGCTCGCGTTCCGCGTGCTCCGCCCGCGGCATCGCGGGCACCACGGGGTGCCCCTCCCGGCGGACGTGCCGGCGCGCGAGGCGGGTGAGCACCTGTCCGGGGCCGAGTTCGACCAGGACGGCGTCCCGGGTGGCCGCGGAGTCGTGCAGCGTGTCCAGACCGGCGGCGAAGGCGACCTGGTTGCGCAACTGGTCCACCCAGTACCGCGGCTGGGTGACCTCGGCCGGGTCCGCCCAGTCACCGGTCAGGTTCGACACGAACGGGATCTCCGGCTTGTGCAGCTCGATCCCCTCGAGGACCCGGGTGAACTCGTCGAGTACCGGGTCGAGCATCCGAGAGTGGAACGCCCGGGTGACCGCCAACCTCCTGCTCGGCACCCCGTCGGCGGCCAGCCGCTCGGCGAGCCGGTCGACCGCGTCCGGCTCCCCGGCCACCACACAGCTGCCGTGCTCGTTGACCACCGCCACGTCCAGCGGTTCACCCTGCAGGTGAGGCAGGGTCCCCTCGACGGGGAGCGGCACGGCGAGCATGGCCCCCGGTGCGGTGCTGTCCAGCAGTCGCCCACGCTCGCACACCAGGCGCAGGGCGTCGTCCAGGGAGAAGACCCCGGCCAGGCAGGCGGCCACGTACTCACCGAGGCTGTGTCCGATCAGGGCGTCCGGACGGACCCCCATCGCGAGGAACCACCGGGCCAGGGCGTACTCCAGGACGAACAGGGCGGGCTGGGTGAAGCGGGTCTCGTTCACCCTGTCGGTCCAGCCCAGCAGGTCCTCCTCCGCGGCGCCGGCGGGCAGGTGGGGCCGCAGCAACGCCCGACACTCGTCCACGGCGGCCCGGAAGACCGGCTCGGACTCGTACAGGGCCCGCCCCATCCCCGTGTACTGGGTCCCCTGCCCGGGGAACAGGAACACGGTGGGGCGTCCCTCACGGCCAGGCACGCACCCGGCGTCGCCCGCGGTCAGTCGCTGCACCAGTTCCTGCCGGTCCCGACCAACCACCACCGCGCTGTACTCGAACCGGCGGCGCGCCGACAGCAGGGTGTGCGCGACCCGCTCGACCGGCACACCGGGGTTGTCGGCCAGGAAATCGGCCAGTCTCCGGGACTGCCGCCGCACCGCCTCAGGGGTACGACCGGACACGACCAGGAGCTGGTGCGCCCGGTCGCTGCGGCGCCCGGAGGGCGGGACGGACGGTGCGGCTTCCAGGACGACGTGGGCGTTGGTGCCCCCGATCCCGAAGGAGCTGATCCCGGCGCGCAGTACCCCGTCGACACCGGTCCACGGCCGGCACTCGGTGTTCACGTGGAACGGGCTGTGCTCCAGGTCGATCCGGGGGTTGGGGGTGCGGTAGTGCAGGGTGGGCACCAGGGTGCGGTGCTCCAGGCACAGCACGGCCTTGATCAGCCCGGCGATGCCGGAGGCCACGTCCAGGTGGCCGATGTTGGTCTTCACCGCGCCGAGGGCGCACCGGGCCCCGGTACCGCCGAAGACCTCCATCAGCCCTTCGAACTCGATCGGGTCGCCCAGCGGCGTACCGGTGCCGTGTGTCTCGATGTAGCTGATGGTGGCGGGGTCGACCCCGGCACGGCGCAGCGCACTGCGGATGACCGCCGCCTGACGCCGTGGGCTGGGCGCGGTGTAGCCGACCTTGTCGTGGCCGTCGTTGTTGATGGCCGAGCCCTTGATCACGGCACGGATGGGATCGCCGTCGGCGAGAGCCCGCTCCAGGGGCTTGAGCACGACGATGCCGACTCCCTGTCCCTCGACGGTGCCCCGCGCCCCGGCGTCGAAGGCCCGGCACGTCCCGTCCGGGGAGAAGACCATGCCCTCCTGGTAGAGGTAGCCCTCCTTGCCCAGCTTGCCGATCGAGACACCACCGGCGAGGGCGATGTCACAGTCGCCGGCCAACAGGGCCACGCACGCCTGGTGCACGGCGACCAGGGAGGACGAGCAGGCCGTCTGCACCGTGACCGCAGGCCCGGTGAGGTTCAGCCGGTAGGCCACCTTGGTGCACAGGAAGTCCGCTCGGTTGTTGATCATGGCCTGGTACTCGTCCGACAGGTCCGCCGCGGCGAGCGCGGGACGGACGTGGTCGTCGAGGTAGTTGTTCTGGCCCACGCTCGCGAAGAGCCCGATGGCCCCCTCGTAGCGGTAGGGGTCGCAGAAGGCGTCCTCCAGGGCGTGCCAGGCACACTCCAGGAACAACCGGTGCTGCGGGTCCATGATCTCGGCCTCGCGGCGCGAGTAACCGAAGAACGCGGCGTCGAAGCTGCGGATGTCCCGCAGCCTGCTCTGTGCCCGGACGTACCCGGGCTGGTCGAGCACCGCCTCGGGCACACCCGCGGCCAGCAGTTCCTCCCGGCTGTAGTGGACGATGGAGTTCCTGCCCTCGGTGAGGTTGCGCCAGTACTCGTCCACGTCGTCGGCGTCGGGGAACCGGCAGGCCATGCCGATGACGGCGACGTCCCGGGAACCGACCCCGCCCGGACCGGCCGGCTCGGACGACCCGACGCGGACGACGTCCGCGGTGTGGGCCCGCTGTCCGGCGATGTACGCGCTGAGCGCCGCGATCGTGGGGTGGGTGAACAGGTCGGTCAACCGGACCTGCCGCCGGATCTCCTCGGGCAGCCTGCCGTGGACCTTGGTCAGCAACACCGAGTTGCCACCCAGGTCGAAGAACCGGTCGTGGACACCGACCCGCTCCAGGCCCAACACGTCCTGCCACACCTGGGCGAGCACGGTCTCCAACTCGCCGCGTGGTGGCACGTGGTCCCGGTCGTTCTTCCGCTCGGGGACGGGCAGGGCGGCGACGTCGAGCTTGCCGCTGTAGGTCAGCGGGATCTCGGTCAACCGCACCAGCACGTCCGGCCGCATGTGCTCGGGCAGGACGTCGGCCAGGTGCGCGGCCAGGGCCTCCTCGTCGAGGGTGTCCTGACCCGTCCCGGGCACGTAGTAGCCGACCAGGCGGTGCGCGACCGCGGGTGCTGCCGGGTCCGGCGCGACGATGCGCGCCACAGCCTGCCGGACGCCCGGGAAACTCACCAGTGCGTTCTCCACCTCACCGAGCTCAATGCGGTGGCCACGCAGCTTGACCTGGTTGTCGACCCGGCCGACGAACTCCAGCTCCCCGGTCTCCAGCCACCGCACCAGGTCCCCGGTGCGGTAGAGCCGGTCGTGTCCGTCACCGGGCTGGTGGAACGGGTTGGGCAGGAAACGCCGCGCGGTCAGCTCCGCGTCGTTGACGTACTCACGGGCCAGCCCACTACCGCTCAGGTACAGCTCCCCGACGGCTCCCACCGGCAGCGGCCGCAGGTCGGGGTCCAGGACGTGGGCCCGTTCTCCGGGCAGGGCCCGGCCGATGGTCACCGGGGTGGTCTCGTCGAGCCGGCCCCGGTAGACCTTCGAGGTCGACCAGATCGTGGTCTCGGTGGGCCCGTAGACGTTGACGACCTCGGCGAAGCGGGGCAGTGCGGCCCGCAACAGGTGACGTTCGAGCCGTTCCCCACCCACGAGCAGCCGCAGGTGCTCGGTGGCGCGCAGGCCGTCCAGCTTCATCTCCAGCAGGCTGGGGGTCATCTGCAGGAAGTCGAGGCCGGTGCCGTCCGGCCCCTCGGCCAACGGGCTGCCGATCACCAGGCTGCCGCCGGTGAGCAGGGTGAGCCCGTACTCGAGGCCGAAGATGTCGAAGACGTAGTTGGTCATGCTGTAGGTGCGCAGCGCTCCCCGGCCGGCGAAGTGGCGGCTGCGCACCGCCTCCACCGTGGTGGTGAAGGCACGGTGCTCGACCATGACACCCTTCGGCACCCCGGTGCTGCCGGAGGTGTACAGGATGTAGGCGGGCTCGTCACCGGTCAGGGGCAACTCCAGGTTCTCGCCCGGTTCCGCGGCGATCCGCTCCTCCACCTGTGGGTCGTCGAGTGCGACCACGGTCAGCGCAGGCCACCGGCGCCGGATCCGGTCCACGTGGCACAGCCGGGTCAGCACGACACCGGCCCCGCTGCCCTGCACGATGCGGGCGATGCGCCCGTCGGGGTAGCCCGGGTCGAGCGGGACGTACACGCCGCCGGCCTTGAGCACCGCCAGCAGGCTGGTCACGACGTGCTCGTCGCGATCCAGCAGCAACAGCACGGGGTCCCCGCACCGGACACCGTCGCGGCGCAGGAGCCGGGCGAGCCGGTTGGCGGCCGCGTTGAGCTCCGCGTAGGTCAGCCGCCGACCATCGTGCTCGACGGCTGTGGCGTGCGGGGTGGCCGCCGCATGACGCTCGAAGATCCGGTGGATCACCGGGTCCTCGGGGGTGACCGCACCCGTGTCGTTCCACCGACGCTGCCGCTCCAGGTCGGTGGGGTCGGCGAGCTGGAGGTGGTCGACGGTGAGGTCGGGCTGTCGGACGAGCTGTTTGAGCACCGAGTCGACACCGGACAGCAGACGCTCGGCCGTGGCCGGGTGGATCAGGTCCTCGGCGAAGTCCAGGCCGAGCACCACCTCGTCACCCTGCTCGGTGACCGTGACGACCAGCGGGTAGTCACGCTTCTGGTGCCGGAACCGGAACTCGGGGTGCAGCTCGCGCTCGTGCACCGAGTCGGTGACAGCCGGGTAGTTCTCGTAGATGAACAGGCTGTCGAACAGTCGCCTACCGGCCGACTGCAGCGCGGCGAGGTCCACCGTGCTGCGACTGTTGATCTCGTGGATGTCCTGCTGCAGCCGTCGGATCTCGTCGAGGACGACACCGGTCCCGCGAGTGTGGTTCATGATCAGCGGGACGGTGCTCAGGTACAGCCCGACCGCGGTCTCGATGCCCTCCACGGGCAGGTCGCGTCCGGACAGGACGGTGCCGACCACGGTGGTGGCGCAGTTGCCGTAGGTGGCGAGCAGCCGGTGCCAGGCGTACTGCAGCACCGCGTTCAGGGTCACCCCTGCGCCACCGCACAGTTCCCTGAGCTGGGCCAGCAGCTCGGCGTCCAGGACCAGCGTGCGCCGGCCCTGAACCTCGACGTGTCGGTAGGTGGCCAGGTCGACGTTCCGCCTCTCGACGCGGAGCAGGCCGGTCAGGTCACACGATTCCTCAGCCCTGCGCACGTAGTCACGCCAGAAGGCGTCGTGGTCGTGGGCGTGGCGTTGCAGGAACCGTTGGCAGGCGGCGTGGGTGTCGGCCACGGGCGTGAGCGGTTCACCGTCGCGCAGCTGCAGGTAGGCCGTGTGCACCACCGCGAGCAGCAGCGGGCTGCTCCAACCGTCCAGGATCGCGTGGTGGGTGTTGAGCAGGCAGGTGTAGTGCCGCTCCCCCCGCTTGACAAGGTAGACCCGGAACAGGCCGGGCTGTCCCATGTCGTAGGGGGTCTCCCTGTCCTGCCGCAGCAGCTCGTCGAACGCCCGCTCCTGCTGCTGGGGATCGGTGTACCCGCTGAGGTCGACGAACCGCCAGTGCAGCGGGGCGTGCCGGGCGACCACCTGTACGAGCTCGTACTGCCAGTCGAAGGACGTGCGCAGGCTGGCGAGTCCCTCCTGCGCGTGCGCCCAGGCCCGGCGCAGCAGCTCCGGGTCGATCTCGGCCCGGTAGTCCCACACCGCCTGCACGCGGTAGGCGTCGTCGACGTCGCCCTGCCGCAACGCGTGGGCGACGAGCCCCTGCTGCAGGCCGGTGGCGGTGAGGACGTCCTCGACCTCCCGGTCGGCCTGGAGGCGGTCCAGGTGCTCCTGGGGGAGCACACCGTCGACGTCGCTGCTGGTCAGGTAGGTGCGGGAGCCGCCGGCGGTGCGCCGCACGAGGTCGGTCAGGCTTGCCTCGAACGCGCGGGCCAGTCGCTCGGTGTCGTCGGGGGTGAGTCGGCTGGTCAACCGGAACTGCAGCCGACCCCCGACCACCATCCCGGCCAGGTTCACCGTGTAGGGCAGGACGTTGTCCGGGTGCATGGCCTGTCCGCCACGCTCCCCGGTGATCCTCCAGTGGTCGCCGTCCCCACCGTCGACCTGGCCGAGGTAGTTGAAGCACACCCGTGGCAGCGACCGGTCGTGGCCGACCAGCAGGCCGTAGCCGAGCCCGTTCGCCGGGATCGCCCGGAGGTTCTCCTTCGTGGCCTTGAGGGTCTCCACCGGGTCGTCGGCGGTCACCAGCCGACACGGGAACAACGTGGTGAACCAGCCGACGGTGCGGGTGACGTCGATCCCGTCCGCCAGGTCCTCCCGACCGTGGCCCTCCAGCACCACCCCGTGCTCGGGACGGCCGGTCAGGGCGGTCAGGGCGTGTGCGAATGCCGCGAGCAGGAACTCGTTGGCCCTGGTGCGGAACATCCGCTGGCACTCGTGCAGGAGCTGCCGGGTCAGGTCCTCGTCGAACTCCAGCTCGGTCTCGTACGGCGCACGCACCGGGTCGAGCAGGACGTCCGGTTCCGGGACCGACACGGTGTCCCAGTAGGAGCGTTCCTCGGTGCGCTGCTGGGCGTACTCGGCGAGGAACTCGCCCCACTGCCGGTAGCTGGTTCCCTTCTCCCCCAGTGACTCGCCCTCGTAGGCCCGGCGCAGGTCCTCGGCCAGGACGCGCCAACTGACGGTGTCGACGACGAGGTGGTGGGCGGCCAGGAACACCCGGCTGCTGCCGTCGGCGTACCCGTGCAGGTAGCCGGCGGCGAGGACCGGACCGTGGCGGAGGTCGAAGCCGCTCTGCCACTCGGTCAGGATCCGGTCCAGCTCCCGGCCGAACTCGGGTGTGCCCTCGGCGGCCGGGAGGTCTCGCACGTCGAGCACGCGCAGAGGCGGGCACTCCGCGTCCGGGTCGTAGTACTGGCGCACGTCCCCGCCGTCCAGGTGGTAGCGCAGGCGGAGGGCGTCGTGCTGGGCCACCACGGCCCGCAGGCTCTCCCGCAGCCGCTCCGGATCCAGGTGGGGCGTGTGGATCAGGAACGCCTGGTTCCAGTGGTGCGCACGGGGGAAGTTCTGGGCGAAGAACCAGGACTGGATCGGCAGCAGCGGTACGTCACCGGCGAGCGTGCCCTGTTCGGTGCGCACCGACACCGCCTCGGTGGACTCCGCGGTCCGCAGTACCTCGTCGTGGAAACGCTCGATGGTGCGGTGGGCGAAGACGTCCCCCACCCCGACGGCCACGCCCAGCTGCTTGCGGAGCCGGCTGACCAGGCGGATGGCGGCGATACTGTCCACACCGAGACGCAGCAGGTCGTCGCGGATGCCCAGTTGCTGCCGCGGCACACCCAGCACCTCGGCCCACAGGTCGCGCAGTTGGGCCTCCCGTGGCGTGCGGGGCGCGACGTACTCCGGTGCGGCCGGAGCCTCCGGCTCGGGCAGTGCCCTGCGGTCCAGCTTGCCGTTGGGGCTGAGCGGAAGCTCGGTCAGGTGCACCAGGGTGTCCGGCACCATGTACTCGGGCAGGCGTTCGGCGAGGAACGCACGCATCTGCTCGGTGTCGAGCGGGGTCTGGGAGACGTAGTAGCCGACCAGGATCTGGCCGCCACGCTCGTGGACGACGGCGACGCTCTGCGTCACCCCCGGGTACTGGGTCAGGGCGTGTTCGATCTCGCCCAATTCGACGCGGTAGCCGTTCAGCTTGACCTGGAAGTCGTTCCGTCCCAGGAACTCGATGTACCCCTGCCGCGACCACCGCCCCAGGTCACCGGTGCGGTACAGGCGACCCAACACCGGGTGCTCGAAGAACCGCCGCCGGGTCAGTTCCTCGTCGCGCCAGTAGTTCAACGCGACACCCGCACCGCCGATGTGGATCTCCCCCGTCACCCCCACCGGACAGTGCTCACCTCTCGCGTTGAGCACGTACATGGTCTGTCCCGGCATGGCCACGCCGTAGGGGATGCTGGTCCAGGCGGGGTCCACCTCGCCGATCTCGTACCAGATCGACCAGATGCTGCCCTCGGTGGCACCACCCAGACTCATCACCACCGCGCCCGGGCACAGCGACCGGATACGGTCGGGCAGGGTGGTGGGGATCCAGTCCCCGCTCATCAGGACCGCCCGCAGGGTGCTGATCCGCGCCGGGTCCGGTGTCGCCTCGTCGGCGAGCAGGCCGGCCAGCTGGGGCACGCTGTTCCACAACGTCACCCCGTGCCGCTCCACCAGATCCACCCAGTGCGCCGGATCCTTGGTCCGCTCCTGCGCCGGGAACACCACCGTGCCTCCCGCCGCCAACA
>DATCJU010000024.1:0-113968 GCA_036562635.1 Pseudonocardiaceae bacterium
CGTCCATGCCGCCCAACCGCAGCGCCGCCTTGCTGAAGATCACACCACCAACGCGCCCGAACGCCCGGTAGACGGGCAGCAGGCCCAGGTGGATCTCCCGGGCGGTAACGGGGTCACCGGCCTCGAAGGCGTCCAGCATGCGCCGCAGCCGGTCGGCGACCAGGTGCCCGATGACGCTGACGAACCCGACGGCGCCCACCGACAACCACGGCAGGTTCAGCGGGTCGTCGCCGGAGTAGTAGGCCAGACCGGTACTGCCCATCACCTCGCTGCCGGCCCGCAGGTCACCCTTGGCGTCCTTGACCGCGACGATCCGCGGGTGCTCGGCCAGACGGCGCAGGGTGTCCACCTCGATCGGCACCACCGACCGGGGCGGGATGTCGTACAGCATCACCGGGATGTCCACGGCGTCGGCGACCGCGGTGAAGTGCGCGAGCAGTCCCGACTGCGGTGGGCGCGAGTAGTAGGGGGTCACGGTGAGGATGCCGTGGGCCCCGGCGCCCTGCGCCCTCCGGGCCTGCTCGACGCTGTGGGCGGTGTCGTAGCTGCCCGCGCCCGCCACGATGGTGGCCCGGTCTCCCACCGCGTCGACCACCGCGCGGACGAGTTCGACCTTCTCCGACTCGTTGGTGGTCGGTGACTCACCGGTCGTGCCGTTGATCACCAGCCCGTCGCACCCCGAGTCCACGAGGCGTGCCGCCAGGGCCTGGGCCTTGTCCAGGTCCAGCCGTCCCTCGGCGTCGAACGGGGTGACCATGGCGGTGAGGACCCGGCCGAACGGGCGACCGGGCGCAGCGGTTGGGCAAACGGTCATGCCAAGACGCTACCGCGAAACGGGTGAACTCCGACGACCACAGGCGGATGTGCCCTGGTCGTGTTGCCCACTGCACCTGCCCGTTTCCGGAACCGCTCCGTCCGCGCCCGAGCCGTGCCGGTCCGGGGCACAGGGACGGGGTCAGAACCCCCGTCGCAGGCTCCGGACCACGGCGACGTCGGAGTCGGCGCCCTTGAAGTCCAGTGTCACCGCCTCCCGCCCGAAGGCGTAGAGCAGCAGCTCGCCGGACTCCCCGACCAGCGTCACGGTGCGCGGCCCGCGCCGGACCACGATCTCCTGGCCGTCGGGGCGACGCAGGGCCACGCCGACCGGACTGCGCCGGAAGGCCACCCGCCCGATCAGTCCCACCGTCCGCCACAGTGCGGCGTCCCGCACCGGGTCGGCCGGGCGGGGCTGCCACTCCGGCTGGGCCCGCCGGACGTCCTCGTGGTGCACGAAGAACTCGGCGGTGTTGACCAGGTCGTCCACCCGACCGATCGCGTACGGCGACCAGCGGGGCGGACCCTGCCGCACCTGGTCCACCAGCTGCGTCCACGGCCGGGCGGCGATCCGGTCCTGCACCCGCCGGGTGTAACCGGCCAAGGCCCGCACCCCGATGCCGGGCACGGCGTCGAACCGCCGCTCCCGCAGCACCAGGTGCGCGGCCAGGTCCCGGGTACGCCACCCCTCGCACAGGGTCGGTGCGTCCGGCCCCAGCTCCTCGAACAGATCGCACAGCCGCCGACGTTCCTCGCGTGCCACGCCCACGATGGTCAACATACGGGACCTCGTGGATCGGTGCAGCGCGACGGGTGGCCGGTCACAGGGGCCGTGCACCGTGTGACCGGCGGCGTGCAGCGCCGCCACCGCACGGTCGACGTCCCCGGTGCGCACCAGCAGGTGGTCGGTGTCGTAGCTGGAGACCGCGAACAGCGGGACCTTCGCCTGCGCCAGCGTCCCGGCCAGGTCGGCCAGGATCCCGGTCAGTGCGAAGTCCAGCGGGCCGCGCACGGTCAGCAGCCGCCAGTCGTTCTCGACCACGGCCCCGGGTGGGACCCGTTCGGCCGGACACACGATCGACAGTTCGGCGGGGGTGCGGGTGACCGACACCAGGCCGGGCCCGGTCCACAGGTCGGCCGGCGGTTCGGTGTCCGGCGACAGCCGGGCCACCGCGTAGCGGCCCGGCCACAGATCCAGTTCCAGGGCCACGCGGGGCCTCAGCCCTCGGCGACCAGCGGGCTGGAGGCGACCTCGGTACCGTCGGGCAGCGCGGAGATCTCGAAGTCGCCGAACACGTTCGGCGCGACCTTCTGGAGCTGCCGCAGGATCTCCACCGCCAGGGCGCGGATCTCCACGTCGGCGGCCTCGGTGGCACGCATGGCGATGAAGTGCCGCCAGGCGCGGTAGTTCCCGGTGACCACGATCCGGGTCTCGGTGGCGTTGGGCAGCACCGAGCGGGCGGCCTGACGGGCCTGCTTGCGGCGCAGCGTGGCGTTCGGCACGTCCGCGAACTTCTGCTCCAGCGCGGCGAGCAGCTCGTTGTAGGCGGCCAGGCTCGCCTCGGTCGCCGCGACGAACCTGGCGTGCAGCTCCGGGTCCGAGGCGATCACGTCCGGCTCGACCATGGCGGCGTCCCGCTCGGGCACGAAGCGCTGGGAGAGCTGCGAGTAGGAGAAGTGCCGGTGCCGGATCAGCTCGTGGGTCAACGAGCGGGACACCCCGGTGATGTAGAAGGTCACCACGCCGTGCTCGAGCACCGACAGGTGCCCCACCTCCAGGATGTGCCGCAGGTAGCCGGCGTTGGTGGCGGTGGCGGGGTTGGGCTTGTGCCAGGACTGGTAGCAGGCCCGACCGGCGAACTCGGCCAACGCCTCGCCGCCCTCGGCGTCCGTGGACCACGGCACGTCCTCCGGCGGGATGAACTCCGTCTTCGCGATGAGCCGCACCTTCGGCGACACCGTCTCGGCCACGGCTGAGCCCCTCCTCCCCGTGTGAGCCAGGGCAGGCCCCTGTACTCCGAGCAGAGCACTTTATCGGGGAGGTTCCTCCGTTCGGCGGGCAGGGTCACCCCGCAATGACGTCATCAAGACGTCATTAGCCCCTTGACTGACACCACGAGTGACATCACCATGATGTCATGGAGCTCGAACCCTACATCGCGCAACTCCGGGACGCGCTGAGCGCCACCGCGTCCGCCGGGGATCCCCAGCTGCAACGGGCGGCCGCCCTGCTGGCCGGGGCCCTGGAACCCGCCGCGCGTCTGGCCCTGATGAACGCCCTGTCCGACCTCGCCGCCGAGGTCACCGCATCACTGGACGGCCGGATCGTCGAGGTACGGCTCGACGGGCGCGACGTCCGGGTCGTGGTGAGTGGGGAACCGCGTGCGGCGGAGGAACCCGAGGAGCCCACTCCCCCGCCCCCGCCCCCGCCCAGCGGGGACAGCGGCGACATCAGCCGCATCACGTTGCGACTGATCAACGAGATCAAGAGCAAGGCGGAGCAGGCCGCCGCCGCCCAGGGGGTGTCGCTCAACACCTGGGTGTCCCAGGCGGTGCAGGGAGCCCTGCAGGGTCACCGTCACCACCGACGGCCCGGGCCCACCTCTGGTGGCGAGGACGACTGGCGCCCGGGTCGCGGCTCCCGGGTGCAGGGCTGGGTGTTGGGCTGAACGGAGGTGACGAGATGGGCACGACAGCGGGCGACAGCGGCTGGACCCCCGAATCCGAGACGGTGCGGCAGCAGCACTTCGAGGTGAACGGAACCCCCGAGCTGGACATCGCCATCGGCGCGGGGCGCGTCGAGGTGCGGCTGAGCGACCAGCCCGGGGTGCACGTGGAGGTCAGGCACGCCTCCGAGGAGGCCAGTCCCTTCAGCGTCGGACTGTCCGGACTGGTCACCTGGGTGACGCACCAGTTCACCGGCACCCAGTCGCAGAGCGCCGCCGACGAGGCGGTACGCCGGACCCGGATCGACCTGGTCGGCCAGCGGGTCGCGGTGCACGCCCCCCGAGGCCTGCCGCTGCGCACGGTGCCGTTGTCGATCACGGTTCACGCACCCGGCAACACCGAGGTGGCCGTGCACGGTGACACCGCCGACATCACGGTGAACGGCACGGCCGGCCGGCTGGATGTCGACAGCGGCACCGGGAACGTCACGGTCGACCGGGTGGAGGGCAAGGCGTCGGTGCACAGCGGGTCCGGCACGGTGCGGCTCGGCACGACGCTGGGCGGCCTGCGACTCCGGACCGGTATCGGGAACGTGGAGATCGCCTCGGTCGGTGGGCCGTCCACCCTGCTGACCGGCAGCGGTGACGTCTGGCTCGGCACGGTGCAGAGCGACACGACGGTGCGCAGCGGCACCGGGGACGTCACGGTCGCCGACGCCGCGTCCGGCCGGATCGAGCTGCAGACCGGTTCCGGGGAGGTGCGTGTGGGCATCCGCTCCGGGGTGACCGCGCAGATCGACCTGTTCTCCGCCACCGGTCGGGCACGCAGCGAACTGGAGGTCAAGGACGAGCCGCCGGCGGAGGAGCCGACCCTGTGGGTACGTGCCCGCTCCGCGGCCGGGGACGTCGTCGTCACCCGCGCGGTCAACTGACGACCCCACGACGCCGTCGCCGGGCCCTGCGGTTGCGCAGGGCCCGGCCGGCTTCCCGAACCCGGCTCCCGGTGGTTCAGCCGACGGCGGCACGCAGGGCGGCGGCCAGGTCGCCCCGCTCCCCCACCGCGATCCCGCCGAGCCCCAACCACTCGGCCATCGCGCGCAACTCGGCAGCCAGCTCGACCACCACCCGGGCGGTGTCCACCCCGGGCTCGGCGAACGCCCCCGGCACCCGCAGCACCCCGGCCGCGCGGTCGGCCTTCAGGTCCACCCGGGCCACCAGCTCCTCGTCCAGCAGGAACGGGAACACGTAGTAGCCGTAGACCCGCCGTGGGGCGGGCACGTAGATCTCGATTCGGTACCGGAACCCGAACAGCCGCTCGGTCCGGTCTCGCTCCCAGATCAGCGGGTCGAACGGACACAACAGGGCCCGGGCGTGGACCCGGCGGGGTACCCGGGCCTGGCTGTACCGCCAGGCCGGATGGCGCCAGCCCTGCACCCGCACCGGCTCCAGCACCCCAGCCTCGGTCAGCTCGGCGATCGCCTCCCGGCACTGCCGGACACCGAGCCGGTAGTAGTCGCGCAGGTCCGTCTCGGTGGCGACCCCCAGGGCCCGGGCTGAACGTTCCACCAACCGACGCGTCGCCTCGGCGGGGTCCGGTTCGGGCGCGGTGAGCACCTCGGGCGGCAGCACCCGCTCGGGCAGGTCGTAGAGCCGTTCGAAGTCCCGACGGGTACCCGTGGTCAGCTCCCCGATCGCGAACAACCACTCGCAGATCACCTTGGTGTCCGAGTGGTCCCACCACGAGCCGCGTCGACCCGGCCGGTGCAGGCCGATCTCGCGTTCCAGGGCCCCGGCACCGATCGGTCCCAACTCCTTGACCGCGGCCAGCACCTCGTCGACCAGCCACGGCGCACGTTCCATGGCCTCCTCGGCCCGAGCCCATCCGACGTCCCGACGCGCCCGCATCCGCCAGCGCAGCAACGGCCAGTCGGCCACCGGCAACAGGCACGCCGCGTGCGCCCAGTACTCGACGAGCATCCGGGGACGACGGGTGCTGTGCGTCCAGGCGGCCTCGTCCAGCAGCTCCCGCGGATAGGGGCCCAGGCGACTGAACACCGGGGCGTAGTGGGCCCGGACGGCCACGTTGACCGAGTCCAGCTGCAACAGCTGGGTACGGGACAGCACCCGTCGGAGATGCTGTCGGGTCACCGGGCCGGACGGGCGGGCGTCGGCGAACCCCTGGGCCGCGAGTGCGATACGGCGAGCGACGGGCACACTCAGTTCCTGCACGGCCCGGTGATGTTGCCAGCCCCCACCGACAGGAACCGTTCACGCCGTCCGGCGGAGCCACCCGAGGGGCCGTGATCGCACCGGACTACGTTGGCAGGTATGGCACAGGCCACCGTCCGTCCCGCCGAGCTCGGCGACGTCCCGGAGATCGCCCGCATCCAGATCGAGACCTGGCGCACCGCCTACACGCAGCTGCTCCCCGAGTCCGTGCTCGACGCACTGGACACCGCGGAGGCCGAGCAGGCGTGGCGGCACGCCGTGCAGTACGGCCCGGCCCGGGTGTTCGTGGCCCTGGAGGGCGACTGGACGGTCGGGTTCTGTTCCCTGGGTCCGGCACCCGACGAGGAGCTGGCCGACCCGGACGGCACGCTGCCACCCGACGCCGCGACCACGGTGCTGGTGAGCGCCCTGCTGGTGGAACCGCGGTGGGGCCGGCGCGGGCACGGTGGACGCCTGCTGGCCGTCGCCGCCGCCGACGCCCGGGACCGTGGTGCCACCCGGGGCATCGCCTGGGTGCCCGAGGCCGACTCCGCGTCCCTGAGCTTCTACCGCTCGGCGGGGTGGGAACCGGACGGCACCGTGCGCACCCTGGACGCGGCGGGCCGGCCACTGCGCGAGCTGCGGATCACCGGAACGCTCGACCTGCCGCTGGTGGACTGATCACCCGCGTCGACCGGATCCGACGGGGACCGCGTCGGGTCGGCGGAGCCTTCGAGGCGTTGCGCAGCCCGTTGTCCTGAAGCGGGATCATCCCCGGACACGGCCTGATAGCCTCTGCGGCAACCCGACACCAAGATCCGGGAGCACCGGTGCTGCTGTCAGCGGGGCTCACCCTCTTCGCCTTCGGTACCGCGATCGCCGCCGCACTCGTCCCCCTCATCAGCGTCGAGCTCGTCCTGATCGGGATGGTGCTCGAGGCGCCGCACCTGCCGTGGTGGCTGCTCGCCCTGGTGGTCACGCTCGGGCAGATGGTGGGGAAGCTGCTCTACTTCTACGCCGGGCGCGGCTCACTGTGCCTGCCCGGGCTGCTGCGCCGCAAGTCGACGCCGTCCACCCGGTGGACACGCTGGATGACCCGGTTCCGGGACACCTGTCACCGGCGTCCGCGCTGGACCGCCGGGGTGCTGTTGGTCAGTGCGCTGTTCAGCCTGCCCCCGTTCGCCGCCACCGCGATCGCCGCCGGGGTGGGACACGTGCCCACCCCAACCTTCCTGATCACCGGATTCACCGGCCGGTTCACCCGGTTCGCCATCCTGGCCGCCGCACCGAGCGTCGGAATGTCCTGGTTCGGAGTGCACTGAGCGGGTACCGCTGCTCCCACCGGTGGTGGGCGGACCGAACCGGCCCGCCCACCACCGGGAGCCTCAACGCTCGGCCAGCTCGATGGCCTTGCGCATGGCGGCGCGGGCCTGCGACCGGTCCCCCGCCAGGTCGTAGGCGTGGGCCAGCCGGAACCACCCCCGCCAGTCCTGCGGGTCCGCCTCCACCTCGGCGCGACGCTCCTCGAAGTAGGCGTCCGCCGCCTCCAGGTCCACCCGGCCGGACGGGCGCCGCGGCAGGTGGGAGGTGTCCGGCAGACCGCCCTCCTCGTCCAGCCGACGGGCCAGCTGCTCCACCCGCATGCCGAACCGCCACTCCGCCGTGACCATCCCGGCCCCCAGCACCGGGAGCACCAGGATCGCCACGCCGAGCGCGACGCCCACCGGGACACCGCTGCGGATCAGGGTGATCCCCCGTCCGGCCAGCAGGACCAGGTACACCGCCAGCGCCGCGGTCAGCAGCAGGGCGACCCGACGCGCGTTCATCACCTTCACAGGTCCAGCAGGGGCTCCAGCCCCAGGGTCAGGCCGGGCCGCTCCAGCACCTTGCGCACGGCCAGCAACACACCCGGCATGAACGACTTCCGGTCCAGCGAGTCGTGCCGGATGGTCAGCGTCTCGCCTTCGGTGCCGAACAGCACCTCCTGATGCGCGACCAGTCCGGACAACCGCACCGAGTGCACCCGGATCCCGCCCAGGTCCGCACCGCGGGCGCCTGCGACCTCCTGGGTGGTCGCGTCGGGGCACGGGACCATCCCCGCCTCGGCACGGGCCTGCGCCACGAGCTGGGCCGTCCGGGACGCGGTGCCCGACGGCGCGTCCGCCTTCCGCGGGTGGTGCAGCTCGATGATCTCCACCGACTCGTAGTACTTCGCCGCGAGCTGGGCGAACTTCATCGACAGCACGGCACCGATCGCGAAGTTCGGCGCGATGAGCACTCCCAGGTCGGGCTTGTGCTCCAGCCAGGAGCGCACCGTCGCCAAACGCTCCTCGGTCCACCCGGTGGTGCCCACCACACAGTGGATGCCCTGGTCAATGCAGAACCGCACGTTCTCCATCACCACGTCCGGGTGGGTGAAGTCGACCACGACCTCCGCCCCGGCGTCCGCGATGTCGAACTTCCAGTCCCGCGCGCCGACCATGGCGACCAGTTCCATGTCCTCGGCCGCGTCGACCGCCCGGCAGACCTCGGAACCCATCCGGCCGCGGGCGCCGATCACACCCACCCGGATCGGTTCGTCCTCGGCGCGACGCGGGGCGACGCCACCCGGGTTCGACGGTTCGACCGTGCTCGTCATCCGATCACCTCGTGCACCTGTGCTGGCAGCTCGTCCGGATGAGAGTACGGTCCGACCACGGCCACGCTCGGACGGGCTCGGAGCAGTTCCGCGGCCAGCTCGGTCACCTGCTCGACGGTGACCGCGTCGATACGCTCCAGGGTCTGCTCGACCGTCAGGTGCCGCGCGTAGTTCAGCTCGCCCTTCCCGATTCGGCTCATGCGGGAGCCGGTGTCCTCCAGGCCCAGCACCAGGCCGCCCCGGAGCTGGCCCTTGCCCCGCGCCACCTCGGCCTCGGTGAGGCCGTGCTCGGCGACCTCGGTGAGCACCTCCCGCACCACCGCGGCCACCTCGCCGAGTCGCTCCGGCTGGCAACCGGCGTAGACGGACAGGCTGCCGGTGTCGGAGTAGGAGGACAGCGAGGAGTACACCGAGTACGCCAGACCGCGCTTCTCCCGCACCTGCTGGAACAGTCGGGAGCTCATCCCGCCCCCGAGCGCGGCGTTGAGCACGCCCAGGGCGAACCGCCGCTCGTCGTAGCGGTCCAGAGCGGGCACCCCGAGCATCAGGTGGGCCTGCTCGGTGTCGTCGGTGTGCAGGGCCAACCGCTGCTGCCCGGCGAGTGTCACCGTGCCCCGGCGCGGCGGCTCCGGGGCGGCGTTCCCACTCAGCCGGTCGCCGAGCGCACGCTCCACCAGCTGCAGCACCTGCTCGTGCTCGATGTTGCCGGCCACCGCGAACACCATGCGGGGCAGCCGGTAGCGCTCGCGGTAGAAGGCGTACAGCGCGTCCCGGCTCATCGCCGTGATCGACTCCTCGGTGCCCAGCACGGAGCGGGCCAGCGGGTGCGTGCCGAGGAGGGCCTCGCAGAACGCGTCGTGCAGCAGGTCCTCGGGGTCGTCACCACGCATGGCGATCTCCTCGAGCACCACACCGCGCTCGGTCTCCATCTCGCGCTCCTCGCACAGCGCGTCGAAGACCACGTCGCAGACCAGGTCCACGGCCAACGGCAGGTCGGTGTCCAGCACGTTCGCGTAGTAGCAGGTGTGCTCCTTGGCGGTGAACGCGTTCAGCTCACCGCCGACCGCGTCCACCTCCTCGGCGATCTGCACCGCACTGCGCCGGACCGTGCCCTTGAACAGCAGGTGCTCCAGGTAGTGCGCAGCCCCCAGCACCGGGGGTTCCTCGTCCCGGGAGCCCACACCCACCCAGATGCCGACCGAGGCCGAACGGACGCCGGGCACCCGCTCGGTGACGACCCGCAGGCCGCCGGGCAGCACGGTGCGCTGCACGGTGCTGCCCCCCTCGGAGCGTTCCAGCACCCAGGTGCTGCCCACGGGCTGCAGGTGGCCCGGGATCACGTCGTCGTCCTCGGCCAGGACCGGGGGTGTCACCGTCGCCGTGTCGTACCGATGCGAGCGGCCGCGGGCACCGGAGGCACCCGCGGCCGCAGCACCGCTGTCGCGGTCCGTCACTTGGTCGGCTTCTCCTCGTCCTCGGGAACCAACACGAGGCTGATCTTGCCGCGGCTGTCGATGTCGGCGATCTCCACGCGGAGCTTGTCGCCGACCTTCACCACGTCCTCGACCCGGGCGATCCGCTTGCCGTTGCCCAGCTTGGAGATGTGCACCAGGCCGTCCTTACCGGGCAGCAGCGAGACGAAGGCACCGAACGCGGCGGTCTTGACCACGGTGCCCAGGTACCGCTCACCGACCTTCGGCATCTGCGGGTTGGCGATGGCGGTGATCTTCTCCACCGCCGCCTGGGCGGACGGGCCGTCGGCCGCACCGACGTAGACGGTGCCGTCGTCCTCGATGGTGATCTCGGCCCCGGTCTCCTCGGTGATGGAGTTGATCATCTTGCCCTTCGGGCCGATGACCTCGCCGATCTTGTCGACCGGGATGGTGATCGTGGTCACCCGCGGCGCGTACGGGCTCATCTCGTCCGGAGCGGAGATGGCCTCGGCCATGACCTCCAGGATGGTCAGCCGGGCGTCCCGGGCCTGGCTGAGCGCCTGGGCCAGCACCTCGGACGGGATGCCGTCCAGCTTGGTGTCCAGCTGCAGCGCGGTGATGAAGTCCTTGGTGCCGGCGACCTTGAAGTCCATGTCGCCGTAGGCGTCCTCGGCACCCAGGATGTCGGTCAGCGCCACGTAACGGGTCTGGCCGTCCACCTCGTCGGACACCAGGCCCATGGCGATGCCCGCCACCGGGGCCTTCAGCGGCACACCGGCGTTGAGCAGCGACATGGTGGAGGCACACACCGACCCCATCGAGGTGGAGCCGTTGGAGCCCAGCGCCTCGGAGACCTGACGGATGGCGTAGGGGAACTCCTCGCGCTTGGGCAGCACCGGGATCAGGGCACGCTCGGCCAGCGCACCGTGCCCGATCTCCCGCCGCTTCGGCGAGCCGACCCGACCGGTCTCACCGGTGGAGTAGGGCGGGAAGTTGTAGTGGTGCATGTAGCGCTTGGTGGTCTCCGGCGCCAGCGTGTCCAGCGTCTGCTCCATGCGGAGCATGTTCAGCGTGGTCACGCCCAGGATCTGGGTCTCACCCCGCTCGAACAGGGCCGAGCCGTGCGCCCGCGGCACCACACCGACCTCGGCGGTCAGGCTGCGGATGTCGGTGACCCCACGGCCGTCGATGCGGACCTTGTCCCGCAGGATGCGCTGCCGCACCAACTTCTTGGTCAGCGCCCGGAACGCGGCGCCGATCTCCTTCTCCCGGCCCAGGAACGGCGACTCCTCGTCCCCGAGCACCCGCTCCAGGCAGAGCTCCTTGACCTCGTCGAGACGGGCTTCGCGCTCCTGCTTGCCGGGGATGGTCAGCGCCTCGGCCAGCTCGTCGCGGATCGCGTTCTCCACCGCCTGGTAGGCGTCCTCCTCGTAGGCGGGGAACAGCGGGAACTCGGTGGTCTCCTTCGCCGCGACCTCGGCCAGCCGCTGCTGGGCCTCGCACAGCACCCGGATGAACGGCTTGGCCGCCTCCAGACCCTCGGCCACGACCTCCTCGGTGGGCGCCTGGGCACCGCCGGCGACCAGGTCGACGGTGTGCTCGGTGGCCTCGGCCTCCACCATCATGATCGCCACGTCGTCACCGACGATCCGCCCGGCGACGACCATGTCGAACACGGCCTTGCCCAGCTGCTCGACCGTGGGGAAGGCCACCCACTGGCCCTCGACCAGCGCCACCCGGACACCGCCGATCGGGCCGGAGAACGGCAGGCCGGCGAGCTGGGTGGACGCCGAGGCGGCGTTGATGGCCAACACGTCGTACAGGTCCTGCGGGTGCAGGCTCATCACCGTGACGACGATCTGCACCTCGTTGCGCAGCCCGTCCACGAAGGAGGGACGCAGCGGACGGTCGATCAGCCGACAGGCCAGGATGGCGTCGGTGGAGGGACGGCCCTCCCGGCGGAAGAAAGAGCCGGGGATACGTCCCACCGCGTACATCCGCTCCTCGACGTCCACGGTGAGCGGGAAGAAGTCGAAGTGCTCCTTCGGCTGCTTGGACGCCGTGGTGGCGGACAGCAGCATGGTCTCCTCGTCGAGGTAGGCCACCACGCTGCCCCCGGCCTGGCGGGCGAGCCGGCCGGTCTCGAAGCGAATAGTGCGGGTACCGAAGCGACCGTTGTCGATGACTGCGGTCGATTCAGCGATCTGGTTCTCGGTCACGTTGTTCTTCTCCTCGTTCCACGGGCCATGACGTCACCGCGCAACGGGGTCACGGTCCGGACGAGGCCGGTCTTCGATTGAAGCCCCCGGCGACGAGCCCGAAGGCTCGGTCCGAGAACCACCACCGAGGACCGGCGAACTGGTCTCCCGTGCGCGTGCGCGGCATCGGCCCCATGTTCTGTTGTTGTTATGCGCCGAGGGGGAGCGGCCGGCGACCGCTCCCCCTCGCCGGGCTCAACGGCGCAGGCCGAGCCGCTGGATCAGCGACCGGTAGCGCTCGATGTCCACCCTCGCCAGGTAGTTCAGCAGGCGACGGCGACGACCCACCATCAGCAGCAGACCACGCCGCGAGTGGTGGTCGTGCTTGTGCACCTTCAGGTGCTCGGTCAGGTCGCTGATCCGCTTGCTCAGCAGCGCGACCTGGGCCTCGGGCGAGCCGGTGTCCTTCTCGTGGATGCCGTACTCGGCGAGGATCTTCTTCTTCTCAGCAGTGCTCAGAGCCACGAGCTGTGCTGTCCCTTCCGATGTCTATCACGTACCGTGCAGCCCGGCCCACGCAATTACGCGCCGGGTGAGCCGGTCCCGGCCGCCACGGACCGCAGCCGGACCCAACAAGCGAGAGTATCAGCACCGGGCCGGGCGGGTGGCCATCCGACCGGGCGCGCCGTGCCGTGGCTGTCGCGACACCCGCGCCGACCGGCTCCTCACCCGACGGCGTGTCTCGTGTCACCGTTCAGGGATTTCCCGTTCCGGCGTCAACGGAACCCGGTGCAGCGGGGTGTAGGTGGGTCCGGCCGGGCCGAGCCGGCTGTGCACCAGCGTCACCTCCCGTGGCCGCCACCACGGACCGGTGTAGTCGCGCAGGATCCGACGCAACGCGGTGGTGTCCGGATGCCCCCGGGACCATCGCGCGACCGTGAGGTGGGCCCGGTAGCCCCGCGGGTCGGCCCCGGCCGCCCGCACCAACGCCCGCAGGGCCCGCAGGTCGTCGTCCTCCGCCGGCTCCACGCCGATCCACAGCACACCGCGGAAGACCCCGGCCGAGGCCAACCGCAGCACCGGGGCCGTCAGGTCGCGTACCCGGTGCTCCAGCCGGGCGACCCGTCTCTCCCGCTCGCTCTCGTCACAGTCCCCGTGGAAACACAGGGTCAGGTGCCACCGCTCGGGGGGAACCAGCCGCACCCCGGCCGGCAGTTCCAACGGCCGCAGCGCCGAACCGAGGTCCTCGATCACCTCGGGGTCCGGCCACAGGGCGGTGAACAGTCGCACGGCGCTCAGGCCGTGTCCGCGGCCCGCCGGAGCAGCCCGGCCAGCCGGGGGAACTTCTCGGCGAGCAGCTCCGCCGCCTCCTGCAGATCCTCGCCACGGGTGTGCCGGCGGATCAGCGCCAACGCCATCATCTCGCCGCTCCCGTCGTCCACCGGGAGGGTGTCACGCCCCACCTTCGGCCGGGAGTTGCGCACCTCCTCCAGGGCTCGTTTGAGCGCCTCCTTGTCCCCGGAGGCCACCTCGGGGGTGAGCACCCGCCGCTCCAGCATCACCATGCGGGCGAGCACCGCGGGGTTCCCGATCTTCGCCCGGCGCCCGCTCATCACCTGACTGAGCATGGGCGCGCTGATACCCAACACCTCGGCAAGCTGAGCCTGAGAGACGTCGAACGCCACGACCAGCCGACGGACCCGATCCCCCAACGGCTCGCCGTACCACTCGCGTTGGAGAGCGAGGTTGCGTTGGACGATCTTCTGCTCCTCCACTATCAGCTCCCCCTGAGCGGCTCTTCGCAGGTCAAGCAAGGCCATCCTGCCAGGCACCCGTCAGTGGGCGGGCTCGAACCGAGCACCCGTTCGCATCTGCACCACCGAAGAACCCGCTCAGCCGTTCCGGACCTGGGTGGTTCCGAGCAGCTCCCGGGTACGGGCGACGTCCCGCTTCATCTGCTCCACCAGCTCCTCGGCGGAGTCGAAACGCTCCATACCGCGCAGCCGGGCCACGAAGTCCAGGCCGACCTGCTCGCCGTAGAAGTCCTCGTCCACGTCCAGCACGTACGCCTCGACCCGACGCTCCCGCCCGGAGAACGTGGGGTTGGTGCCCACCGACACCGCGGCGGGCAGGGCACGCACCGCCTTCCCGCCGTCGTGGTCGTGGTGCACGAACCAGCACGCGTAGACCCCGTCCGCCGGCACCGCGACATGCGGTGGGGTGGACAGGTTCGCCGTGGGGAAGCCGAGCTTCCTGCCCCGCCCGTCGCCACGCACCACGATGCCGTCCAGGCGGTGCGGGCGCCCCAGTGCCTCCGCCGCCGCCTCCACGTCCCCGGCGTCGATGCACGCACGGATGTAGGTGGAGGAGAAGGTGACCCGTCCCGCGGACGTGGTCTGGCTGACCAGCTCGGCCCCCTCCACGGTGAAGCCGAAGCGACGGCCCAGCTCACGCAGCAGCTCGACGTTGCCGGCCGCCTTGTGCCCGAAGGTGAAGTTCTCCCCCACCACCACGGCCGCGGCGTGCAGCCGGTCCACCAGGATCTCGTGCACGAACTCGTCGGCCGGCATCCGGGACAGCTCCGTGGTGAAGGGCACCACGCAGAACACGTCGACGCCCAGCTGTTCGACCAGCTCCGCCCTGCGGGGCAGGGTGGTCAGCCGAGCCGGGTGGCTGCCCGGCCGCACCACCTCCGCCGGGTGCGGGTCGAAGGTCATCAGCACACACGGCACCCCACGCTCCCGGGCGAGCTCCACGGCCTGCCCGATGAGCTGCTGGTGGCCCCGGTGCACACCGTCGAACACACCGATGGTGACCACGCATCGCCCCCACCCACCGGGGAGGCTCTCCAGACCGCGCCAGCGCTGCACGCCATGCAGCCTAGGCGACAGCCACACCCGTCACGGCTCGGGGCGCAGCACGACGAGCGGGCGTGCCGCACCGCCCTGCTCGTTGACCAGTCCCACCACCCGGCCGTCCGGGCCGAACACCCCGTAGGTCCCGGAGATGCCCGTCGCGGGCAGGGGCCGTCCGTGCCCCAACGCACGCACCTCGGCGGCGCTGACGTCCCGGCGCGGGAAGGCGGCGGCGACCGCCGCGTCCAGGTCCAGGCTCAACCGCGGCTCGGCCTCCAGCTGCTCCAGGGTGCGGGCGTGGAGCAGCCCGAACGGGCCGACCCGGGTGCGGCGCAGCGCCACCAGGTGGCCACCGACTCCCAGCCGGGCCCCCAGATCCCGGGCCAGCGCCCGGACGTAGGTGCCCGAGGAGCACTCGACCATGACGTCCAGATCGGTGTACGGCGCCTCGCGACGCAGCATGAGCAGGTCGAAACGGTGCACGGTGACCGGCCGGGCGGCCAGCTCGACCTGCACCCCGGACCGGACCAGCTCGTAGGCCCGCTTGCCGGCGATCTTCACCGCGCTGACCGCACTGGGCACCTGCTCGATGTCACCGGTCAGCTCCGCGATGCCCGCGCGCACCTCGCCCTCGTCCACCCCGGTCGCGTCCGCGGTGGACAGCACCTCGCCCTCGGCGTCGTCGGTGGTGGTCGCCGCGCCGAGCCGGATGGTCGCCAGGTACGCCTTGGTGTCCATGGCGAGGTGTCCCAGGATCTTGGTCGCGCGCTCCACACCGAGCACGAGCACGCCGGTGGCCATGGGGTCCAGCGTGCCGGCGTGACCGATCTTGCGGGTACCGAGGATGCGCCGCGCCCTGGCCACCACGTCGTGGGACGTCATCCCGGCCGGTTTGTCGACCACGACGAGGCCGGACGGCGCCTGGGGTCGGGAGGATCGAGCGGGTTTGGACACGGCGTTCCATCCTGCCGCACCGCGGCACACGCCCGGGTAACGGGGCCCGGGCTCCACACGGCGGCGGGTGGGTGACGCCCCGGGGCGTCACCCACCCGCCGCGCACGGGGTTCCTGTTGTGGTCTTCCGGAGGGGGACCCGCCGACGGACGCGACGGGCACCGGGTCCGCGTCGTGCGGACCGGTCACGCAGCCGCGAGTGCCGGGTGGCCGGCCGGCACGATGTCCCAGCGCGAGGGACGCAGCCGGACCGGGACCTCCTCACCACGTGCCTCGGCGGCGAACACGGCCGCACGGGCCCGACGCCACCACACCAACGCCCGTACGGTGCCGAACAGCACGACCCCGACCAGGGCCAACAGTGCGATCCGGAACGACTGGGCCGGCGCCAGGGCGGCGGTGAGGTCCAGCAGCACGCCGGTGGTCAGCGCGGCGATGGTGGTGGCCACGAACCCGCCGACGTTGACCACGCCGGTGGCGGTACCGACCCGCTGCAGCGGGTTGTAGTCGCGGGCCAGCGCGAAGCCGACGGCCGAGACGGGACCACCGAGGGAGAGCACACCGAAGGCCAGCACCAGCACCGGCAGCGGCGGCCGACCACCCGGCCAGGCCAGCAGCACGGCCCACAGCACGAGGCTGGACACCAGGAAGAGGACGGTCAGCGGCGTGCGCAGCTCCGGGCGGCGCGCGGTGAAGGCACCGACCAGCGGGCCGCCCACCAGGCCACCGAGCACCAGCACCCCCAGCATCGTGCCGGCGGTGGCCTGGCTCAGGCCCTGCCCCTCCACCAGGTAGGGGAAGCCCCAGAGCAGACCGAGGGTGGCCGGGCCGGCGGTGGTGGCGAAGTGCACCCAGAAGCCCAGCCGGGTGCCCGGGGTGCCCCAGGAGGCCCGGACCTTGTTGACCACCTCGCGCGGGCGCACCGGCTCGACCGGAGGCGGGGTGACCCCGGCCGGGAAGTCGCGGAGGCGCAGCATGATCAGTGCGGAGTAGAGGGTGGTGGCCACCCCGGCGACCAGGAAGGTGACGGTCCACCCGATGCCGTCCAGCATCAGGGTGAGCGGGACGGTGGCGACGAGGTTGCCCGCGGAGCCGAAGACACCGGTGAGGGCGACGACCAGGGCGTAACGGTGGGCGGGGAAGTGCGCCGCGACCAGGCGCAGCACGCTGACGAAGGTCAGGGCGTCACCGACCCCGAGCACGGTGCGGGCGACCAGCCCGAGGGAGTAGGAGTCGGCTACCGCGAACAGGACCTGCCCCAGGCCCATCAGCAGTGCGGCACCGGTCAACATCAACCGCGGACCGAACCGGTCCACCAGCAGACCGGTCGGCACCTGCATGGCTGCGTAGACACCGACCTGCAGCACGGTGAACACCCCGAGTGCGGCGGGGCCCACCCCGAACCGCTCACCGGCTTCCAAGCTGGCCACACCCAGCGAGCACCGGTGGAACACGGCGGCGAAGTAGATGACGACGGCGATGGTCCAGACAAGCCAACCCTGTCGGGTGGCGCGCTCGACCGGCACAGGAATCCTCCGGGGAACGACGGTGAGGGGGGACGAGAAGAACCGGGCCGAAGAACCTTCGTTGGCCGACCCGCACGTGACAACGGGTCGATCATGGAAATTGTTAGCCGCCCGTTATCGTGTGCTCGGCCACATTTTGTAAGAATCCGTCGTTTCGAGGTTTCAGCGGCGATCCGGTGTGTCACCCACAACGGCCCACCGTCCGGACCAGGTGCGCGCCACGACCCAGACCAGGCGCAGCAGGATGAACAGGGACAGGCCGCTCCAGATCCCGACCAGCCCCCAGCCGAACGCCAGGGACGCCCACACCAGCGGCAGGAAGCCCGTCAGTGCACTGAGCACGGTGGCGGTGCGCAGAAAGGCCGCGTCCCCGGCTCCGAGCAGCACGCCGTCCAGTGCGAACACCACCCCGGCCACCGGCTGCAGCGCGACGAAGAACCACCAGGCGTGCGCGATGTTGGCCAACACCTCCGGGTCGGTGGTGAACACCCCGGGCAGCCAGCCGGACATCGTGGCGAACAGCAGACCCAACAACGTGCCGAACACCAGGCCGTAACGGGTCACGCGCCGCGCCAGCAGCTGGGCCCGCTCCGACTGCCGGGCACCCAGCTCGGCGCCGATCAGGGACTGCGCCGCGATGGCCAACGAGTCGAGCACCAGGGACACGAAGAACCACAGCTGCAGCACCACCTGGTGCGCGCCCACGGCGGCCGCGGAGGTACGGGCGGCCACCGAGGCGGCGGAGATGAAACAGGCCTGGAACGCCAGGCTGCGCAGCACCAGGTCCCGACCCAGCCCCAGCTGGGCCAGCATCAGCCGCGGCTGGGGACGCAACGGGCACCGCTCGGCGACCAGGGCCCGGACGAAACAGCCGGCGGCCAGCATCTGGGCCAGCACGTTGGCCACCGCCGACCCGATCAGCCCCCAACCGGCCACGTGCACCAGCAACGGACACAGCAGCGCGGAGACACCGTTGCCGAACAGCACGTAACGCAACGGCCGCGCCGTGTCCTGCACCCCCCGCATCCAGCCGTTGCCGGCCATGGCGACCAGGACGAACGGGATGCCGAACATGGCCACCCGCAGCCAGGCCGTGGCCTGTTCGGCGACCTCCCCGGGACCGGCCAGCAGGCGGGTCAGCGGGGCTGCGACCAGCTGACCGACGCACAGCAGCACCAGCCCGACCACCAGAGCCAGCCAGGTGGCCTGCACCCCCTCGACGACGGCGTCGGCCCGTCGACCCGCCCCGTACAGCCGGGCCGCCCGGGCGGTGGTGCCGTAGGACAGGAAGGTCAGCTGGGTGGAGACCTGGGAGAGCACGGTGCCTCCCACCGCCAGTGCGGCCAACGGCACCGCACCCAGGTGCCCGACCACGGCGGTGTCCACTATGACGTAGAGCGGCTCGGCTGCCAGGACGGCCAGCGCCGGTACCGCGAGCCGGAGCACGTCGCGCAGGCCGATCTCCTCGCCCACCTGCGTCACGGTGGCCTCATCTCCCCTCGGAGGTGCCCCACAACGGTGGACACGGTCCGACGAACCGGTAAGGATTGAACATGGCTTTCGCCACTGACAGCGTAGGAGTAAGGGCCGGACGTGGACAACGCTGATTACGTGGACGTCGCGCTGCGACTCGCCAACAGCGAGCTGAACGACCTGGACGAGCTACGGGCCGCCCTGCACGCCGAGCCCTGGTGGGGGGAACGCGCCACCGAGGCCGACCTGGAGGCCCTGCGCCCGGTGGCCGTCGGGCTGCGCCGCGCCCTGGACGCCGCGGTGGCCCGGGACGCGGAACGGGTGCTGAACGAGGTCAACGCCCTGCTCGGTGCCCACCCGCCCCGGCCACGGCTGTCCGCCGGGCACGGTGGTCCCCGCCCCGGCCAGGACCCTGACTGGCACGTGCACGTGGCCGACGTCGACGCCCCCGCCGCCACCGAGGTGGCCGCCGCGGCGGCCTGGGGGTTGGCCCAGGGAGTGGTACGCCACGGCCTGCACCGCTGGGGCAGGTGCGCCGCGCCGGACTGCAACGCCTACTACCTGGACACCTCGACCAACCGGGCCCGCCGGTTCTGTTCGGCGCGCTGCGCCAACCGGGTGCACGTCGCCGCGTTCCGGGCCCGTCGCCAGCAGGGCTGACGGAACCGGTGCCGCCGCGGGCCGGGACTCGTTCGGCCGATCACCACGGCTCACAGCAGCGGAGCCTGGTCCAGCGCGGCCCGCAGCGCGGCCAGCACCTGCTCGGCCGAGCCGGTGGCGGTGAACCCCGAGGCCAGGCGGTGTCCTCCACCGCCGAGTGCGGTCGCTGCCGCGCCCACGTCGATCCGGCCGGTGGCCCGGAGCGAGACCGTCCAGCGTCGCGGGCCGATCTCCTTGAGCACGGCCGCCACCTCGGCCTCCGCCGTGGTGCGCACCAGGTCGACGACGCTGTCCACCTCCTCGCTGCGCATCCCGACGGCGTCGGACCGCCGTACCAGGGTGTGCACCAGCCCCAGGCCGCGGGCCGCGTCCAGTTCCAGCTGGGCGCTGGCGAGGACCTTCGACAACATGCCCAACCACCCGAACGGGTGAGTATCGAGCAGCGGGCGTGTGGTGGCCTCCGGATCCACCCCGGCCGCGAGCAGTCGCGCCGCGAGCAGATGGGTGGAGGCACTGGCGTGACGGAACGAACGAGTGTCGGTGACCAGCCCCGCGTACAGGCAGCGGGCGATCGGCTCGTCCAGCGGGACCTGCAGCGCGTCGAGCAGTCGCGCGGCCAGCACGACGGTCGCCTCCGCGCGGTCGTCCACCAGGTTGTGCGTGCCGAAGCGGGTGTTCGTCACGTGATGGTCGATCACCAGGACGTGCCCACCGGCCGCCGTGGTGGCCGCCACCCTGCCTCCCAACGGACCGAGCCGGGACACACTGCCGGTGTCCATCACGACCAGCAGCGGAGGTGCCTTGGGGACCTGGTTCGGCGGTACCAGCAGCCCCGCCACATCCAGGTCGCGCAGCGACTCCGGCACCTCGGCCGGAGCACCGAACGACACCCGCACCCGGGCGCCCCGCCGGTGCAGGGCCAGCCCGAGGGCGAGGGCACTGCCCAACGCGTCGGCATCGGGATTGACGTGCGCCAGCAGGGTCACGTCCTCGGCCTGCGCGAGCAGCCGGGCCGCCGCGAGCAGTTCGGCCTGGTCCAGCGCGGTGTCCACCACCGCGGTCTCACTCGTCTCGCCGGCCAGCTTGCTCACCTCCGCTCGGCGCCCTCCTCCGACACCCTAAAGGCAGGACGCCTCCACCGGGTACAAGCGGGCCGGCACATCGTGCCGGGCGACCGCCCCCGGAACTCGTCGGACGACCGGGCCGTGTTCCTGGAGAAGACCGTCCCACCGATCGGGTTCACGCCCGCTCGGTGTCCTCGTCGTCGTCCTCGTCGTCCTCGTCGTCGGGCCTGCGGTACGGGTCCGGGTCACCGGCCGGCTGGGCGTTGGCGGCGAGGCGGGCCACCTCGGCGTCCGCCTCCCTGGCCTTGGCCAGCAGCTCCTCGATGCGCCGGGCGTCCTCGGGAACCCGGTCCATCACGAAGGTGAGTGTCGGGGTGAACCGCACCCCGGTGCGCTGCCCGACCAGGGAACGCAGCACACCCTTGGCACTCTCCAGGGCGGCAGCCGCAGCGTCCCGCGCAGCGGTGTCGCCGAACACCGTGTAGTACACGGTGGCGTCCCGCAGATCCGCCGTCACCTTGGCGTCGGTGATGGTCACCGGCGCCAGCCGCGGATCCTTGATCTGGTGCTGCAGCGCGGCCGCGACGATCTGCACGATCCGCTTCGCCAGCCTGCGAGCGCGAGCCGGATCGGCCACGACGCTCCCCCTCTCTCCGGCTTCCCGCGCGCCGTCCGCGGAGCAGCGGTGGCGCGCACCGTCCAACACGGCACACCGGCCGCCGCGGCGGCCGGCCGTTGCCTCCTCCACGCCCGTGGCGGTGGACCCACGTCCCCCGCCCGGGCACGATCACCGGACCGGCGGATCCACCACCGGCACCGGACCGCCCAGGACGTCAGTCGTCCTCCGGGCCCAGCCATCGCCGCCGCGCCGAGAGCAGCTCCAACTCGGGGCGGGCCGCCACCAGGCGTTCACAGGCGTCCAGCACCTCACGTACGTGGGACGCATCGGCTGCGACCGCGGCCACCCCGATCAGAGCCCTGCGGTGCAGGTCCTGGTGTCCGGCCTCGGCGACCGCGACCTCGAACCTGCGCCGCAGTTCGGCGATCACCGGACGCACCGCGGAGCGCTTCTGCTTGAGCGAGCGGACGTCCCCGAGCAGAACGTCCAGCTCCACCACGCCGACGTACATCTCGACCCCGGATCCTGAAGGCAGGTGTTCCGGGGACCGGTGAGAACCGGTCCCCGGAACCGACACGTCAGGCGCGCGGCTTCTCGCGCATCTCGTAGGTCTCGATGACGTCGTCGATCTTGATGTCGTTGTACGACCCGAAGGTCATACCGCACTCGTAGCCCTCGCGGACCTCGGTGACGTCGTCCTTGAAACGACGCAGCGAGGCGATCGTGAGGTCCGAGGCCACGACCACGCCGTCCCGGACGAGTCGAGCCTTGGCGTTCCGCTTGATCTCGCCGGACACCACCAGGCAACCCGCGATGGTGCCGAACTTGGAGGACCGGAAGACCTCGCGGACCTCGGCCCGACCGAGCTCGACCTCCTCGTACTCCGGCTTGAGCATGCCCTTGAGGGCCTTCTCGATGTCCTCGATCGCCTGGTAGATGACCGAGTAGTACCGGATCTCCACACCCTCGCGGTTGGCCAGCTCGGTGGCCTTGCCCTCGGCGCGGACGTTGAAGCCCAGGACGATCACGTTGTCCGCGATCGCCAGGTTGATGTCGCCCTCGGTGATGCCACCCACGCCGCGGTGGATGACCCGGAGCTCGACCTCGTCGCCCACGTCGATCTTCATCAGGGCGTCCTCGAGCGCCTCGACGGTACCCGCGTTGTCGCCCTTGATGATCAGGTTGAGCTGACGGGTCTCCTTGAGTGCCTTGTCCAGGTCCTCCAGGCTGATCCGCTTGCGGCGTGCGGCCAGCTCGGCGTTGCGCTCGCGGGCGCGCCGCCGGTCCGCGATCTGCCGTGCGACCCGGTCCTCGTCCACGACGAGGAAGCTGTCGCCGGCACCCGGCACCGAGGTGAAGCCGATGACCTGCACCGGCCGCGACGGCAGGGCCTCGGTGACGTCCTGGCCGTGCTCGTCGAGCATCCGCCGGACCCGGCCGTAGGCGTCACCGGCGACGATCGAGTCACCGATGCGCAGCGTGCCGCGCTGCACCAGCACGGTGGCCACCGGACCACGACCACGGTCCAGGTGCGCCTCGATCGCCACACCCTGGGCCGGCATGTTCGGGTTGGCCCGCAGGTCCAACGCCGCGTCCGCGGTGAGCAGGATCGCCTCCAGCAGGGCGTCGATGTTCGTGCCCTGCTTGGCGGAGATGTCGACGAACATGGTGTCGCCGCCGTACTCCTCGGCGACCAGCCCGTACTCGGTGAGCTGCTGCCGGATCTTGGCGGGGTTCGCCCCCTCCTTGTCGATCTTGTTCACCGCCACCACGATCGGCACGTTGGCCGCCTGGGCGTGGTTGATCGCCTCGACCGTCTGCGGCATGACGCCGTCGTCGGCGGCGACCACCAGCACCGCGATGTCGGTGGACTTGGCACCACGGGCACGCATGGCGGTGAACGCCTCGTGACCCGGGGTGTCGATGAAGGTGATCAGGCGCTCCTCGCCGTCCAGCTGCGTCGACACCTGGTAGGCACCGATGTGCTGGGTGATGCCGCCGGCCTCGCGCTCGTGCACGTTGGTCTTGCGGATCGTGTCCAGCAGTCGGGTCTTGCCGTGGTCGACGTGACCCATGACGGTGACCACCGGCGGCCGCGGAGCCAGGTCCTTCTCGTCACCGGCGTCCTCGCCGTAGGTGATGTCGAAGGACTCCAGCAGCTCGCGGTCCTCGTCCTCGGGGCTGACGACCTGGACCTGGTAGTTCATCTCCTGGCCCAGCAGCTCCAGGACCTCGTCGGAGACCGACTGGGTGGCGGTGACCATCTCACCGAGGTGGAACAGCGCCTGCACCAGCGAGGCCGGGTTGGCGTTGATCTTCTCGGCGAAGTCGGTCAGCGAGGCACCACGCGGCAGACGGATGACCTCACCGTTGCCCTTGGGCAGACGCACGCCGCCGATCGACGGCGCCTGCATGTTGTCGAACTCCTGGCGCTTCTGCCGCTTGGACTTGCGGCCCTTGCGCGTCGGACCACCCGGACGGCCGAAGGCACCCGCGGCACCACCGCGGCCACCACCACCGCCACCGGGACGGCCGCGGAAGCCGCCGGAAGCGGGCGCGCCGCCACCGCGGAAACCGCCACCGCCACCACCGCCGCGGAAGCCGCCGCCACCACCAGGACGAGCGCCGCCACCGCCGGGACGGCCGCCGCCGGGACGGCCACCGCCGGTACCCGCCGGACGCGGCGGACGCGGCGGCATCATGCCCGGGTTCGGGCGGGGCGGCATCATGCCCGGGTTCGGACGCGGAGCACCGCCGCCGGAACGCTGCTGCCGGTCGGCGCCGGGACGCGCGCCACCACCCGGACGCGGCGGCATGGCCGCCGGGCTACCGGGACGTGGGGCCGGCGGACGCGGGACCGGGGCGCCGGAACCGACGCCGAACGGGTTGTTGCCCACCCGCGGAGGCCGCGGGCCCGGCTTCGGTGCCTGCGGCTTGGGCGGAATCATCGTGGGGTTCGGGCCCGGCTTCGGCCCGGGCTTGGGCGCCTCGGTCCGCTGCGGAGCCTGCGCGGCCGCGGGCGCCTGGGGCTGCTCCTGCGGCTTGGCCGGCGGCTGCGGCTTCGCGGGCGGCGGAGCCGGCACCGGCCGCGGACCCGGCTTGGGCGCCACCGAGGCCGGCGTGGGCACCGGGCCGGCCGGAGCACTCGGCTGCGGCGCAGGCCTGGGTGCCGCGGGCTTAGGCGCGCCGGACTGCGACTGCGCGGGAGCCGCCGGCGCCTGGCCCGGGCGACGGGGACGGCCGTCGGTCTTGCCACCCTTGAACGACTCGCGCAGCTTACGCGCGACCGGAGCCTCCACGGTGGAGGACGCGGACTTGACGTACTCGCCCAACTCGGCGAGCTTCTTCAGAACTTCCTTGCTCGTGACGCCGAGCTCCTTCGCGAGCTCGTGCACGCGGGGCTTGCCTGCCACTGCTCTCCTCATCTGGTGAGGCCGGGCGGCAGTCCCGCTCGACCTCGTACCTACCGTCGAAGCGCGTTCATGGCTTCCGCTTCACGGCTGCTTCATGACGGGTCGACCTGCTTCCTTGTCTGCCTGCCAGGTACGGGATGGCTCCCGTGCCCGCTGGTCCGGTCGGGGGCTTCCTGCTCGTGATGCCGGAGAAGGCCGTGCAACACCTGGGCGTCCAGCGGGCCCGGCACGCGCAGTGCACGGGGGAACGCCCGGCGTCGCTCGGCCAACCGTAGGCAGTCCGGGTCCGGGTGCAGCCAGGCACCCCTCCCCGGCAACCTACGCCGTGGATCGGGGACCAGCGCCCCGTCCACCGCCACCACACGCAGCAGCTCCCTGGCCTCCGCTCGAGCGCGACAACCGACGCAAGTCCGGATCGGACCGACGTGCAACTTATCGCCCCCAGCGGTAGAGCCAACAAAGATTCTAACTCTTGTTCGTCAGTCGACCGAACCGGCCGTCGAGGCGCCTGTCGCCGCCCCTCCGGCAGCGGCCGGATCGGCATCGCTGCGGATGTCGATCCGCCAGCCGGTCAACCGAGCGGCAAGGCGAGCGTTCTGCCCCTCCTTGCCGATGGCCAGCGAGAGCTGGAAGTCCGGGACGATGACCCGCGCGGTCTTCGCCCGTTCGTCCAGCACCCGCACAGAAACAACCTTGGCGGGCGACAACGCATTCCCGACGAAGGTGGCCGGGTCGTCCGAGTAGTCGATGATGTCGATCTTCTCGCCGCCCAGCTCGCTCATCACGTTGCGCACCCGGGCCCCCATCGGGCCGATGCACGCCCCCTTGGCGTTGACCCCCGGCACGGTCGAGCGAACGGCGATCTTGGACCGGTGACCGGCCTCACGTGCGACCGCGGCGATCTCCACGGTGCCGTCGGCGATCTCCGGCACCTCCAGCGCGAACAGCCGGCGCACCAGGTTGGGGTGGGTCCGCGACAGGGTGATCTGCGGCCCCCGCGCGGTCCGGGACACCCCCACCACGTAGCACCGGAGCCGGGTGCCGTGCTCGTAGCGCTCGCCCGGCACCTGCTCGGCCGGCGGGATGACCCCCTCGGTGTCCCCGATCTGCACCACGACCATGCCGCGCGAGTTGGCGCGGGCGTCGCGCTGCACCACACCGGCGAGGATCTCGCCCTCCTTGGCCGCGAACTCGCCGAAGGTCCGCTCGTGCTCGGCGTCACGGAGTCGCTGCAGGATCACCTGCCGGGCGGTGGTCGCCGCGATACGCCCGAAGCCCTCCGGGGTGTCGTCCCACTCCTGGGTCACCGTGCCGTCGGGGCCCAGCTCCTGGGCCAGCACCCGGACCGCGCCGGTCTTGCGGTCGATCTCCACCCGCGCGTGCGGCTGGTGGCCCTCGGTGTGCTTGTACGCGGTCAGCAGCGCGGTCTCGATCGCCTCCAGGACGGTCTCGAAGGGGATGTCCTTGTCACGCTCGATCGCGCGCAGTGCGGCGATGTCGACGTTCACCTCGGCTCCTCCTCGTTCCCGTCCGGCTCCACGCCGGCGCTGGTAGCGGTGCTGTTCCTGCTGTCTGTCTCACGGTCCGTCGAATCGTCCGGCACGGCGCCGCCGCGCTCCAGGGCCGCCAGCTCCTCCGCGGGGGGCTGTCGGAACTCGACCTCGACCACGGCGCGCCGCACATCGGCGTAGGCCACACGCCGCAGTTGCCCCTCCACCAGGAGGACGACGCCCTCGTCGTCGGAATCGCCCACCCGACCGAGAAGCTGCCCGCCGTCGACCAGCTGCACCCGCACCAGGCGGAACCGGGCCCGTCGCCAGTGTCGGGGCTGGGTCAGCGGCCGATCGACCCCGCGAGAGGTCACCTCCAACGTGTAGGGCCCGGGCAGCAGGTCCTCGCGCGTGTCCAGTGCCGCGGAGACGGCCCGGCTCGCCTCGGCCACCTGGTCCAGGCCGACGCCGTCGTCGGAGTCCACCACCACGCGCACCAGCCGACGCCGGCCGGACTGCTGCACCTCCAGCAGCTCCAGGTCGAACCCGACACCACGCACGGCGTCGAGCACGACCGGTTCGAGCTGTGCGGCAAGCTCACCGCGCGACGGGCTGGGCAACTCGTCACTCCCTCACGAAGCCTCGATCGGTATGCAGCACGTGCCGCTGGAGGGCACGTCCCGGCCGTCCCGGACGGGGTCACGGAACAACCCACCCGGCCGGAGCCGCGCTCCACCAGCTGCAGTCGCTCAGCGTATCGCGTTCCTGGTCCGTCCTGGGCAACGCCGATCGCCCCCATGCCCGAGTCGTGACGGTCATCGCCTGGCAGGATGATCCGTTGTGAGCCTGCCTGCCCTCTTCAGTCGGCGCCGCCTGCTGCGCGCGACCGTCTCGATCGCGGCGGCCACCGCGGCGGCGCCGGTGGTCACCGCCTGCAGCAATCCCGAGCCCCCACCCGGCCCCGACCCGCTGGAAGCCCTGGTCGAGCGGGCGCGGGCCGACGCCGCACTGGCACGGGCCGTCGCCGAGGCACACCCGACCCTGGCCCCGCAGGCCGTCGCGGCGGTGGTCGCCGACCGCACCGCACACGCCGAGACCCTGGCCCAGGAGGTGTACCGGGCTCGCCCCGACCTGAGCACACCGCCCTCGGCGTCCAGCACTCCCACCGCCGCCCCCACCGTTCCTCCCAACGCCACCGCGGCACTCGCGGCACTGCAGGAGGCGCTGACCACCGCCCAGGACCAGGCCGCCGCACTGGTGCCGACCCTGCCCACCTACCGGGCCGGGCTGGTCGGTTCGGTGGCGGCCAGCTGCTCGGCCCTGCGGGAGGTGTTGGGATGACCTCACCGGCGAACCCCACTTCCGCAGGAGCCCCGGTGCTGCAGGGAGCCGCGGTGGACGCGGTCCAGCAGGCGCTGGCCGCCGAGCACGCCGCCGAGTGGTGCTACGACCTGGTCATGGCGTTCCTGACCACCAAGGCGCTCCAGGAGAACGCGGCGCGGGACGCGTTGGCACACCAGGCGCGCCGGGACGCCACCGAGCGGATGCTGCGCGACGCCGGTGCCACTCCGGCATCCGCGCAGCCCGCCTACCGGGCGGAGGTGACCGACGAGCCCAGCGCGATCGCGCTGCTGGTGACGGTGGAGGCCGACGCCGCGGTGGCGTGGCGAGGGGTGTTGGAACGCACCGAGGACCCCGAGCTGCGTCGCCGTGCGCTGGCCGCGCTGGTCGAGAGCGCGACCCGGGGAGCCCGGTGGCGCAAGACGGCCGGGAGCGATCCGATGACCGTGCCGTTCCCCGGACAACCGGCATGATCGGGGCCCACCGGGATGTACCCGGTGGGCCCGTGCCGTGCAGGTCGGGGAGCCGTCTCCGCCCCGGCGCCTGCGGTCAGCCCAGCTCGTGGACCAGCCGCAGTGCGTCGTTGGCCACGTCCCGGAGCAGCTCCCCGTCCTCGGGGCTGTTCCGCTTCGGGTCGAAGAAGTCCGTCTCGACGATCACGACCGTGCTGTCCACCACGGTGGCGGCGTAACCGGCCTTGGTCAGCCGGTCCGGCCCTCCGGGGATGCGGTAGCCCTCCCGCAACAGGTCGTTGACGTTGCCGGTGCCGTCGATGTCCGCGATCGACTTCAGCTTCTCGGCGTGCTCGGGGCTGGACATGCGCACCGCGGCCAGGGTGACCACCACCTGTCCGCCGTCCGGCACGGTGGTGGTGTACAGCGTGCGCACCATGTCCTGGCAGGGGTTCTGCTGCAGGTACTTCTGCACGGTCTCCGGCTTGTTGCCCGGGTAGGAGTGCTTCGCGCACTCGGTGACCGTCACCGGCTGGATCTTCTGGGTGAACTCGTACTTGCCGGCCGGTGCGTCGTGGTCCGCGCTTCCCCCGGGGTCCTGGGGCTGCTCGTCCCCCCCGGAGGAGCGGAGGTTGACCCACAGCACACCGGAGATCACGGCGACCGCCACCAGGCCGAGCGCCTGCAGCGCGAGCACGGTCCGACGGGACAGCCCACGCCGCCCGGGCCCGCCACCCGCCGGCGGACCGGACGGGTGGGGTGGTTGCGGGGCCGCATACCCCGGCTGGAACTGCTGCACGGGGTACTGCTGCGCGGCCGCCTGCGCGGGTTCCGCCGAGCCGGGCAGGGCCGTCGGCAACACCGGCAGAGGCGCGGTGTCGGTCGGCCGCGGCGGGAACTTCGGCAGGGACAGTGTCTGTTCCTGGGGATCCTCGGGCTGCGCCACGGCTGCTCACGGTAAACCGTGATCACCCTTTGGGGTAAGCCCGCAGGTGATCCGCTACTCCTGCCAGCAGCACATATCCACACTCCGCTTCCGTTGAGCGGAAGAGATACCGCCGGAAGGGTTCCTCGGGCCCGCGGAGGAACACGGCACCTCACCCGTGCAGTGCACGCAGCACCGTCTCGACGTCGTCCTCGGTGTTGTAGAGGTGGAAGGACAGCCGCAGCGCCCCCGCCCGTACCGTGGCCGTCACCCCTGCCTCGGCCAGGCGGTGAACCGCCGCGGTGGGGTCCGTCATCGGCACACTGACGATCGCTGACCCGGTCGGTGGCAGGCCCCACTCGGCGCGGAAGGTGTCGGCCAGGCCGGTGCAGTGCCGGTGCACCTCGGTCAGGTCGAGCCCGGCCAACCAGGGCAGCACCGCGGCGGCACCCCGCTGCGCCAGCCACACCGGAGACAGGTCCAGCCGGCGGGCATCGGTGGCCAGCCGCATCGGTGTGTCGTAGAGCGAGGCCCACGGGTCCTGCCCCGCGCACCAGTTGGCCGCGTGCGGAACGAGCGCGTCCAGCCGGTCGGGCCGCACCGCCATCCAGGCCGCCCCACGCGGGCACATCAGCCACTTGTACCCGGTGGCGACCACGTAGTCGGCCCAGTCCAGGGACAGCGGCAACCAGCCGGCGGCCTGGGTCGCGTCGAGCAGCACCGCCGTACCGGTCCGCGCCGCGGCCTCCCGCAGTGCGTCGAGATCGACGACGCGGCCGTCCGCGGACTGCACCACGCTCACGGCCACCAGATCGCAGGGCTCGGCCTCCAACGCCGCAGGCAGCTCGGCGAGCTCCACCTCGTCCACCACGATCCCCCGCTCCGTCTGGGCGTGGAAGGGGAACCGCGTGCTGGCGAAGTCACCGCGAGCGGCGAGCACCCGGGCACCCCCGGGGAGGCTCGCCGCGACCAGACCGACGAGCTGGGAGACCGTGACCCCGGCCGTGACCTGCTCCGGCGCCACCCCGACCAACCGGCCGAACGCCGCCCGGGCGCAGTGCACGTCCCCGTCGAAGTCGGCGGGCTGTGCCGCGCCGGTGCACCAGCCCCGGACCGCCTCGGCGACGGCGGCCCCGGCCCGCTGCGGCGGGACACCGATGGACGCCGTGTTCAGGTAACCGGGAGGGACCTCGAACCGCTCTCCGAAAGCGTTGCGCACGAAGATCACGGTAGCGAAACGACCGGCAGGTCCTCGTGTTCTGCCGTGGCCCCCGGCCGGTCGTAGGGTGATCGACGTGCTGACCGAGGAGATCGAGATCCGGACCGGTTCGACCGAGGTGGTCCACGATCTGACGGCCGAGTGCGAGCGTTTCCTCGCCGGGGCGGGTGGCGCCGACGGCCTGCTGCACGTGTGGGTCCCCCACGCCACCGCCGGGCTCGCCGTCATCGAGACCGGCGCGGGCAGCGACGAGGACCTCCTGGCTGCGTTGCGCGACCTGCTGCCTCGGGACGACCGCTGGCGCCACCGGCACGGCTCCCCCGGTCACGGCCGGGACCACGTGCTGCCCGCCTTCCTGCCGCCCTACGCCACGATCCCGGTGCTGGGCGGCCGGCTCGCCCTGGGTACCTGGCAGTCGGTGTGCCTGGTGGACACCAACCGGGACAACCCGGTGCGCCGGGTGCGGCTGAGCTTCCTGGCCGGTTGAACGCCGATCCGCCCCGGCGGGGCCGTGTCACGATGGCCGGGTGAACGTCAACCGGCTGGTGTTGTGGGACATCGACCTGACCCTGATCAGTGCGGCCGCGCTCGGTGCGAGCTGGTACGGCGAGGCGCTGCGCCGCTACGCCGGAACCCAGCTGGTGCACCTGCCGAGCTTCGCCGGCCGCACCGAACGGGCCATCACCACCGAGCTGCTCACCGCACACGGTCTGGACACCGGCAACGGCTCCGTGGAACGTTTCTTCGCCGAGCTGGAGGCGGTCGCCGCGGAACAGGGAGACCAGCTCGCCGAGCACGGCCGGGCCCTGCCCGGGGCCGAAGCCGCCCTCAAGGCTCTCACCGAGCGGACCGAGGTGGCGCAGACCGTGGCCACCGGCAACCTGCCCACGATCGCCCGGCAGAAGCTGGCCGCCTTCGGCCTGGACGACTACCTGGACTTCGAGATCGGCGGGTACGGGACGCTGACCGAGCGGCGGGAGGACCTGGTCGCCGCCGCGATCGCCGCCGCGGGCCGCAAGCACTCCACCGTCTTCGCGCCGCGGAACGTGGTGGTGATCGGGGACACCCCGGCGGACGTGGCCGGAGCACTGGCCCACGACGTCACCGCCGTGGCGGTGGCCACCGGCCACTACGACGTCGAACAGCTCCGGGCCGCCGGGGCGCACGTGGTGCTGCCCGACCTCGCCGACACCGGTGCCGTGCTGTCCGCCGTGCTGGGCGAGAACTGAGCGCGGAACGGGCCCTCCACCCCGACGCACACCGGGGCGGGGTGGAGGGCCCGGGACAGGTCGTGCGGCTCAGCCGCGGCAGAGCTCGACCAGGTGGTCGACGATCGCGTCGACCGGCACCTGGGTGCGTTCCCCGGTGGCCCGGTCCCTGACCTCCACGACCCCCTCAGCCAGGCCACGGCCCACCACCAGGATGGTCGGGACCCCGATCAGCTCGGCGTCGGCGAACTTCACCCCCGGCGAGGCGTTGCGGTCGTCCAGGAGCACGCGGACGCCACGGGTGTCCAGCTCCGCGGAGATCCGCTCCGCGGCCTCGCGCACCGCGTCGTCCTTCCCCGCGACGACCACGTGGACGTCGGCCGGCGCCACCTCGCGCGGCCACACCAGGCCCAGCTCGTCGTGCCGTTGCTCGGCGATCGCCGCGACCACCCGGGAAACCCCGATGCCGTAGGAGCCCATGGTGATGCGGATCGGCTTGCCGTCCGGGCCGAGGGCGTCCAGCCCCAGGGCGTCGGTGTACTTGCGGCCCAGCTGGAAGATGTGACCGATCTCGATGCCGCGCGCCATGACCAGCGGACCCGCACCGTCGGGAGACGGGTCCCCCTCGCGGATCTCCGCCGCCTCGACGGTGCCGTCCGGGGTGAAGTCCCTGCCGCACACCAGGTCGATCACGTGGTGGTCCACCCGGTCGGCACCGGTCACCCAGGCGGTACCGGGCACGATGCGCGGGTCGACCAGGTACCGCACCCCGTGCTCGGCCAGCGACCTGGGCCCGATGTAGCCCTTGACCAGCCAGGGGTTGGCCGCGAAGTCGTTCTCGTCCAACAGGGCGACCTCCAGCGGCGCCAGCGAGGCCGCCAGCCGCTTGAGGTCCACCTCACGGTCACCGGGTACGCCCACGCCCAGGAGCTGCCACTCGTCGCTGCCGGGCCGACGGGTCTTGACCATCACGTTCTTGAGCGTGTCCGCCGCGGTGAAGGTCCGCCCCAGGTCGGCCGCGTTGAGGAAGTCGACCAGGCTCTCGATGGTCGGGGTGTTCGGTGTGTGGTGCACCCTGGCCTCGGGCAGGCCCTCGACGGGACGGGGCGGCGGCGCCGGGGTGGTCACCGCCTCGACGTTGGCCGCGTACCCGGACTCCAGACACCGGACGTAGGTGTCCTCGCCGACCTCGGAGGGTGCCAGGAACTCCTCGCTGACCGAACCGCCCATGGCACCGGAGACGGCCGAGACGATGTGGTACTCCAGCCCCAGCCGGTCGAAGATCCGGATGTAGGCCCTGCGGTGCAGCTCGTAGGAACGCTTCAACCCCTCCTCGTCCAGGTCGAACGAGTAGGCGTCCTTCATCAGGAACTCGCGGCCCCGCAGGATGCCGGCCCGCGGGCGCTCCTCGTCCCGGTACTTGGTCTGGATCTGGTACAGGATGACCGGGTAGTCCTTGTAGGAGCTGTACTCACCCTTGACCATCAGGGTGAACAGCTCCTCGTGCGTGGGGCCGAGAAGGTAGTCCGCGTTCCTGCGGTCCCTGAGCCGGAACAGCGAGGAGCCGTACTCGGTCCAGCGTCCGGTGGCCTCGTAGGGCTCCCGGGGCAGCAACGCCGGGAAGTGCACCTCCTGGGCACCGATCGCGTCCATCTCCTCGCGGATGACCCGCTCGACGTTGCGCAGCACCTTCCAGCCGAGCGGCAGCCACGAGTAGATGCCCGGTGCGACCCGCCGGACGTAGCCGGCACGCACGAGCAGCCTGTGGCTGGGTACCTCGGCGTCCGCGGGGTCCTCACGCAACGTACGCAGGAACAGCGACGACATCCTCGTGATCACGGCGGGGTGCTCCTGGAAGAACGGGTGTTCCTGGAAGAAACCGTATGGCTGTGCCTGTTCGCGCAGGGTACCGCCGCCCGCGCACCGGGCCGCCGCCGGGCGGGCCCGGTCACCCGGCGCGGGACCCCAACCAGGTCCGCCCGGAGGCGACGACGGTGAGCCGCTGGGTGGCCCGGGTCAACGCCACGTACAGGGCACGGACCCCGGTGGTCGACTCGGTCAGCAGCTCGTCCGGCTCGACGAGCACCACCCCGTCGTACTCCATGCCCTTGGCCTCCAGGCTGCCCACCACCTGCAGCCGGTCCTCGGCCGTCTCGAACAGGTCGGCCAGTCGGTCGCGCAGCCGCTGGCGACCGGCCATCGTGGTGATCACGCCGACCGTGCCCTCCACCGTGTCGAGCAGTTCCCGGGCAGCACGGTGGGTGACCTCGGCCACCTCGGTGGGTTCGACGTCGAGCACCTGCGGTTCCACCCCGGTGGTCCGTACCGCGGTGGGCAGCTGCTCGTCGCCGACGGTGCCGCGCACCACGGACGCGGCCAGGTCGAAGATCTCGGCCGAGTTGCGGTAGTTGGTGCGCAGGGTGAAGTGCCGGCGTACCTTGGCCCGTCCCAGGGCGGCTTCCCGGGCCGCGGCCGCCTCCTGCGGGTCCGGCCAGGAACTCTGTACCGGGTCTCCGACGATCGTCCAGCTCGCGTACTGCCCCCGCCGACCGACCATCCGCCACTGCATCGGGGACAGGTCCTGGGCCTCGTCCACGATGATGTGCGCGTACCTGTCGTAGTGCTCGGGGTCCGGGTCCTCGACGTACCAGTCCCCGTCCTCGTACCCCTCCTCCCGCGCACCACCGGTCTCCTGCGGGGACCGCGGCACCGGGCCGAGCATGACCCGCAGCTCGTCCAGCAGGGCCACGTCCGCCACCGACCAGCCGGCGTCGGGGTCGGACCAGCTCGCGGCCAGCATCTCCACCTCGGCCTCGGTCAGCACCCCCTTGCCCGCGCGGGCCAGCCGTTCGGGGTCGCCGAGCCGGCCCAGCACGTCCTGCGGGGTGAGCGCCGGCCACCACCGCTCGAGGAACTCCACGAAGTCCCCGCGGTCGCGCAGCTCGGCCCGCAGCAGCTCGCGATCGGGCCGGAACTGCTCGTCGGCGTACGTGACGGCCTGCTGCCACAGCGCCTCCAGCAGCGCGTCCGCGGCGTGCCCGCGCGCCGAGTTGTACGGGGCCCGGCGCGTCCAGGCCGCCCGACGGGCCGCGTCCAGGGCGGCGGCGTCCAGCTTGAGCACCTCGCCCCGGTAGAACAGGCGCAGCTCGGTGGGCACACCCGGCGGAACGTCCCGCACCGCCTTGCCGAGCACCTTGCGCATGCGCAGGGCCCCCTTGACCTGCGCCTGCTCCGGCGGGTCGAAGCGGGTGGCGCTCACCCCGTCGAGGACCTCGCCGAGCGAGCGGAGCCGCACGGCGTCCTCACCGAGCGCGGGCAGCACCCGTGAGATGTAGTTCATGAACACCGGGGAGGGCCCGATGACGAGCACTCCACCCCGGCTCATCTGTCGCCGGTGCCGGTACATCAGGTAGGCGGCACGGTGCAGCGCGACCGCGGTCTTGCCGGTACCCGGACCACCGGTGATCTCGGTCACACCGGGCAGTGGGGCCCGGATGGCCTCGTCCTGCTCCCGCTGGATCGTGCTCACGATGTCACGCATCGCGGTGCCACGAGCCTGGGCGAGCGCGGCCATCAGTGCCCCGTCGCCGACCACGTTCATGTCCTTCGGCGCCGCCTCGGGCATGAGCAGGTCGTCGTCGATGTCCACCACCCGCTGGCCCGAGCAGCGGATCACCCGCCTGCGGATCACGTCCATGGGCTCCTCGGCGGTGGCCTGGTAGAAGGCCGCGGCGGCAGGGGCCCGCCAGTCCACGACGAGCGGTTCGTAGTCGGGGTCGCGCACCCCGAGTCGCCCGATGTGCAGGACCTCGCCGTCGGCCCGGTCGATCCGACCGAACACCAGGCCCTCGTACTCCGCGTCCAGCGTCCGCAGCAGCCGGGTGGCGTGGTGCACCATCACGTCGCGCTCGTAGAGGGCCTCGGGGGTGCCCGCCCAACCGAGCTCGTGCCCGGCGGCCTGCATCGCCTGGGCCTCGGCCCGGATCTGTTCCAGTCGCGCGTACACGCGACTCACGTGCCGCTGCTCCCGGTCGATCTCAACCTTTTTGATGGATGAAGGCGTCACGTACCGCTCCCGGACGAGCTCCGCACCTGAAAACGACCCTGGTGAAACGCAGTGCAACGGTAGACAAACCGGCCCGGTGCACGATCCGTACCCGGCACCGTGCCCCGGGCCGACGATGGCGTAACGTCGGAAGTGGGCCTGATCGTTCCGTCCCGCACCGGACCGGGGCCCGCACGGCCGCCGGTCTCCGCACGGCACGGGCTAGGGTGATCCGCCGTGCTGGTGCTGCTGCCCCCGTCGGAGACGAAGGCTGTCGGTGGTGACGGTCCCGCGCTGGACCTCGACGCCCTGTCCAATCCCGAACTGGGACCGGTACGGGCCAAACTGCTGGACGCCCTGATCGACCTGGCGTCCGACGTCCCGACGAGCCTGGCCGCGCTGGGGCTGTCCGAGCGGCAGCGGGCCGAGGTGACGCGCAACGCCGAGCTCCGCACCTCACCGACCACTCCGGCGCTGCGCCGCTACACCGGGGTGCTCTACGACGCGCTCGACGTGGCCTCGATGAGCCCGGCCGAGCAGGCGCGGGCCGAGCGACGGCTGGCGGTGGCCTCGGCGTTGTTCGGCCTGGTGCGGGGTGGTGACCGGATCCCGGCGTACCGGCTCTCGGCGGGCAGCTCGCTGCCCGGGTTCCCCCCGCTGCGCCAGGTGTGGCGGCCGGTGTTGGAGCCGGTGCTGTCCGGGGTGGACGAGTTGGTGGTGGATCTGCGTTCGGGCGCGTACGCGGCGCTGGCGCGGGTCCCGGGTGCGGTGACGGTCCGTGTGGTGGCCGAGGACCCGTCCGGGCGACGCACGGTGGTCAGTCACCACAACAAGGCGCACAAGGGCAGGTTGGCCCGGGTGCTGGCCACGGCCGAGGACGAGCCGTCCGACACGGCGGGAGTGGTGCGGCTGGCCGCCCGGGCCGGACTTCGGCTGGAGCCGACCGGGGACCGCACGCTCGACCTGGTGGTCTCCGGCTGACCGCCGTACCAGGGCACCGGGAACCGGACGGCCCCGGTGCGGAAACCGCTTGCCCCGGCGCACGAGGTGGTGCCAGCCTGACGTCACCGTGTGACGGAGCCGGCACCTCGTCGGCGGTCCGGAAGGGGGGATGCCCCGTGATCGAGGTCACCATGCCCTGTTCCACCCGGCCTCTACCCCTCCGCCTTCGAGGAGACCGCCAGCGTGCACAGGTACCGCCACGACTTCGACTCCCATGCCGATGACGACGCCTTCCTCGATCGTCGGACACGCCGTCGGCGACGTTCCGACAACACCGTCCGTCGCCGCGGGCGGCTGACCGAGGAGGAGCGCAGGCGACTGGAACTGCGACGTCGGGACGAGCTCGACACCGCCGACCCGCCCCCGAGGGGGACCGCTGGTCCACCTGGGGCGACGGTGACCAGGGGCCCAAGCCCCGACCGCCGTGGCTGATCACCGAACGGGCCGCGGTGGACCACGAGCGCGGGGTGCTCAAGACCGGCAAGGAAGCCGACGTGCACCTGGTGGAACGGGTGCTGCCCGGGTCGGGGCGCTCCTGCCTGTTGGCCGCCAAACGCTACCGGGGCAGCGACCACCGGTTGTTCCACCGCGACGCCGGTTACCTGGAGGGACGACGGGTGCGTCGTTCCCGGGAGATGCGGGCGCTCGCCGGTCGCACCGCCTTCGGTCGCAACCTGCTCGCCGAGCAGTGGGCGGTCGCCGAGTTCACCGCCCTGTCCCGGTTGTGGTCGCTGGGTGCCGCCGTGCCCTATCCGGCGCAGCGGGTGGGCACCGAGCTGCTGCTGGAGTTCATCGGTTCGCCGGACGGCCGCCCGGCGCCCCGCCTCGCACAGGTGTACCCCGACTCCGCCCAGCTGCGTTCCCTGTGGCACCAGCTCCTGGACACCCTGCTGCTGCTCGCCGAGAACGGTCTGACCCACGGCGACCTGTCGCCGTACAACATGCTGGTGCACGAGGAGCGGCTGGTGCTCATCGACCTGCCGCAGGTGGTCGATCTGGTGGCCAATCCGCGGGGCCGGGAGTTCCTGGAGCGGGACGTGTACCACGCCTGCCGCTGGTTCGCCGCCCGCGGACTCGATCCGCGGACGTGTGACCCTGCTGACGTCAGTGTGCTGCTGCTGGATCACGCCGGGCTGCGTTGACCAGGGCACACGCCGTCCGCGGCAGGGCGGTGTCGGGTCGGACGGGTCCGGGTGCGGGCTCCTCCCGGTGGACGCGGTCGTCGTCTCGACTACGGTTGGGGGACGCCGGGATGCGGTGGGCCGGGCCGGACGCCCCGCCGACCCCCGGTGTTCCGACATCAGCGCGCGACCCTGCGCCCGGGCTCGTCCCTGTGATCACCGCTGCGCCTCCGCGGTGCCTCTCCGAGACGTGCCTCGCGTCCGGAGAGGACAGCCTTGACGACGACCCACGACTTCGCGACCCCCCGTCCCCGACGTGCCCCGCGGCACCGCCGGAGCCGCTCCGCCACCGACGGGGCCGGTCTTCTGTCGACGACCGACCCGACGGAGGTGTTCGACGAGAACCGGGCGGGCACCGCACCGACCACGGTGGACACCTCCTTCGCCGCGCTCGGTCTGCCCGACGTCCTGGTCGGCGTGCTCGCCGAACAGGGCATCACCACGCCGTTCCCCATCCAGGCCGCAACCGTTCCCGACGCGTTGGCCGGTCGGGACGTGCTGGGGCGTGGGCGGACCGGCTCCGGCAAGACCCTGGCGTTCGGTCTGCCCCTGCTGGCCCGTCTGGCCGGGCACCGCAGTGCCCCGCTGCGCCCCCGGGCCCTGGTGCTGGTGCCGACCCGGGAGCTGGCCATGCAGGTCGCCGACGCGCTCCGCCCGTTCGCCGTGGCGCTGGGCCTGTTCTGCCGCACCGTGGTCGGCGGTACCTCGTTCCCGAAGCAGGCCGAGGCACTGCGCCGCGGGGTGGACCTGGTCATCGCCACCCCCGGTCGACTGCTCGACCACACCCGCCAGGGCACCTGCGTGCTGGACGCGGTCGAGGCGGCCGCGCTGGACGAGGCCGACCACATGGCCGATCTCGGTTTCCTGCCGGACGTGCGTGCCCTGCTCGACCAGCTTCCGCCCGGGCAGCGACTGCTGTTCTCCGCCACCCTCGACGGCGAGGTGGACACCCTGGTCCGGACCTACCTCACCGACCCGGTCGCCCACTCGGTCGCACCGCCGGCCGGGTCGGTGCCCACCATGGAGCACCACCTGCTGCTGGTCCGCCCGGCGGAGAAGGACGAGGTGACCACCCGGATCGCCGCCAGGGCGGGCCGCACCATCCTGTTCGCCCGGACCCAGCACGCGGTGGACGAGCTGGCCCGGAAACTGCGTGCGGTCGGGGTGCGGGCGGGCGCGCTGCACGGCGGCAAGTCGCAGGGACTGCGCACCCGGACCCTGGCCGAGTTCCGTGAGGGTCGCACCACCGTGCTGGTGGCCACCGACGTGGCGGCCCGCGGCATCCACGTGGACGGCATCGACCTCGTGGTGCACCTGGAACCGCCCAGGGACCCCAAGGACTACCTGCACCGCGCCGGCCGTACCGCCCGGGCCGGTCGGAACGGCACCGTGGTCACCCTGGTGCTGCCCCGGCAGCGGCGCATGGCCGAGGCGGTCACCCGCAAGGCGGGGGTGCGGGTGGAGAGCACCCGGGTCGGGCCGGAGGACGTGGCATTGACCCGGCTCACCGGGGCACGTGAGCCCAGTGGGGTGCCCGTGGTGGACGAACCACGACGCCCCCGGCGGCGAAACGGGGATCGCCCCGAGGCCCGGGCGCGGCGCGAGCGGGTTTTCCGGTCCGGGCGTCGCCCCCGTTCCGAGTCCGGCGATCCGGAGACGCGCCACGCCTCGGGCGGGCGTCGACGGTCCGACAGCTCGTCCCCGGAGGCGCCGGGACACTCACGCTCCGGGGAGCGTCGGCGTGAGGGTTCCGGCGGCCACGGCGGATCCTCCGACGGTCGGCGCCGCGGATTCGTCCCGCCCCGGAGCTCGGGCGACCGTCCCCGGTACGACGGTCGACGGAAGTCCCGGCACGTCGTCACCTGAGCACCCCAGCGTCCGCACCGCCCGTCACGCGGGTGATCGGATGCTGTGTTCGACGGGATCGGTCACCGAGCCCGGTCTCTTGTCCACAGGGCTCGGACGTGGTGTGCGACCGGGGCGTGGTCGTCGGTTCCCGGCACCGGTGCCGGATGGGGGTGCACATGTGCGTGCACCAGGTGGGGCATACCGTGCAACAGCCGGTGCTCCACCTCGTGCGCGAGACGGTGCGCCTGCACCAGACTGGCGTCCCGGTCCACCACGATGGTCAGCTCGGCGAACTGCCCGTGCCCCGACCAACGCAACCGGACCTGTTCGACGTCGAGCACCCCGGGAGTGGCCGCGGCGAGCGTCCGAGCGGTTCGAAGTGCCTCCGGTTCGACCGCGTCCAGGAGGCGGCCGAACACCTGACGCCCGGCACCGACCAGGACCGCGACGATCGCCGCCGTCACCCCGAGCCCGGTCACCGGGTCCACCCAGTGCCAGCCGAGTGCGCTCCCGCCCGCGGCGATCAGGACGGCCAGCGAGGTGAGCCCGTCGGCCCGCGCGTGCAGACCGTCGACGACCAGGGCCGCCGAGCCGATCCGGTGGCCGACCCGGATCCGCCACCGCGCCACCGCCTCGTTACCCACGAACCCGACCAGGGCGGCGACGGCCACCGCCCAGGTGTGCTGCACCTGGGCGGGGTCGATCAGGCGCTGCACCGACTCCGCCCCGGCGAGCAGCACGGACACCGCGATCAGGACCACGACCGCCAGCCCGGCCAGGTCCTCGGCCCGGCCGAAGCCGTAGGGGAACCGTGGGGTCGGAGCGCGACGACCGAGGAGGAAGGCGACGGCGATCGGGAGCGCGGACAGCGCGTCCGCCACGTTGTGCAGGCCGTCCGACAGCAGGGCCGCCGAGCCGGTGCCCGCCACCACGGCCAGTTGCAACGCCGCGGTGAGCAGCAGCGCCGCGAACGAGCCCCACAGGGTGCGCATCCCCTCCCGACTGGCCACCAGGTGGTCGTCCACCGCATCGGCCAAGTCGTGGGAGTGCGGTACCAGCAGGTGCCGCAGACGGGCACCCCACCGAACACCACGGCCATGGCCGTGACCATGCCCGTGGCCGTGGCCGTGCCCGCCCGGCTCCGCTCGCCGCTCGTTCATGGAGGCAGCGTAGGGCAGATTGTCCGATGTGGACTCAATGCGAACATGTTGCCGGTGCAGGTCACTGGCTGGTGCAAGACGGTCGCGGTTGCCGACCGCGCCCGGCTCACTCCAGGATCTCGATCCTGGCGTCCAACACCCTGGTCTTGCAGCCGAGGGTGACCATGGCGTAGCTGTTGAACAGCACACTGCGCCCGCTCACTCGCTCGCCCTGGTTCTCGCACTCCACCCGGAGCCGGAACGTACCCGTCCCCCGACACCAGCCCGACGCGTAACGCCCCTCCACGCTGGTCCCGCACTCCAGGTGCGGTTCCGCGATCGCGTCCGAGAACGAGATCGGAGAGGCCGCGGCCGGAGCCACCAACCAGGAACCGGCGAGCAGAGCAGCACCACCCAGGGCCGCCGCCAGGCGCATCCTGCGGCCCGACACCCGCATTCCCGGCGTCATCGTCCGCTCCTTTCCTGCCGATGAGTGGGCCTTCGACCCCACCAGACCAGAAACCAGCGGTCGACCTCGGACGATTGCCGGGTCGTGGGCGTGTCGTGCTCCCGATCGACGGACAGGCCGGTCACGCCCGGCAGCCGGGCCCGACGCACCCGACACCGCCCAGGTACCGCACACCAGGCACGGCCGGCGGCGAGGGCAACCACCGCGGACCTCGGCGGGATCCGGGCGAGGAACGGTCACCCGTCGGACGCTCGGACGTGCGGCGCACTCAGCCGGACATCCACCGGTACCCCCGTGGGGTGACCATCCGTCCGGCGACCGTGCGGGTCTGCGAGGACCCCACCACCACCGTGACCGGTGCGTCCACCTCGGTCGGGTCGAACACGCCGATCGGCGCGCACCAGGCCTGTCGCCTCCCCTCGGGGTCCTGGCACACCACCCCCACGGGCGTGCCTGCCGGCCGGCGTTCCCGCAGCAGCTCCAGGGCACGGCCGAGCCGCCGCTCCCACCCGTGGGGGCGGATGTCACCGAAACACACCACCAGGTCCGCCTCCGCGGCAGCCCGCACCCGTCGTTCCACGATCTCCCACGGGGTGTGCGGATCCGACAGGTCGATCACGACGTGGTCGTGGCCCAGCGGGGCGCCCAACAGTGCCGCGGCGGCCAGGGCCGCGGTAACCCCGGGCACCCCCACCACCTCGATGTCCGGCCCCGCCTGTTCCAGCACCGAGCCGGCCACGGTGTAGCCACCGACGTCACCGGGCCCCACCAGCGCCACGGCGGCGCCCGCCGCAGCCAGCCGCACGGCCCGGAGCGCCCTGGCCTCCTCCCCTCCCGAACCACAGACCTCCACCCGGGTACCGGGGCGCAGCAGATGCCGGACCTGGGCGATGTGGTGGTCCAGTCCGACCACCACCGCGGCCCGGCGCAGCTCGGTCTCCGCCCGCGGAGTGCGCAGGTCCTCGGCTCCCGGGCCCAACCCGACCAGGGCGAGCCGGCCACGCGGGCGGATCCGCGCCACCGCCACGGCGACCTCGTCCCGCACGACCGGTGGGACCACCAGCTCCACCGGGGCTCCCCCGCCCAGTTCGCGGGCGGTACGCAGCGCCGTGGCCTCGGCCACGCCGAGCCTTCCCGTTCCCGTCCGCACCACCCGACCGGGATCGAGCCCTTCCGCCCGGGCCAGCTCCGCCATGGGGTGGACGAGCAGCTCCGAGGGTTCCACCCCGGCGCGGCCGTACCAGAACCCGTGGTCGTGGACCGCCTGCCGGACCCCCGGTTCGTCGGCTCTGAGGTCCACCGTGGCGAACGCCCGCACGGCACGTGGGTCGACACCGTGCTTGTCGACCAGCTCGGCCAGTGCCGCGTTCACCGCGTCGGCCGACACCCCGCGCCCCGGGTCCACGCCGACCACCAGGGTCGGTGGCACCAGACGCAGCACCGGCTCGGGATGACGCCGCTCCGGCAGGTGGTCGTCGATCACGATCCGCCAGGCGGGGTCCTCGACACCCGGGGAGACGTTGGCTGGCAGGGGCGGCAGCGGGAAGTGCAGCGGGTTGTCTAGGCGTACGGGTTCACCACCCAGCACCGCCGCCCCGCAGGAGGCCAGGTCGCCGTCGACCACGGCGTCCACCGCCTCGACCAGTTCGTCCAGCGAGGTCGTTCCCCCGGATTCCGGGGCGGTGCCGACCACCGGGGTGCAGCCCAGCCAGGCAGCGATGCGCTCGGCGAGCGGATTCGTGTCCCCGGTGGATCTGCCGGCCAGCACGACGACGAGCCGCTGCGCCTCGTCCACGCAGACCACGCCCGGATCGGTGTGTTCGTCCCGCAACAGCGACGCGGCCAGCCGCACCGTGGCGTCGGCGGGCAGGAGGAACACCGCCGTGTCGAGCCGCGGCCACAGCCGGTGCAGTGCCGGAACGAGCGGCCCGTCGGGAACCACCGCCGCCGGCCCGAGATGCCCGGCCAGGTCCCGTGCGGTCCGGCGACCGGCAGCGGTGGCCGCGAACAGTCCGATCACGACGGGGGTTCTCCCTTCCGGACGCCCACGGCGACGGCACGGGACCGGCAGGTCCCGTTCACCGCACGCCCGACGCCCACCCCCGGGCCCGACACCCGGACGAACACGACGTCCGAGCGGAGCGGGCCCGGGACACGTGGCGGTGACTCGGTCATCTGGTGCCCGCGGCCCGGATCAGTCGGTCGAGCGCCGGCGCCTGCCCCGAGTCGATCGGGCAGGAGCGGCGTCGTCCTGGGCGTCGGTGGCCTGGGTCTTCTTCCGCCCTCCGCGCCGGGACGTGACACCGGTGGTCTTCTTCCGGCCCTTCCCGGACGTCGGGGCCTCCCCCACGCCGGGGAGCGTCTCCTGCTGCACGGTCTGCTCGGTCACGTCCGGGACCGGTACGAGGCCCTCGGACCGCCCGGTGCCCCGGTGCTCCACCGCCGCAGGCGCCGGTTCGGCCGCGAGTTCCGGGAACACGCCCTCCCCCGCCCCGGTTGCGACCGTGGCGTCGTCGGCGGACCGGGGTGGGGCGACGGTCCACTCCTCCGGTTCCGGTTCGCCAGGTGCGGGCAGCTCGTCCACCCGCACGGTCACCTGGGCCGTGGCACTGGCGGCGGCCGCCACCCGGTTGCTCTGTCGGGTGGACGGCTCGACTCCGGTCACCGGTGTCTCCTGGGGCCGCCCGGCCGAGGTGGTGTCGTGCTGCGCCTCGACGGTCCGCTCCGACGCGAACAGGTCCTCGTCCTGGCCCGCCCGCCGGGCGCCACGGGAACGGGTTCCCGCCGGCCGGTTCCTGGCCGTCTCCTGCCAGTCGTGCACGGCCCACCAGGCGACGGCCGGATCCGGTTGTCCCGGGCGCCGGGCCGACACGGTGGTCCCGGTGGTCTCGGACGGGGCCGGACGCGGCACGACCACCTGGTCCGCGGAGTCGCTCCTGGCCGTGCCGCCGGAGCTCCTCCTGGCGGCCGAGCCGCTGCGGGAACGACCGGACCACTCGCTGCGCGACGTCCGCCGGGGCGGGGAGTCGACCTTGCGGTACGACCGGGAGCGGGTCCCTCCGGCCTGTAGCGCCCTGCCCACCAGGAACAGCGTGTGCCGCCACAGCTTGTGTGCCTTGACGGTCTGCTCCAACTCGCCCAACGTGGTGCTCAGCAGCATCTCGTCCGGCCACGAGACCTTGGAGGCCACCACCACCGGGGTGTCGTCGGGGTAGCCGCCGGCGCGCAGTTCCTCCACGAGCTGGCCGGTGCGCGACGCGGACAGGAAGACCGCCATGGTGGTGCCGTGCCGGGCAAGTTCCCGGACCCGTTCCCCCTCGGACGCCACGGTCGTGCTGCCCTCGAGCCGGGTCAGCACGACGGACTGGGCGATCTCGGCCGCGGTGAGTTCCCGGCCCACCGCAGCCGCGGCGGCGGACACCACCGACACCCCGGGCACGATCTCGACCTCCAGGCCGAGTCGACGGCAGGCGTCGTACTGCTCCTGCACCGTGCCCCACAACGTCGGGTCACCGGAGTACAGCCGGGCCACCCGCAGTCGCCTGGCGGCCGCCCGGCGGTAGATCTCCAACGCCTCCTCGTGCGTCAACCGGGAGGAGTCGATCACCTCCGCGTCGGGCCGGGAGTGTTCCCGGATGCACTCCAGGGTGACGAGACTGGCCGACCACAACACGATGTCCGCCTCGGCGAGCCGTCGGGCGCCACGTACCGTGATCAGGTCGGCAGCGCCGGGACCGGCGCCGATGAACGACACCCGTCCGGCAGTGACGTTCCGCTGGCCGTCTCCGTCCTCGCGGCTGGACACTCCGGGCGCTCCGCTCGCGAGCTCGCTCAAAGCTGCTCCCCTCTCCCGCGGTGTGGCGGAAGAACAACGACTGTGGACAGGTGGACAGGCAGGGCGCGCGGCCGCCCGGCTCGGACGCAGGACCTCCGGTCACCCAGGGCGCCGAAGTGCTCGGCGTGGACCGTCCGGTCCGGCCACCCCGGTCACTGCGATCTCCGCGCAACGCGCCGGCCACCGATCACCCTCTGCAGGCAACGACCGTACCGTCCGCCCGACGGCCTCCCGCAGGGGCGGTCACGTCCCGCAACGACGGCAGCACGATCCGCGACGTCGCCCTGGTCGCCGGGGCACGGTCCCGCGGGTACACCGCGTGGGCGGCACCGGCCCGCAGCGACGGTGCTCCGCCCCCTCACCGGCCGGGGCGGCGCATCTCCACATGCGGGATTCCGTCCTCCAGGAACTCCGGGCCGGTGACCCGGAAGCCGAAGGAGGCGTAGAAGTCGGCCACGTACACCTGGGCGTCGAGCACGGCGGGCGCATCCCCCACCTCGGCCAGCGCCGCCTCCATCAACCGGCGACTCAGTCCGCGTCCCCGCTCCTGCCGTGCGGTGCACACCCGGCCGATCCGCCGGGTGCCGTCGGGCTCCTGCAGCAGCCGCAGACAGGCCAGTACCCGTTCGGGGTCGTCCGGCGGGGCGAGCCACAGGTGCCGGGTGGTGGGTTCCAGGTCACGCCCGTCCAGTTCCGGGTAGGGGCAGTGCTGTTCGACCACGAAGACGTCGACGCGGAGCCGGAGCAGGGCGTAGAGCTGCCGCGCGGACAGGTCGTCGGTTCGGGCGCGATGCACGACGGCATCCGGCACACCAGTCACGGGTGATTGCTACCACAGGAGCCCAGCCGCCCCAAACCACCAAGAGCCGAAGATTCGGCTGCTAACATGGCTTCTTGCCGGAGATTCTTCTGTGTGATCCCAATTACGCCGAATGTTGTCCAGATCACTCCGGCCTGTCACCTGCGAAAGGAGGCGAACGGTGCTCGACCTCACCCAGCTCCCGGCCTTCCTGCTGGCCTCGACCGTGGTCGTGGTCACTCCTGGGGTGGACGTGCTGCTCCTGCTGCGCACCGCCATCCAGGACGGTCGCCGGGCCGGTCTGCGCACCCTGCTGGGCATTCACACCGCCGCCGCCCTGCAGGTGTTGCTCGCGGTGTCCGGTGTGGGGGTCGTGATCGCCCAGCATCCCCCGGTGCTCACCGCCCTGCGCTGGCTCGGTGCCGCGTACCTCACCTACCTGGCCGTCACCACCGGGCGTGACCTGCTGCGGCGCCACAGGCACCCCGTACCGGCCGCCTCCGGTGTGCCCACCGAGGCCACCGGAGATGCTCCGATCCCCGAGGGGAAGGCGGAGCCCACCAGCGGTGGCTTCGCCCGGGGATTCCTGTGCAACATCACCAACCCGAAGATGTTGCTGTTCTGCCTGGCCTTCCTCCCGCAGTTCGTCGGGACGGCCACCAATCCGGTGGCGCAGCTCGCCATGCTCGGCGCCCTGTTCACCGCGCTGGCCCTGACCTGGGAACTCGGGGTCGTCCTCGGCGCCGCACGCATGGCGCCCCGACTGCGGCGCCCCGCGGTCGCGACCGGGCTGGACGCCCTGTGCACCAGCGTGTTCCTGGGGATGGCCGTCCTGCTGTTCACGTCCACGACCTGACCAGCCGCACCGACACCCGGGGTGCGGTGGTGGCGGGACATCCCGCCACCACCGCACCCCGTTGGTCGATCGAACGCGATCCCCACCGCACCGGGACACCGCCCCGTCCCGACCACCACGCGGCCACCCGGCGCGGCGACACCGTGCTGAACCCGCCGCACACGTGCCCGATCACCCGGGGAGACAGGATCACGTCCGAGGGTTTTCCGACAGCCGCCTACCGGTCGGACTCCCCGAGCTGTGCGCGCACCTCGTCCGCGTAGGTGGCCACCCGGGTGTAGATGCCCGGCTTACGGGGACGGGCGCATCCGTCGCCCGTGGACACCACACCGACCAGCTTCCCGGCGACGACCAACGGACCGCCCGAGTCACCCTGGCAGGCGTCGATCCCGCCCTCCGGGTAACCGGCGCACACCATCGCGGTCCGGTCGTACTCCCGGTAGGACATGGCGCAGTCCCGGTCGGACACCAGGGGCACGGTCGCACCGAGCAGGTAACGCGAGGAGACACCGCCCTCACTGGTGTTGCCCCAGCCGTAGACCCGCGCCACGGTGCCCGCCGTGTACAGCCTGGTGTCCTCCTCGTCGGCCAACGGGAGCGAGGGGTAGGGCAGTCGCCGGTCCAGCGTGAGCACCGCGATGTCCTCCCCCTGACTGGCCGACTGGTACTTGGGGTGCACCCAGATGTTCCGCACCCGGGCCACCACACCGTCCCGGCTGTTCTTGTCCTCCCGCCCGGCGACCACGCGCACGGATCCCGGTTCCCGCTCGGCCACGCAGTGCGCCGCCGTGACGATCTTCGTGGGGGCGGCGATGGTGCCCCCGCAGTACTGCAGGCCCCCGGGGTTCATCAGGTAGACCACCCACGGGTGGTCCTCGATGGCGACCCGTGATCCTCCGACGATGCGCTCGGACAGCGTGTCCGCCGCTGCGCCCGAGCCCGTCCAGGCCAGCATCACCAGAGCCAGCACGCTCGCCACCAGACCTGCGCGCCTCCTCCGGATTCCCCCCATGACGTTGGTTCTCCTTCCCAGCCGCCCAACTCCTCGGTCGCCGCCCTGACGACGGAGAGCGACACATCGAGCACGTTACGGAGCACGTTACGCGCAATGGATCACTTGGTTGATCCGACTGGCCGAACCCACCCATCAGAGGGACCACACTCCGCCACAGGGCCACCCACTCGGCAGAACCGCCGAGGGCCCCTCGACTCCGACGGAACCGTCGGTGGCCGGAGCGGGAAGGAAGTACCCACCGCGGGCGTCGCCCCGGGAAGGAGCCGGCGACCGTGACACCGCCCGGGCGGCGGTGCGGTGTGCCGGGCCCCGTGTCGAGGAAGCGCCCCGGACACCGGGCTCAGTGTCCGACGTCGATCACCGTGCGGGTGGGGTCGCCCAACGCGAGGTCGCGGAACAACGAACAGTGGTCCAGCCCGACGCCGAGGGTGACCATGCCCTCGAAGTCACCGAGTACGGCGATCTCCCGCACGTTCGCCGTGTCGGAGGGGCGGAACCGCCGCGGCCCGGTGTAGGTGAGGTTGCCCTCCTCGTCGTGTGCGTGCAGGCCCGTCAGGACGATCTCCATCGAGCAGGGCCCCTGCAGGTCGACCGACCGACCGGAGCCGTCCTCCACCAGCTGCTCCACGTAGCGGACCTCGACCTGCTGTGGCGCCGGGCCACGGATGTCGAGCACCACGCGGTCGAAGTGGTCGTGCCGGCTGACCCGGATCCCGGTCAGCTCCCCCAGCTGCAGCACGCCTGCGGCGGCCGACTCCCCCGCCCCCGAAACACTCCCGGCGGTCAGGTCGAGCTCCTGGGTGTCTCCGGAGAACGGTTCCCCGGTCTCCGGCGTGCCGCCGGAGACACCCTTCCCCTCGGGGAGGCGTCCCGAAGGAGCGGACAGGGCGACGACGGACACCACGGCGACGACGGCGCCGACAAGGACGAGCAGAAGCACGGGAAGTGTCCTACGGACGTGGGTGTTCATGACGGCCCTCCTGTGCGCACGGTGGCCTGGGCATCCACCTGTACCCCTGGGACGCACACGAAAAGTCCTGGTTGCCTGTTCCGGTGCGCCCGCTCGGGTCACCTCCACCTCCGCCGACCCCCGGGCGACACCGACGGTGTCCCGACGGCGCGGAACGCACCTGCGCCGCCCCTCCCCGACCGGGACGGCGACCGGCCCCGCGCGTGGCGGGCACGGCGGCGTGCACCGCCGGCACTAGGGTGGACCACACACGTGATCACGCCGACGAACTCGTCGAGGAGGAGCGTCGATGAGCCTGGAGCGCCCGCTCGCGCCCGACCCCTACTCGCTGCTGCCGCAGGTGCCGTCGTTCACGGTGACCAGCTCCGACGTGGCGCACAGCGAGCACATGTCCGATGCGCACGCCTACGCCGGCGGCAACGTCTCGCCGCACCTGCGCTGGGAGGGCTTCCCCGAGGGCACCAGGAGCTTCGTGGTGACCTGCTTCGACCCGGACGCGCCCACCCCGAGCGGGTTCTGGCACTGGGTGGTGGTGAACATTCCCGCCACCGTGACCGAACTGCCCACCGGGGCCGGCGCCGCGGACGGCTCCGGCCTGCCGGAAGGCGCGTTCCACGTGCGCAACGACTACGGCGAGAAGGCGTTCGGCGGCGCCGCCCCGCCTCCGGGTGACCGCCCGCACCGCTACTTCTTCGCGGTGCACGCGGTGGACGTGGAGCGGCTGGACGTCGACCCCGACGCCACTCCGGCCGTGGTCAGCTTCAACCTGGCCTTCCACACGCTCGCCCGGGCGGTGCTCACCCCCACCTACCAGGTGCAGGGCTGATCGGACACGACTGCGGGGCGCCACCGGCACGAACCGGTCGGCGCCCCGTTCGCGTCGACCCACCCCGGACCGGCCCACCGGGGTGCCGGCCGGGCGGGAATGATCATCGTGCCACCGGGGTTGCTGTTGACCGGAGACCGCCCGCGGACGCATCCCGGCGTCCGCGTGGCCCGGACGAACAGGATGGGGACAGTGCGGCACTTCGACCTGGTGATCATCGGCACGGGGTCCGGCAACTCGATCCTCGACCCACGGTTCGACGACTGGAACGTCGCCATCGTGGAGAAGGGGGTCTTCGGCGGCACGTGTCTGAACGTCGGATGCATCCCGACCAAGATGTTCGTGCACACCGCCGACGTGGCCGGTGCTCCCGCCGCGGGGGCTCGACTCGGGGTGGACGCCCAGCTGAACGAGGTGCGCTGGGCGGAGGTCCGGGACCGGATCTTCGGCCGTATCGACCCCATCGCCGCCGGGGGCAAGCGTTACCGCGAACAGGACTGCCCCAACGTCACCGTGTTCACCGGTCAGGCCCGGTTCGTCGGCCCCAAGCAGCTGGACACCGGGACCGGCGAGGTGATCACCGCCGACCGTTTCGTGCTCGCCGCGGGGGGCCGACCGGTGGTGCCCGAGGACGTCGAGGGCCTGGCCGAGGTCGGCTTCCACACCAACGAGGACGTGATGCGGCTGGAGCAGCTGCCCCGCCGCATGGTGATCCTGGGCAGCGGGTTCGTGGCGACCGAGTTCGCCCACGTGTTCAGCTCGTTCGGTGTGGACGTCACCGTGGTGGCCCGCTCCGACCTCCTGCTGCGCGCCGAGGACCGCGACGTGGCCCGGCGCTTCACCGAGCTGGCCCAGCAGCGCTGGGACGTGCGGCTGAACCGCAAGGCGGTACGGGCCGAGCGCGACGGTGGGACGATCCGGTTGCACCTGGAGGCACCCGAGGGCAGTGAGGTGGTCGAGGGCGAGGTGCTGCTCGTCGCCGTCGGCCGGCGCCCCAACTCGGACCTGCTGGACGTCGCCGCGACCGGGGTCGCCACCCACCCGGACGGGCGGGTGGTGGTCGACCGCCACCAGCGCACCTCGGTGGACGGGATCTACGCGCTGGGCGACATCTGTTCCCCCTACCAGCTCAAGCACGTGGCCAACCACGAGGCACGGGTGGTGCAGCACAACCTCCTGCACCCCGACACCCCGCAGGAGAGCGACCACCGTTTCGTGCCGCACGCGGTGTTCTCCTCACCGCAGGTCGCCTCGGTGGGGTTGACCGAGCAGCAGGCGCAGGCCCGGGGTGTGCGGTACGTGACCTCGGTCCAGGACTACGCGGGCATCGCGTACGGCTGGGCGATGGAGGACACCACCGGGTTCTGCAAGCTGCTGGCGGATCCGGACACCGGGCAGCTGCTGGGGGCGCACATCATCGGCCCGCAGGCCCCGACGCTGATCCAGCCCCTGGTGCAGGCCATGCACTTCGGCCTGGACGCCCACACCATGGCCCGAGGCCAGTACTGGATCCACCCGGCCATGCCGGAGCTGGTGGAGAACGCTCTGCTCAACCTGCCGTTGAACCGCTGAGTGCTCACCGCCGGGGCGCCGGGGCGCCGGGGCGTCACCGCCCGCCCCGGCGCCCCGGCCGTGTCACAACCGGTGGGGGCGCCCCGCGACGGCGCCGAACACGACCTGGGCTGCCACCGTCAGGACCAGGAACACCAGCGAGCCGGTCCAACCGCCGGTCACGGCGTGCAGCACCCCGGTGAGGAACGGGCCGGTCGCGGCGACCAGGTAACCGAGGCTCTGCGCCATGGCGGACAGGGCCGCGGTCTGGGCCCCGTTGCCGGCGCGCAGCCCGATGATGGTGAGCGCCAGCGAGAACATCGACATGCCCACCCCGATCAGCACGATCCACAACCAGGTCGCGGTGGTGGGCGCCACCAGCAGTCCCAGTACACCCAACAGCCCGGACACCCCGATCGCCGTGGTCCATCCCACCTGGGAACGACGCCGGGCGGCCAACGGTGGCACGACCATGGTCAGCGGGACACCGAGCAGCATCAGCGCCGCGAGCATGACACCGGCGGTGACCGCGTCGACCCCGGCGACATCCTGCAGGATCTCCGGCAGCCAGCCCATGACGGTGTAGGAGAGCAGGGACTGCAGGCCGAAGAACAGGGTGACCGCCCAGGCCAGGGGTCGGCGCAGCAGGTCGACCATGGAGTCGTTCTCCACGGTGGCCTCGTCCGACGGCCGCGTGCCCCGCGTACGTCGGGCCGCCACGAACCACACCACCAGGGCCACGGCGCCGAGCAGCGCCCAGGAACCCGCGGCGGCGCGCCAGCTCCCGGTGGCGTCGCGCAACGGCGCGGTGAGCGCGGCGGCGCCGGCGCCGCCCGTGGCGACCATGGCGCCGTAGACCCCGGTGAGCAGGCCGAGCCGGTGGGGGAAGGACTCCTTGACCACCACCGGGATCAGCACGTTGCACACGGCGATCGCCGAGCACGCCAGGAAGGTGCCGACCACCAGCAGGCCGGCACCACCCAGTACCCGCACGGCCAGCCCGGCGGTGAGCAGGAGCAGGGCCAGCGTGATCGAACGGCGGGAACCGATCCGCTGTTGCAGCCAGGGGGCGACGAGCCCGACCAGGCCGAAGCACAGCGTCGGAATGGCGGTGACCAGGCTGGCCCAGGCCGGGGAGGCGTCGAGTGCGGTCCGCGCCTCGGTGAGCACCGCGCTCAGCGAGGTGACCGCGGGTCGGAGGTTGGCGGCGGTGAGCACCACACCGACCGCGAGCAGCGCCCCACCGACCACGGTGGGCGCCGAGGGTGTCGTCCGTTCGTCCGGCCCTACACCTGAGGGGCCGGTGGTGGCAGTGTTGTCGGGAATGCGACGGATGACGTTCTGCTGTGTGGACGGTGTGAGCGTCACGTCGTGAGTGTGGCAAACATGGGATGTTCGGATGAAAGGATGAGAAGGTGCCGTTGGCCACAACTCGACGAACCGGCCTCGTCGAGCAGGTGATCGAGCAGATACGGGCCCTGGTGACCAGCGGCGAATGGCCAGTGGGGCAGCGGATCCCACCCGAGCCGGAACTGGTGGCCGCCCTCGGGGTCGGGCGCAACACCGTGCGGGAGGCGGTGCGTGCGCTCGCCCACGCTGGGCTGCTGGAGGTCCGCCAGGGCGACGGCACGTTCGTGCGCGCCACCAGCGAACTGTCCGGGGCGGTGCGCCGACTGTGCGGGACGGAGCTGCGCGACGTGCTGGAGGTCCGCCGGTCCCTGGAGGTGGAGGGCACCCGGCTGGCCGCCCTGCGCCGCACCGAGGAGGACCTGCGGAGGCTGGAACAGGTCCTGGCGGAACGCGATGCCGCACTGGCGGCCGGGGACATGCCACGCGTCGTGGAGGCCGACGCCACGTTCCACCTGCTGCTGGTCGAGTGCTCACGCAACACGGTGCTGATCGAGATCTACCGCGGTCTCGGCGAGGCGATCCGGGCCAGCGTGGCCACCGGCATCGGCGACGAGACCGTGGCCCCCCGTGAGCACATCTCGCACACCGCCCTGCTGCAGGCGGTACGGGACCAGGACCCGGAACGGGCGGCGGCCGAGGCCGGCAGCTTCCTGGAGGAGATGCTGCAGCGCCTGGACACCCCGCCGGGGCGGGCCTGACCCCGCGCTACACCGGGGCCGGCGCCCCCGGCGGAACAGAGGGCAGTCCGCTCGGGGCGCCGTGCTCCACCAGGCGCAACACGGCAGCGGTGTCCAGATGCTGCTCGACCAGATCACCGAGCAGGTCCAGCTGGGCGGCACGCACCGCGGCGAACGAGACGTCGGAGGCGGGACGGAACCCGTCCCGCCCGGCGGTGCGCGCCGCCCAGGCCAGGAACTCCCGCCGGAACGCGTCGTTCTCGAACAGGCCGTGCCAGTGGGTGCCCAGCACGGCCCCGGACATCCCACCCTCCGGCGCACCGTCCTCCAGCAGCACCAGCGGCGCCAGCTCCGGCCCCCGTCGGCTCACCCGGCCGTGATGGATCTCGTAACCGGTCACCGACCTCCCGAACGCCGTGCCCCGGGGCCGGGCCAACGTCTTGTCCGCGCAGAAGGTGACCTCCATGTCGAGCAGTCCCAACCCGTCCACCACACCGGTACGGGACTCCACGGGGTCGACGATCCGCCGGGCGAGCATCTGGAAACCCCCGCAGATCCCCACCAGGGGCAGGCCGGCCAGGACGTGCCGACGCACCGCCTCGGCCAGTCCGGTGCGGTGCAACCACTCCAGGTCGGCCACGGTGGCCTTGGAACCGGGCAACACCACCAGATCGGCGTCGGCCAGGCGCGAGGGCTCGGTGACGAACCGCACCGCCACCCCGGGCTCGGCGGCCAGGGCCTCCACGTCGGTGGAGTTGGAGATACGTGGCAACCGCACCACGGCCACCCGGAGCCACTGGGTCCCGACCGGTGGTGCCGGGCGGCCCACAACACCGTCGGCCACCACGGACAGCGAGTCCTCGGCATCCAGCCACAACTCCTCGCACCAGGGAAGCACCCCGTAGACCGGGCGGGAGGTCAGCGCGTGCAGCTGGCGCAACCCCGGTTCGAGCAGGGCCGGGTCCCCCCGGAACTTGTTGATCACGAACCCGGCCACGAGGGCCTGGTCGGCGGGGTCGAGCAGGGCCAACGTGCCGAACAGGTGGGCGAACACCCCGCCGCGGTCGATGTCCCCCACCACCAGCACCGGTAGGTTCGCGGCCCGGGCCAGGCCCATGTTCGCGATGTCCCCGGCCCGCAGGTTGATCTCGGTGGGCGATCCCGCGCCCTCGCAGATCACCACCTCGAACTCCTCGCGCAGCGCACGCAGCACGTCCTGCACCACCGCGGCGAGTTCACCCCTGTGCTCCCGGTAGGACGACGCGGTGGCCTCACCCACCACCCGACCGAGCACCACCACCTGTGAGCTGCGGTCACCTCCCGGCTTGAGCAGTACCGGGTTGAACCGGACGCTCGGCTCCAGCCCGGCCGCTGCGGCCTGCAACGCCTGGGCACGGCCGATCTCGCCCCCGTCCGGGGTGACCACGGAGTTGTTGGACATGTTCTGGGCCTTGAACGGCGCCACCCGCACCCCGCGCCGGGCCAACCAGCGGCACAGCCCGGCCACCAGCACGCTCTTGCCCGCGTCCGACGTCGTCCCGGCGACGAGCAGTGCTCCGCCCACCGTGGTCCCCTCCGCTTCCCTCACCTGCCGGCTGCCATCATCCGAACATGCCGTCCCGCCCGACCACGGTTCTGGTGCACAGCCCGTTCCTCGGCCCGACCAGCCTGCGTCCGCTGGCCGCGGCCCTGCTCCGGCGCGGATGGCCCGCCCTGGTCCCCGACCTGCGGCCCGGACTGGTGGAACCACCGGTACACCAGCGCCTGGCCCGGGTGTTCGCCGAGATCGTGGGCACGACCGCCCCGCGGGGCGAGCTGGTGCTGGTGGGCCACAGCGGGGCGGGGCCCCTGCTGCCCGGCCTGGCCGCGGCGGTGGACCACGTGGTGCCCGCACTCGTGCTACTGGACGCGGGACTGCCCACCCCCGGCCGTCCCTGGTCCCAGGACGCGCCGCGGGAGTTGGTGGAGCAGTTGCGGGCGGCGGCCACGGACGGCCGGCTACCGCGGTGGAACCGCTGGTTCGAGGTCGATCCGCTGGCCGAGTTGATCGACGACGACGCGGTGCGCACCCGGGTCGCCGCGGAGCTGCCGGAGGTGCCGGCGGTCTTCCTGGAGGAGCCTCGCCCGGACGTGTCCTGGCCGGGCCGGGTCGGCTACCTGCTGCTCAGCACGAGCGCCTACGGTGCGACCGCCGCGGCGGCCCACCGGCGGGGCTGGCCGGTGCGACACGTGGCGAGCCACCACCTGGCACCCACCGCCGACCCGGAACCGGTCGCCGACGGACTGTTGGACCTGCTGGGCGAACTGCTGCCGGTCTGAAGCCGACCCCACCGGGTCGGCTTCAGACCGGCACCCCGACCCGGCTCAGGGCAGGGTGAGGATCTCCGCACCCTCCTCGGTCACCACGATGGTGTGCTCGAACTGGGCGGTGCGCTTCTTGTCCTTGGTGGTGACCGTCCAGCCGTCGTCCCAGATGTCGTACTCGATGGTGCCCAGGGTGATCATCGGCTCGATGGTGAAGGTCATCCCCGGTTCCAGCACCGTGTCCAGGCTCGGCTCGTCGTAGTGCAGCACCACCAGGCCGCTGTGGAAGGACCGGCCGATCCCGTGACCGGTGAAGTCGCGGACCACGCCGTAGCCGAAGCGACGGGCGTAGGACTCGATCACCCGCCCGATGACGTTGATCTGCCGGCCCGGTCGCACGGCCTTGATACCCCGGTACATCGCCTCACGGGTGCGTTCGACCAGCAGCCGCGACTCCTCGTCCACGTCCCCGGCCAGGAAGGTGGCGTTGGTGTCGCCGTGCACCCCGCCGATGTAGGCGGTGACGTCGACGTTGACGATGTCCCCGTCCTCGATGACGGTCGAGTCGGGGATGCCGTGACAGATCACCTCGTTCAGCGAGGTGCAGCAGGACTTCGGGAAGCCCCGGTATCCCAGGGTGGACGGGTAGGCGCCGTGGTCGCAGAGGAACTCGTGCACCACCGCGTCGATCTCGTCCGTGGTCACACCCGGCCGGACCATCTTCCCGGCCTCCTCCAGCGCCTGCGCCGCGATCTTCCCCGCGACGCGCATCGCCTCGATGATCTCGGGAGGCTGCACCCAGGGATCGGTGTTCCGGGCGGGCGCCGGCTTGTCGACGTACTCCGGCCGCTCGATGTGGGCAGGAACAGGACGGCGCGGCGAGAGCCGGCCAGGGGTCAACGGAGGTCGGACGGGCATACCTTCACCTTACGGTCTGCCGTCCGTCGTCTCGGACCACCTGGCGCTGGACGTGACGCGCGCGATCATCCGACGGCGGCCAGGAAACGTGCGGCGACCTCCACGGCGGGAGCGGACGTCCCGGCGTCGACGACCAGCACCGCGAACGCCAGGTCCCCGCGGTAGCCGACGAACCATCCGTGCGACCGGCTGCCGTCGCCGAACTGGGCGGTCCCGGTCTTGCCGTACACCTCGCCCAGCTCGGCCAGTCGGGTCGCCGTTCCCGCGGTGACGACCTCCCGCATCATGGTGCGCACCCCGTCCAGCACCGATGCCGGCAGCGGACGCGGCACCGCGTCCACCTGGGTCCGCTCCCCCCGCACCAGAACCGGGGTCGGCATCTCCCCTCGGGCGACGGTGGCCGCCACCAACGCCATGCCGAAGGGACTGGCCAGCACCTTCCCCTGGCCGAAACCGTCCTCGGCCCGTTCCACCACGTCCTCGGCCGGAGGCACCGAACCGGTGACGGTGGTGACACCGGGCACCACGAAGTCGACCCCGAGTCCCAGCTGCCGGGCGGTCTCGGTGAGCGAGTTCGCGGGCAACCGGGTGGCCAGCTCGGCGAACGTGGTGTTGCAGGAGCGGGCGAACGCGGTGCTCAACGGCACGGTGCCCAGGTCGAAGCGGTTGTCGTTGGGGATCAGCCTGCCCTGGATGATCCAGGTACCCGGGCACCCCACCGGGGTGTCCACCGACACCAGGTCCTCCTGCAGTGCCGCCGCGGCCGTGACGATCTTGAAGGTCGAGCCCGGGGGGTAGCGGCCGATGAGCGAGATCGGGCCGGCGGCGTCCGCGGGGCCGTTCTGCGCCACGGCGAGGATGTCCCCCGTCGACGGCTGGATGGCCACCAGCACCGCCTGCTGCGACACCGGTTCCACGGCGTCCTCGGCCACGGCCTGCACCTGTCGGCTCAGGGCGGCGTTCACCGCCGGCGCCGGCTGGGCCGGCACCTCGTGCAGGGTCTGGGTCTCCCCACCGGCCGCGTCCACCGCGACCACCCGCCAGCCGGCGCTCCCGGCAAGCCGGTCCTCCAGGGCCTGCCGCAGGGCGGGCAACACCTGGGCCCCCAGGCCCCGGTCCACGGCCAACAGTCGGGTCTGCGTGGTGAAACGCACGCCGGGCAGGTCGTAGATCTGCGGCTTGACCCGCTGATAGTCCGACTCGCGCAGCACGGCCACCACGTAGGCCTGCCCCTCGGGGGTCCTGTTCGCGCCCTCCAGGATGGAGGTGGCGGTGATGGACCCGTCGAACTGGTTCAACGCCCCGGCCAGCGCGGCGGCCACCGTCGCCACGTCACCGGCCTTCCCGCGGTCCAACAGGACCGAGATCACCTGCTGCGGCGTGAGCAGCGGCACCCCCTCCCGGTCCAGCAGGGGCGCCGGCTCGGGCTGCTGCTCACGCACCACCATCGTCTGCTGGGCGGACAACCGTGGATGCAGCACCTTGGGGGACCAGTGCACGGTCCACCGGTCGGCGCTGCGCCGCAGCTCCACGGTGGTGTCGTAGCTCCACCGACGTTCCCGCCCCAACTCCCAGGCCAGCCCGACGGTGGCCTCCGCCGTGGCCGCCCCGGAGGCGGCCCGCACCTGCTTGATCTCGCTCCGCAACGCCTCCGGCTTCAGCGATCGCCGCACGGCGTCCAGCGTGGACTGGGCGGCCTGCGGGTTGTCGGTCACCTGCGCGGCGCCGGCCGTGTCCCCGGCGCCCAGGCCGTCCAGGAAGGTGCGGAGGGCGTCCTCCGGCCGTGGTTCCGAACCGAACAGGCCACATCCGGCGAGCGGAGCCGCCAGCACCAGGGCCAGCAGCAGGGGGAGCACCCGCGGACGCGGGGAGGGCGGGAACGCAGGCGCGGGACGAGGCCGAACCGGGTTCACGGGCACGCCAGGCAGTATGCCGGTGGGAACGGCACACGAACAGCGCAACATCGTCGCCCGGCAGTGTCCGGCCGTACCCGGAACACCGGCACGTCAGAACAGGACGGTGGCGTACTGTCCCACCTGTCGGAACCCGACCCGCTGGTAGGCGGCCCGTGCGGGTGCGTTGTAGCTGTTGACGTACAGGCTCGCCACCCGGCCCAGCCCGCGCACCAGGCGATCGGCGACCGCGGCCGTCCCGGCGGTGCCCAGCCCGTGCCCGCGACGGTCGGGGTGCACCCACACCCCCTGGATCTGCCCGACGGTCCGGGAGAGCGCCCCGATCTCGGCCTTGAACACCACCTCGCCGCCCTCGAACCGGGCGAACGCGCGGCCGGCGGCGATCAGTTCGGCGACCCTGGCCCGGTAACTGGCACCACCGTCACCCAGCCGCGGGTCGACCCCGACCTCCTCGGTGAACATGGCGATCGCCGCCGGCAGATAGCGCTCCAGCTCCTCGGGCCGCACCGGACGGACCAGAGGGTCGGGCTCCACCAGGGGAGCCCGGTTCATCGCCATGAGCGGCTGGTCCGCCCGCACGTCACGTGCCGGTCCCCACGCGCCCTCCAGCTCCCGCCACAGCTCCAGCACCAGCTCGGCCGGGCCGACCAGGGAGGAACAGACCCGGCCGCGACGCAGCGCGCGATCGGCGAAGGCACGCAGGGCCGACCGGCTGCCGCGCAACGGCACCAGGTTCGCCCCGGAGAAGCACAGGCCCTCCAAACGACGGAGGCCGAAGCCCCACATCTCCCCACCGAGCCGCCACGGGTCCAGACCGACGACCTCGACACGGGCCGCCACCATGCAGGAGGCCACCGGGTCGGCGTCCAACACGACCCGCACCTGGTGGAAGTCCCGGTCGTCGAGTGTCCGGGCACCGGCGAGTTTGAGCACCCCCCAAGGGTGCCAGACAGCCGGGCGATTGTGTGTACAGGACGTACACCTGGCGTCACAGATCGCCCGGTGAGCGCAGCGACCGACGTCCGAGGGTCGGATCAGCCGGAGACGGTCACCACCGGCCGGCCCATGCCCTCGGGGATGCCCAGGCCCTGCATCTCCTCGGCCAGGCGCATGGCCTCCTCGATCAGCGTCTCCACGATCTTGTGCTCGGGCACGGTCTTGATGACCTTGCCCTTGACGAAGATCTGGCCCTTGCCGTTGCCGGACGCCACCCCGAGGTCGGCCTCGCGGGCCTCGCCGGGCCCGTTCACCACGCAGCCCATCACGGCCACCCGCAGCGGCACCTCCAGACCGTCCAGCCCCGCGGTGACCTCGTCGGCGAGCTTGTACACGTCGACCTGGGCCCGACCACAGGACGGGCAGGAGACGATCTCCAGCTTGCGCGGACGGAGGTTGAGGGACTGGAGGATCTGGATGCCGACCTTGACCTCCTCCACCGGAGGAGCGGACAGCGAGACACGGATGGTGTCGCCGATCCCCTTGGACAGCAGCGCACCGAACGCCACCGCGGACTTGATCGTGCCCTGGAAGGCCGGTCCCGCCTCGGTGACGCCGAGGTGCAGCGGGTAGTCGCACTGCTCGGCGAGCATCTCGTAGGCCCGCACCATGACCACGGGGTCGTGGTGCTTGACCGAGATCTTGATGTCGTGGAAGTCGTGCTCGGCGAACAGGCTCGCCTCCCACAACGCCGACTCGACCAGCGCCTCGGGGGTGGGCTTGCCGTACTTGGCCAGGATCCGCGGGTCCAGCGAACCGGCGTTGACCCCGATCCGGATCGGGGTGCCGTGGTCACGGGCCGCCTGCGCGATCTCCTTGACCTTGTCGTCGAACTTCTTGATGTTGCCCGGGTTCACCCGCACCGCGGCGCAGCCGGCCTCGATCGCGGCGAACACGTACTTGGGCTGGAAGTGGATGTCCGCGATCACCGGGATCTGCGACTTGCGGGCGATCGCGGGCAGGGCGTCCGCATCGTCCTGGCTGGGGCAGGCCACCCGGACGATGTCACACCCCGCCGCGGTGAGCTGGGCGATCTGTTGCAGGGTGGCGTTGACGTCCGCGGTGACCGTCGTGGTCATCGACTGCACCGACACGGGGTGGTCGCTGCCCACACCCACCGAGCCGACCATCAGCTGACGGGTCTTGCGCCGTGCGGCCAGCACCGGCGGCGGGGTGGTGGGCATGCCCAGGTCGACGCTCATCGGGTCCTCTCCACTACAGGTGGGTGCCAAGCACCAGGCTACGGGCCGAGCCTGATGGGGTTGACGATGTCGGCGGTCACCGTGAGCAGCATCATCGCTCCGCCCAGGAGGATGAACACGTAGGTGACCGGCAGCAACTTGGTGTAGTCGACGGGTCCGCCGGCGGGCAGGCCGCGCAGGCGACGAATCCAGTCGCGGACCTTCTCGTACACCGCGACCGCGATGTGTCCGCCGTCCAACGGCAGCAGCGGCAGCAGGTTGAAGACACCGACGAAGAAGTTCAGCCCGGCCAGCAGGAGGAAGAACACCTCCCACAGGCCCCGCTCGGCGGCGTCTCCGCCCACGATGCTGGCACCGACCACGCTCACCGGTCGTTCCGGGTCGTCCTCGCCGAGGATGGCCCGCCACACCGCGGGCACCTTCTCCGGCAGCCGCTTGATGCCCTCCCAGGCGTTGGCGAACATCAGCCCGGTCTGGTGGAGGGTGGCCGGAACCGCCTCCAGCACGCCGTACTGCAGCGTCGTGGCCCGGGCCAGGCCGACCGCGCCGACCGTCTCCAGCGGCCGGTCCTCGCCCGGCTCGGCGTCCAGCGGCACGCGCTGCACCAGAGCGATGTCCACCGTCACGGTCTGCTCGACGCCGTCCCGCAGGATGCGGAACTCGGTGGGGCCACTGGCCTCCCGGGTCACCCGCACCACGTCGGCGAACGTCGGGGTCTCGGTGCCCCCGACGGCCAGGATCTGGTCGCCGGGCTGCAGACCGGCCTGCTTGGCCGGGGCCGGGTCATCGGGGCCGCACGGGGACAGCTCGAGGGTCTTCGGGTCCTGGGTGGCCGCCACACAGGAGCTGATCTCCCCCACCACCGGCTTGTTGTCGCTGTTGGGCAGCCCCAGGCTGACCGCCATCACGTAGAGCACGATCACACCGAGGATGAAGTGGGTGATCGAGCCTGCGGACAGCACCACGACCCGCTTCCACACCTTCTGCCGCCAGAAGGCGCGGGGCTCCTCGTCCGGGGTGACCTCGTCCAACGCGGTCATCCCGGCGATCTCGACGAACCCACCGGCCGGGATCGCCTTCAGGCCGTACTCGGTCTCACCGCGCCGGAACGACCAGATGCGCGGGCCGAAGCCGATGAAGTAGCGCCGTGCCTTCATGCCGAAGGCCTTGGCGGTCAGCAGGTGCCCGAACTCGTGCAGCGCGATGGACACCCCGATGCCCAACGCGAAGAGCAGGACCCCCAGCACGAACGTCACGACACGTTCCTCCCCAGGCCACCGGGCACCGCGGCCACGTCGACCGTTCCGACCAGTTCCCGCGCACGGATCCGAGCCCACTCCTCGGCCGCGAGCACGTCCTCCACGGTAGCCGGGTCGGCCCGCCAGGTATCGGCTTCCGCCAGAACCTGCTGCACGGTGTCCACGATCGACGTGAACGACGTCCGTCCGGCCAGGAACGCCTCGGCCGCCTCCTCGTTGGCCGCGTTGTACACCGCGGGCAGGCATCCACCGGCGGAACCGGCGGCCCTGGCCAGGGAGACCGCGGGGAACGCCTCATCGTCCACCGGCTCGAACGTCCACGCCGTGGGGGTGAGGAACGTGCACGGCGGGGCCGCCTCGGCCACCCGGTCCGGCCACCCCAGCCCGAGGGCGATCGGCAGGCGCATGTCCGGTGGGCTGGCCTGCGCCAGGGTCGAGCCGTCGGTGAAGGTGACCATGGAGTGCACGATCGACTGGGGGTGGATGACCACGTCGATCCGGTCGTAGGGCACGCCGAACAGCAGGTGCGCCTCGATCAGCTCCAGGCCCTTGTTGACCAGGGTGGCCGAGTTGAGAGTGTTCATCGGCCCCATCGCCCACGTCGGGTGCTTGAGCGCCTGCTCGACCGTGACGTGTTCCAGTTCCTCCCGGCGCCGCCCGCGGAAGGGGCCACCGGAGCCGGTGAGTACCAGGCGGGCCACCTCCTCGGCACGACCACCGCGCAGGCACTGGGCCAGTGCCGAGTGCTCGGAGTCCACCGGGACGATCTGCCCGGGCCGAGCCGCCCTGAGCACCAGCGGCCCTCCGGCGACCAACGACTCCTTGTTGGCCAGGGCCAGGGTGGCTCCGGTGCGCAACGCCTCGAGGGTGACCGGCAGACCGCGGGAACCGACGATCCCGTTGAGCACGACGTCGGCGGGGGTGCTCGCCACCAGCTCGATCACCGCCTGCGAGCCGGCGAGGATGCGAGGTGGCCGGTACTCGCCCCGTGCGCGGCCGCGACGCTCCGCCTCCGCGTGCAGGGCCTGCCGCAGGTCCTCCACCACGGCATCCCGGGCGACCGCCACGACGGGCACGTCGAACTCGACGACCTGCGCGGCGAGCGCACCCACGTCGGCTCCTCCGGCGGCCAGGCCGACCACCCGGAACCGGTCGGGGTTGCGACGGACGACGTCGAGGGCCTGGGTCCCGATCGACCCGGTGGAACCGAGGACGAGCACGCGGCGCGGCCTCGACTGGTCAGCTGCTGCGGGCGCTGCGGGGGACACCACGGAGCCGGCGCCCGGTTCGCTCACGGGATGCATCGCCGTCATTGTTCCCGAACGGATCGGGCGCACCGCAGGCACCACCCCGCCCCGCTCGTGCACTCGGCGCAGCCACCCCCTACCGAACCAGGTGATACGCCCGGAAGGAGGAACACCCCTACTCGGGGCGGAGCAAAACGTAACGGAGCAATAACACCCGTGTGAGGGATCTCGGAACGGGAACTCCTGGAGAACAAGGACCGCGGCCACCGAGGAACGAGGAGCGGCCCGCTCCGCACGGAGCGACCGGGCGGTCCGCAGACAGGAGTCGCTCACGGCGCGTGGCAGTCAGGGGGGCGCGCCGAGGAAGGAGAAACCGGTGGGCATCATCGGCTGGATCGTCCTTGGTCTCATCGTCGGCGCGATCGCCAAGGCCATCATGCCGGGCCGTGACCCCGGCGGGATCATCGTCACGATGCTGCTGGGCATCGTGGGCGCGTTCGTCGGAGGCTTCATCGGGCGGCTGATCTTCGGCACCAGCCTCGGTCAGTTCTTCGACCTACGGACCTGGCTGCTCGCCCTGTTGGGTGCCCTGATCGTGCTGGGCATCTACCGCATGGCGGTCGGACGCAGAATGCACGCCTGACCGCGCCCCGCGCCGGGCCGAGAACCCGGCGCGAACACCGTCGAACGCCTCGTGTGCCGGCCCCGACCGATCGGTCGGGGCCGGGGCGTTTCTCCGGTCCGTGCTCCACCGGTACGGACGTGGATCCGCTCCACCCGAAAAGACGGTGATCCCGGTCACGGCGACCGAACCCGGCCCCCTGGACGCCGACCCGTCGTGTGCGACGATGAGCAGGCAAGAACCCGTGACCGGCGGGCGGCACAGGTTTCCTCCCACACACCGCCACCCGACACGGGTCTCCCGCATGAGCACAGGAGGGACCGTGGCCAGCGCGGAGCTCGAGAAGCGACCCAGCCACACCGTCGACCCGCACGAGGAGCCGTCCGCCGAATGGGGCTGGCACGGCACCTTCCCGCGTGGCACCCAGATCGCCGGCTGGTTCACCGCCATTGCCATGTTCGCGATGCTGATCGGGAACCACCAGGGCAACGTGGAGAACGTGTGGCTGATCTGCATCGGTGTGGCGCTGGTCGCCGCGCTCGTCTACGACCTGGTCCGGCGCCGCACCGCCTGGCGCCGCTGACCTCGGGCCGTTCCGCTGTCACCGATGGCGCCTCTCCGGCGCATCTCGCCGGGGAGGCGCCATCGGCGTATCGGCATTCCCCCGGCCCGCCCGAACCGGACAGGTGACCTCTCGGAGCGGAGCCCCGGAACGAAGCGGCCCCGAAGTGCTCCGGGGCCACCTGCGCCTCTCCCCGGGCCGGTCAGCCCTCGGCCGCCAACTGACCGCAGGCCGCGGCGATCTCCCGGCCACGGGTGTCCCGAACCGTGCAGGCCACGCCGGCCTCCTGCACCCGACGGACGAACTCCCGCTCCACCGGCTTGGGGCTGGCGTCCCACTTGCTGCCCGGGGTCGGGTTGAGCGGGATCAGGTTGACGTGTACCAGCTGACCCAGGTGCTCCCGCAGCAACCGGCCGAGCAGGTCGGCCCGCCACGGGTGGTCGTTGACGTCCCGGATCAGCGCGTACTCCACGGACACCCGTCGTCCGGTGCGGTCGGCGTAGTACCGGGCCGCCTCCAACACCTCACAGACCTTCCACCGGGTGTTGACCGGCACCAGGGTGTCCCGCAGCTCGTCGTCCGGGGTGTGCAGCGAGACCGCCAACGTGACCTGCAGTCCCTCGTCGGCGAGCCGGCGGATGGCCGGCACCAGGCCGACGGTGGACACGGTCACCGCGCGCTGGGACAGTCCCAGGCCGTCGGGGGCCGGATCGCAGATGCGGTGGACCGCCTCCACCACCCGCTTGTAGTTGGCCAGCGGCTCGCCCATGCCCATGAAGACGACGTTGGACAGGCGACCCGGGCCGCCGGGGATCTCCCCGTCCCGCATCGCCGCGGCCGCCGCCCGCACCTGCTCGACGATCTCGGCGGTGGACAGGTTGCGCTGCAGTCCGCCCTGACCGGTGGCGCAGAACGGGCAGGCCATGCCACATCCGGCCTGACTGGAGACGCACACGGTGGCCCGGTCCGGATAGCGCATGAGCACGCTCTCCAGCAGGGTGCCGTCGTGGGCCCGCCACAGGGTCTTGCGCGTGGCCCCACCGTCACAAGTCACGTGCCGGACCGGGGTGAGCAACCGGGGCAGCAGGTGCTGGACGAGCTTCTCCCGGCTCGCCGCCGGTATGTCCGTCATCCGTTCCGGGCTGTCGGTCAGCCGCCCGAAGTAGTGGTGGGCCAGCTGCCGGGCGCGGAAGGGTTTCTCCCCGAGCTCCACAACGGCGGCGCGCCGCTGCTCGGCGGAGAGGTCGGCGAGATGACGTGGCGGCATGCCGCGACGCGGAGCGTCGAACACCAGGGGGAGTGCAGTCATGGCAGGTCCAGTGTCCCACGAGGCAGGGGTGTGATCGGCACCACGGCGATGTCGCGCAGGCGATCAGTACCATCACGCGAACCACCCGGAGCGCACGCTGCCATGCGCCGGGGCGCCCGTCGGGTGTGGTTCCCAGCGCCGGGCACGGCCTCCGGCACCGGGTCGACGCCGCACCGGGAGGAGCGTGCATGGTCCCTGTCCCGTCCCCCTCGGTTCCGGTGCCCGCCGCACCGCCGCACCGCACGGGCCCGACCGAGCCTCCGGCCGTCCGCCTCGCGCCGGGCCGGGGGACCCGATGAGCACGCCCGGCAGTCCCGGTGCGCCCCTGGCCGGCCTGCGGGTGGCCGACCTGTCCCGGGTGCTCGCCGGACCGTACTGCACCATGCTGCTCGCAGACCTGGGCGCGGACGTGGTCAAGGTGGAGCATCCGCTCGGCGGTGACGACACCCGCGCCTGGCACCCGCCCGAACTGGCCGGACAGAGCGCGTACTTCCTGTCGGTCAACCGCGGCAAACGCAGTGTGGCACTCGACCTGAAGCACGAACAGGGCCGGGCGGCCGCGGTGGAGCTGTGCGCCCGCGCGGACGTGGTGCTGGAGAACTTCCGCCCCGGGGTGGCCGACCGGCTCGGCCTGGGCTGGGAACAGCTGCGTGCGCGCAACCCGCGCCTGGTGTACTGCTCGATCACCGCCTACCCGGAGGACCACCCCGCGGCCGGTGGTGCCGGCCTGGACGCGGTGCTCCAGGCCGAGAGCGGGCTGATGCACATCACCGGAGAACCCAACGGTGCACCGGCCAAGGTGGGTGTGGCCGTGGTGGACGTGCTCACCGGGCTCAACGCCGCGACCGCGATCCTCGCCGCGCTGCACCGGCGCACCGCCACCGGCCAGGGCACGCGGGTGACGGTGTCCATGCTCGGCGCCGCCCTGTCCGGGCTGGTCAACGTGGGGCAGAACGCCCTGGTCACCGGTACCGAGGTGGCCCGGTACGGCAACGCCCACGCCAGCATCGTGCCCTACCAGCCGTTCCCCACCTCCGACGGTCAGATCATGGTCGCCGCCGGCAACGACAACCTGTACCGCAGGCTGTGCCAGGTCATCGGCCGTCCCGACCTGGCGGACGACCCGCGCTTCGCCACCAATCCGGACCGGGTACGACACCGGGAGACCCTGGTCGCCGAACTGTCCCGGGTCTTCGTCACCCGCACCGCACAGGAGTGGGCCGAGGCGCTGCGCGCGGCCGGGGTGCCGGCCGGCAAGGTGCAGGGGGTGCTGGAGGCGCTGCGTGCGGCCGGCCCGAGCGCCACCGTCACCGTCGAGCACCCTCTGGCCGGCCCGATCGACACCATCGCCCCCGCGTTCCGGATCGGGACGGCTCCGGCGACCGCCCCTACCGCTCCCCCACTGCTCGGCCAACACACCCGCGAGGTGCTGACCGAGCTGGGCTACTCCGCCGAACAGATCGCCGACATGGAGCAGTCCCACGCCATCGGCAACTCCACCACCACGAGGAGCGCATCGTGAGCACCACCTCCACCACCACACCCGATCCCCGGGACTTCCTGGCACTGGACAGCCTGCTCACCGACGTGGAGCGGGACGTGCGGGACACCGTGCGGAACTACGCCCAGCAGGAGCTGGCCCCGCACGTGACGGACTGGTTCGAGCGAGGCACCCTGCCCAGGGAGATCGCCAAGGGCCTGGGGCGGCTCGGCCTGCTGGGCATGCACCTGGAGGGCTACGGCTGCGCCGGGCTCAACGCCGTCAGCTACGGCGTGGCGTGCCGGGAGCTGGAGGCCGTCGACAGCGGGTTGCGCAGCTTCGTGTCGGTCCAGGGCTCCCTGGCCATGCAGGCCATCCACCGCTGGGGCTCGGAGGAGCACCGCCGGGAGTGGCTGCCCAGGATGGCCTCCGGGGAGGCCATCGGTTGTTTCGGGCTGACGGAACCGGACGCGGGCAGCGACCCGGGTTCGATGCGCACCCACGCGCGACGGGACGGCACGGACTGGGTGCTCAACGGCACCAAGATGTGGATCACCAACGGCACGCTCGCGGACGTCGCGGTGATCTGGGCACAGACCGACGAGGGCGTCCGTGGTTTCGTGGTGCCGACCGACACCCCCGGCTTCACCGCCAACGAGGTGAAGCACAAGCTCTCGATGCGGGCGTCCGCCACCGCCGAGCTGGTGCTCGACGAGGTGCGGCTGCCGCAGGACGCGGTCTTCCCCGAGGTCCGGGGGCTGCGGGGCCCGCTGACCTGTCTGAACGAGGCCCGGTTCGGCATCGTCTGGGGTGTGGTGGGCGCTGCGCGTGCCTGCTACGAGGCGGCCCTGGAGTACAGCACGACCCGGCAGCAGTTCGGGCGCCCGCTGGCCGGTTTCCAGCTCACCCAGCGCAAGCTGGCCGACATGCTGGTCGAGGTGAACCGGGCCGGGCTGCTCGCCCTGCACCTGGGCCGGCTCAAGGAGGCCGGCCAGCTGCACCACAACCAGGTGAGCCTGGGCAAGATGGCCAACGTCCGCGCCGCCCTGGAGGTGGCCCGTACCGCCCGCACCATCCTGGCGGCGAACGGGATCACCCTGGAGTACCCGGTGCTGCGGCACGCCGCCAACCTGGAGACCGTGCTCACCTACGAGGGCACCGAGGAGATCCACGCGCTGTCCCTGGGTGCCGCGGTCACCGGGGTGAACGCCTTCCGCTGATCCGTCCGCCCTCCCCGCCGGCGCCGGTACGTCCGGTGCCGGCGGGGCCGATCAGCCGAGGATCAGCCCGGTCGGCTTGCGTCGCACGTGCAGCCGATAGGCCACCGGAAGGGTGCGCCCCGGGGTCTCGGCGATGGCCCGCTCGGCCACCACCGGGGAGAACTCGATACGCAGCACCGCCTCCAGGCTCGACCGGTCCGGGAAGCGCCACAGCGTGTCGATCCGCCGGCAGGTGAAACCCTGCGCGGCGAAGAACGCCTCCACCCCGGCCGGGTCGTAACCGGGCATGTCCGCACGCATCCACTTCCCGTAGGCGTGCCGGGTGGCGTCCAGGTCGACCACGGCCAGGCACCCGCCGGGTCGCAGCACCCGGTCGGCCTCCCACAGGCCCGGTTCACAGCCGGGGCCGAAGAAGTAGGCGGTGCGTGCGTGCACCAGGTCGACACTGCCGTCGGGCAGGGGCAACCGCTGCGCCGATCCCTGGAGCACCGCCACGCTCTCCAGCGCCGCCACCCGCTGCCGCGCCCGCCGGACCAGGGGCGGGTGCGGTTCCACCCCGGTCACGCTGCGCGCTCTGGCGGCGAACATCGGCAGGTGGAAACCGTCACCGCAGCCGACGTCCACCACGTCCCGGTCGGTGTAGTCGCACTCCTCGTGCAGCGCCTGCCAGATCCGGCCGTCGACGTCCTGGGCGCGGTTCTCCACCTCGTACACGTCCGGCCAGTGCCAGATGTTCGGGCTGGGTACCACCTCGGGACCCCGCCGCACCGCCTCCCAGGCCGCTCGGACGTAGTTCCGCACCGGCCCACGGTAACCGCACCGCCTCGGTGACGGCAGACCGTCCCGGGTGGGAGCTCCCGGCGACCCCCGGGGCGGCCGGGCCGTGGCGGTCCGGGAAACCACTCACCGGCTACGCGTCCACCCGAACACCGGGGCCGGCCGCCCGGACGACCGGCCCCGGCCTCGGAACGGAGAGATCAGGCCGGCACGAAGGCCCGCAGCAACAGCCAGGAGGCCACCGCCGAGGGCAGCAGCGAGTCGAGCCGGTCCATCAGACCACCGTGACCGGGCAGCAGCGTGCCCATGTCCTTGATGCCGAGATCCCGTTTGATCAGGGACTCCACCAGGTCACCACCGGTGGCGGTCAGCACCAGTGCGGCGCCGAACAACACCCCCTGCCACCAGGTGCCGTCGAGCAGCAGGCTCACACTCAACGCCCCGCCGACGACACCCGCCAGCAGCGAGCCGCCGAACCCTTCCCAGGTCTTCTTCGGGCTGATGACGGGAGCCATCTGGTGGCGCCCAAACAGGACTCCCGCGACGTAGCCACCGGTGTCGGAGCAGATCACGACGATCATGAAGCAGATGACCCGGTGGGCTCCGTCGTCCGGTGTGACCAGCATGGCCGCGAAGGAGCCGAACAGCGGCAGGTACGCGGCGGTGAACACCGACGCGGTGGTGTCCTTCACGTAGCCCCGGGGGCCGCCCCACATCCGCCAGACCAGACAGGCCAGGACGGTGAGTACGAACGCCACCACCAGTCCGTTCCGGCCGAACGGCCAGGACAACCACACCATGGCCTGACCGCCGACCAGCAGCACCGGCAGTGACAGCGTGATCCCGGCCCCACGCCGGAGCGCCCCGGCCAGCTCCCACGTACCGACGGCGACGGCGAGTGCAACCACCCCGACGAAGACCTGGCGGGCGGTCAACAACACCACCAGGATCACCGCGCCGAGGCCCACTCCGACCGCGATGGCGGCCGGGAGATTACGGCCGGCCCGTGACGGCCGGCCCGTGGACGTCACGCCCGGTTGCTCCGGGGTGCTCCCCGCCGGGGAAGACGACTCCCCGTTGTTGCTGGCCGTCACCTCACGAGCTCCTAACACCATGGCATTCCCATCGACGGGCCTCCCATCCGCACGGCGAGGCCCAGGAACGGGGTGGACCCGCGCTGGCCGAACCGGCGCGGGGTCCCGCCCAATCCGTGATCACCGCATCTCACCGGCCCGGTGGGTGGCATGGCACCGCCGGGCCGGCACCCATGGCAGGCCTCCGTGGTACGTGCCGACCGGTACAGGGGCGGCTGGCCGGCATGACCAGTCCCGCCGGCTCCACGACACGGTCACCCGACGACGGGACCACCCGCCGAAGGCGACGCCGCCGGCCGCGAGCACCCGGAGACCGACCTCGGTCGAGGTCACACCTCGAGCAGCTCGCTCTCCTTGTGCTTGACCAGCTCGTCGACCTGCGCCACGTAGCGGTCGGTCAGACCCTGCAGTTCCTTCTCGGCGCGGGCCACGTCGTCCTCACCGGCCTCGCCGTCCCGCGCGATGCGGTCCAGCTCCTCCTTGGCCTTGCGCCGGATGTTGCGGATGGCGATCTTGGCGTCCTCGCCCTTGGACTTGGCGACCTTCACCATCTCCCGGCGGCGCTCCTCGGACAGCGGCGGGATCGCCACGCGGATGACGCTGCCGTCGTTGCTGGGGTTCACCCCCAGGTCGGAGTCACGGATCGCCCGCTCCATCGCACCGAGCTGGCCGGCGTCGTAGGGCTTGATCACGGCAAGCCGGGCCTCGGGGATGGAGATGCTCGCCAGCTGGTTGAGCGGGGTCGGCGAACCGTAGTAGTCGACGACGATGCCGTGGAACATGGCAGGGGTGGCTCGACCGGTGCGCACCGAAGCCAGGTCCTCCTTGGCCACGGACACCGCCTTCTGCATCTTCTCCTCTGCGTCGAGGAGGGTTTCGTCGATCACGGCTGCTCCTTTATTCGCAGTCTGCTGGGGTGGTAGGAGTTACCACTGGTCACGATCCCAGCACGCTCAACCCGAGACCTCACCACGGGGGGTGCTGACCAGGGTCCCGATCTTCTCACCACGGACCGCGCGAGCGATGTTCCCCTCGGTGAGGAGGTTGAACACGATGATCGGCATGTTGTTGTCCATGCAGAGGCTGAACGCCGTGGCGTCCGCCACCTTCAGACCACGCTCCAGGGTCTCCCGGTGGGTGATGTGCTCGAACTTCACCGCGTCAGGGTCCTTCCGCGGGTCGGCGGTGTACACCCCGTCCACGGCCTTGGCCATCAGCACCACGTCGCAGCCGATCTCCAGCGCGCGCTGCGCGGCCGTGGTGTCGGTGGAGAAGTAGGGCATGCCGGCACCGGCGCCGAAGATGACCACCCGCCCCTTCTCCAAGTGCCGGATGGCCCGACGCGGGATGTACGGCTCGGCCACCTGCCCCATGGTGATCGCGGTCTGGACCCGGGTGTCGATCCCGTGCTCGCGTTCCAGGAAGTCCTGCAGGGCCAGGCAGTTCATGACCGTGCCCAGCATGCCCATGTAGTCCGCCCGGGCCCGGTCCATGCCCCGCTGTTGCAGTTCCGCGCCACGGAAGAAGTTGCCGCCCCCGATGACCACGGCCACCTGCACACCGCTGCGTACCACGTCGGCGATCTGTCGGGCGACCGTCTGCACCACGTCCGGGTCCACACCGACGGAGCCTCCGCCGAACATCTCCCCGCCGAGCTTGAGCAGAACCCGCTTGTACGCAGGTCGCTGACTGTCCTCCACGGTCACCCTGTCTCCTCCTCCACGGCCGGGCACCGGCTCACCGCAGTACCCACCCCGCCAATCGGTCGTGTTCTGAGTGCGCGAAGGCGGGGCCGCCCATGCGCCAAAGTTGTCGCACGGCGACCCCGCCCCCTCGTCGTGGCTCCGTGGCTTGCCCGGGGTCAGGCCTGGCCGACCTCGAAACGGGCGAAGCGGACGACGGTGACACCCGCCTCGTCGAGCACAGCCTTCACCGTCTTCTTCGAGTCCTGGACCGACGCCTGCTCCAGCAGCACGACGTCCTTGAAGAAACCGTTCAGCCGGCCCTCGACGATCTTCGGCAGCGCCTGCTCCGGCTTGCCCTCCTCGCGGGCGGTCTCCTCGGCGATGCGGCGCTCGTTGGCCACCACGTCGGCGGGAACCTCGTCACGGGTGACGTAACGCGGCTTCATCGCGGCGATCTGCATGGCGGCGGCGCGAGCGGCCTCCTCCGAGTCGCCGGTGTACTCGACCAGCACGCCGACGGCCGGCGGCAGGTCCGAGGACCGGCGGTGCAGGTAGACGGCGACCTGGCCGTCGAAGACCACGACCCGGCGCAGCTCCAGCTTCTCACCGATCTTGGCGGAGAGCTCCTGCACGGCGTCGGCCACGGTCTTGCCGTCCAGCTGAGCGGCCTTCAGGGCCTCGACGTCGGCCGGCTTGACCTCCTTGGCCACCGCCACGATCTTGGTGGCCAGGTCGATGAACTCGGCGTTCTTGGCGACGAAGTCGGTCTCGCAGTTCAGCTCGATCATCACGCCACCGTCCGCGGCCACCAGGCCGTTCGCGGTGGTGCGCTCGGCACGCTTACCGACATCCTTGGCGCCCTTGATGCGCAGGATCTCGATCGCCTTGTCGAAGTCGCCCCCGGACTCCTCGAGCGCCTTCTTGCAGTCCATCATCCCGGAACCGGTCAGGTCCCGGAGGCGCTTGACGTCGGCGGCGGTGTAGTTCGCCATCGTGCGTTGTCCGTCCTTCTTCGGTACGCGGCGGGGTAGATGCGTGGTGATTGCGTGGGTCCCCGCCCGCGCCACCCGGTCGGCGGCGCGGGCGGGGCCGACGTCAGGACTGCGAGGAAGGAGCCTGCTCGGTGGCCTGCCCGCCCTCGGCGGAGGCCTCGGCAGCGGCACCGGTGCCGGCCAGCAGCTCCTGCTCCCACTCGGGCAGCGGCTCGTCGGAGGCCACGCCGGCCTCGGGCTTGTCCTGCCCCTCACCGGCCGCGCCGCGACCGGAGCGGGCCATCAGACCCTCGGCGACGGCGTCGGCGACCACGCGGGTCAGCAGAGCGGCGGAACGGATCGCGTCGTCGTTGCCCGGGATCGGGTAGTCGACCTCGTCCGGGTCGCAGTTGGTGTCCAGGATGGCGACCACCGGGATACCCAGCTTGCGCGCCTCGCCGACGGCGATGTGCTCCTTCTTGGTGTCCACGACCCAGACGGCGCTCGGCACCTTCTGCATGTCGCGGATGCCGCCCAGGGTCTTCTCCAGCTTCTCCTTCTCACGGGTCAGCATCAGGATCTCCTTCTTGGTGAGACCCTGGAACCCGCCGGTCTGCTCCATCGCCTCGAGCTCCTTGAGGCGCTGCAGACGCTTGTGGACCGTGCTGAAGTTGGTGAGCATGCCACCCAGCCAGCGCTGGTTGACGTAGGGCATCCCGACCCGCTGCGCCTGCTCGGCGATGGCCTCCTGCGCCTGCTTCTTGGTGCCGACGAACAGGATGGTGCCGCCGTGGGCCACCGTCTCCTTGACGAACTCGTAGGCCCGCTCGATGTAGCTCAGTGTCTGCTGGAGGTCGATGATGTAGATGCCGTTGCGCTCGGTCAGGATGTAGCGCTTCATCTTCGGGTTCCAGCGCCGGGTCTGGTGCCCGAAGTGAACGCCGCTGTCGAGCAGCTGCTTCATGGTGACGACGGCCATTGCCGGATCAGCACCTCAGTAGCTCGGGCGTGCCTACGTGCGGCACGCGGATTCGGTTGACGCGACGAGCCGGGTGACCCGCCGCCCTGGTGCCACACCGCCACCCGGACCCGCTCCCCCCCTCCCCGGAGGGTGGGATCGAGACCGCCGAGCGGCGTGCCCCACGGGCGCAGGGCGTGTGTCGGCACGCGAAGTCGACCCGTTCCTACCGGGCCGCCTGTGCAGTCTACGGGGTAAGCAACACTCGTTTCACACCCAGGCCACTCTTGCGGGGGTCGGCTGTCCACAACCCCCGCGTTCGTCCACAGCCGTGGGCCGCGCACTGGCCGGCCGACCTCCCGCAGGACAACGTGTGGGCGTGCCGATCACCACACCGTTCCGACTGCTCGTGCTCAGCGCCACCACCCTGTGCGGGACGGCCCTGTCCGTCGGCCCGGCAGCCGTCCCCATCATCCCGGGGCGTCCCGACGAGGTCGTACACCTCGCCGCGGCGGCGACATCCCGTTCCCGGCCGGTCTTCGGCTGGCCGTTGACCGGGCCGCCACCCGTGGTTCGCCCGTTCCAGGCCCCGCAACACCCCTACGGGCGGGGGCATCGCGGGGTCGATCTCGCCGCGGCGGACGGGCAGCCGGTGCTGGCCGCCGGGGACGGAACGGTGCTGTTCGCCGGTTCGGTGGCCGGCCGCGAGGTGGTGTCGGTGGAACACACCGGTGGACTGCGCACCACCTACGAGCCGCTGTCCCCCACGGTCAGTACCGGGCAGCGGGTGCGCCGGGGGCAGGTGATCGGGCACGTCCGCCCGCACCACCCCGGCTGCACCGCTCCCGGGGAGCCTCCGGTGTGTCTGCACTGGGGGTTGCGTCGTGGGCAGGTGTACCTGGATCCGTTGCTCCTGGTCCGCCCGGCACGGCTGCGTCTGCTGCCCTGGCCGGAGCGCCACCCGTCGAGCACCGGGGCCGTCAGCCCTCGTTCTGCTCGGCGAGCTTGGTCCGCAGCCGCAGCACGGCCCGGGTGTGAAGCTGACACACCCGGGATTCGGTGACCCCCAGTACCTTGCCGATCTCCGCCAGTGTGAGGTTCTCGAAGTAGTAGAGGGTGACCACCACACGATCGCGTTCCGACAACTGGGCGATGGCGTCGGCGAGCTGACGACGGCTGTCCTGGTCCACCAGGGTCAGCACCGGGTCCTCGGCCCGGTCGTCGGGCAGGGTCTCCGCCAGTGACGCACTGCCCCGACCCGCGGCGATCAGCTCGTCCAGCGCCATCACGCTGGTCAGGTGCAGCTGTGCGTACAGGTCCCGCAGCTCGGCCACGGTGATGCCCAGCTCCGCGGCGACCTCGGCGTCGGTGGCCGTGCGTTGCAGCCGCGCTTCCAGCCGCTCCAGGGCCCGCTCCACGTCACGTGCCCGACTGCGGACGGAACGTGGCACCCAGTCCTGGGCGCGCAGTTCGTCCAGGATCGCGCCCCGGATCCGTTGCATCGCGTAGGTCTCGAACTTCAGGCCGCGTTCCGGCTCGAACTTCTCGATCGCATCGACCAGGCCGAAGATCCCCGACTGCACCAGGTCGGCAACGTCCACGTGCGCGGGCAGGCCTGTCCCCACCCGACCGGCCACGTACTTGACCAACGGGGCGTAGTGCAGCACGAGCTTGTCCCGGAGCGCCTGGTCCCGGCTGGCCCCGTAGGCACGCCACAGGGCCACGATCCCTGCCTCGACCTCGTCGGCACTCCGGTGGTCGACCGAATTCCGGTTCGTGCGGCTGCCCCGGGTGGTGTCGGACCGCTCGGTGGTCGCCGGGACGGTCTGCTCCACCCGTTGGTCGGCCACCGCAGCGCCGACGCCGCCACGGGCCGTGCCGCCCCTCCCCGGCATCGAGGCCACGGCCTCCTTGCGAGCTGTCGCCGCGCGGGGACCTCCCCCGGCATCGTCAGGAACGGGGGTGGGTTCGCTCATGGATCGCCTTCAGCCGTTCGACGGTGACATGGGTGTAGAGCTGGGTGGTTGCGAGCGTAGCGTGACCAAGCAGTTCTTGTACGCTACGTAAGTCAGCTCCTCCTTCCAGCATGTGAGTCGCGGCCGAGTGCCGCAGCCCGTGCGGCCCGACACGGGGTGCACCGGGTACGGCACCCACCGTGCGGGAGACCACCCGTCGCGCGGTGCGCGGATCGAGACGTCCACCCCGTGCCCCCAGGAAGAGCGCCGCAGGTGAACCGGGCCGGGCCAGGTGCGGGCGCCCACCGTCCAGCCAGGCGCGCAGTGCGCGTTCCGCGGGTACCCCGTAGGGCACGACCCGCTCCCACCGCCCCTTGCCGAGCACCCGTACCACCCGCCGCGACGGATCCACGTCGTCCACGTCCAACCCGCACAGCTCCGCCACCCGAACTCCGGTGGCGTACAGCAGCTCCACCACCGCGTGGTCACGCAGTGCAACCGGATCACCCTCGGCGGCACCACGCCGCGCGGCCTCCATCACCGCCACGGCCTGGTCCACACGGAGCACCGACGGCAACGCCCGGGGTACGCGGGGCGCGACGAGCCGGGGCCCCGGGTCCTCCGCAAGTCGTCCGGCCCGGTGCGCCCAGCGGGTGAAGGCACGAGCCGCAGCAGCCCGACGCGCCAGCGAGGCCCGGCCGGCTCCGGCCGCCTGCTGCGCAGCGAGCCAGCTCCGGAGCATCTGCAGGTCCAGGGCGTCCAGCTGCTCCTTCCCGCTGGCGTGCAGGTGACGCAGCAGGGATGTCGCGTCCCCCGTGTAGGCACGCACGGTGTGCGCCGAGAAGCCACGCTCCACACCCAGGTACCGCCGGTAGGCGGCGAGAACCTCGGCCAGCGACTCGGGCAACACCGTGTCGGGATGAGACACCGGTACGCGGGCACGAGGAGACGGGGCCACGTCCACATCTCAGACGCTGCTGTGCCGAGCGGCGATGGTCAAGCACCGCCACACCCTCCGTCCCCACCGTCCCGGTCCCCGGACCGCCGCGCACCCTCCGGTACACGCGGTCGTGGGCTCCTGGGGGACGGTCGTGCCCGACGCCATCCCTCGTCGCACCGCTCGGCCAACCCGGCCAGCTCCAGGGCCGGCAGCAGTGCGCGGACCCGGTCCAACGGCACCCCGGCCTCGAGCGCCACCCGTTCCGCACTGCGGCCACCACGCCGTTCCAGTGCCTCGTACACCCGTAGGGCCTGCGGTTCCAGGCCGTCGGTGGGCCGCCGCGGGGCCTCCCGGTCCTCGACGAGGTCGAGTCCGATACGCCCGACGGTCTCCAACACCTGGTCCACGTCACCGACCAGGATCGCCTCCTGGTCCCGCAGCATGGCGTGACAGCCGACGGACATCGCCGAGGTCACCGGACCGGGCACCGCCATGACCAGACGTCCCAACGCCCGGGCGAACGCCGCGGTGTTCCGGGCGCCGCTGCGCCGACCGGCCTCCACCACCACCGTTCCGCCGGTCAACGCGGCGATGAGGCGGTTGCGAGCCAGGAACCGGTGCCGGGCCGGTGGAGTACCCGGCGGGTACTCGCTGACCACCGCACCCGATTCGGCGATGCGGTCCAGCAGTCGTTGGTGGCCCGCGGGGTAGCCGACGTCCAGGGCGCACCCCAGCACCGCGACCGTCGGGCCTCCGGCGGCCAGCGCGCCACGGTGCGCGGCCCCGTCGATGCCGTAGGCGGCACCGGACACCACGCTCCACCCGCGTTCGACCAGCCCGTGCCCCAGTTCGGCGGCCACCTGCTCGCCGTAGCCGGTCGCGGCGCGTGCCCCGACCACGGCGACCGACCGCTCGACGAGCTCGGCCAGCGGAAGCTCACCCCGGACCCACAGCGCCAACGGTTCCGCCACCGGCACCCCACGGGCCGCCGCCGCGCCCAGGGCACCGAACAGCCGGTACGGCCAGGCACCGTCCTCGGGCACCAGCAGCCGCGCGCCCTGCTCGGCCGCGGCCTGCAGGTCCTGCTCCGGCCGCCACACCTCACGCCTGGCCTGGGTCTCCGCGGCCACCTCGGCGGGTACTCGCCCCCGCCGGACCGCCTCGGCGGCCACCACCGGGCCGTGCTCGGCCACGAAACGCACCAGGGCCGGGGCGGGTGGCTCAGCCACCCGCAACAGGTAGGCCCGAGCCAGCAGCACGTCCTGATCCACCGGATTCACCGGGGCCTGTTCGGATGCCCTCACGCCGCCCTCCGGTCCCGGAACTCCAGTGCCGCAGCCACGTGCTCGGCATCCGGCCGGTCCGCTCCTGCCAGATCCGCCAAGGTCCAGGCCACCCGCAGGCACCGATCCGCACCACGTCCGGTGAGCACTCCCACGGCCAGGGCCCGGTCCAGCAGGGCGGTGACCCTGCGGGGCAGGGCAAACTCACGACGCAACGCCGGACCGGGTACCTCCGCGTTGCACCGCCACCCGTGCCCGGCCCAGCGCTGCCGGGCCGCCTCCCTGGCCCGGAGCACCCGCTGCCGCACCACCTCGGTCGACTCCGGTTCCGCATCGTCCGCCAGGGCCATCGCGGTCAACGGGCGCATCCGCACCCGCAGATCGACCCGGTCCAGCAGCGGTCCGGACAGCCGACCGAGGTAACGACGCCGTGCGGTGGGGGTGCACACGCAGTCACTGTCCCGGGGCGGTGCGCAGGGGCACGGGTTGGTGGCCAGGACCAGCTGGAACCGGGCGGGGTAGCGGACCACGCCCTCACTGCGGGCCAACCGGACCTCTCCCTCCTCCAGCGCGGTGCGCAACGCCTCGAGCCGGTGTGGCCCGAACTCGCAGGCCTCGTCCAGGAACAACACACCCCGGTGGGCACAGCTGACCGCCCCCGGCTGTGCCAGACGGGAGCCCCCGCCGATCAGAGCGGCGACCGAGGCGGAGTGGTGCGGAGCGACGAACGGGGGTGTCTCGACCAGCGGAGACTCCTCGCTCAGCAGCCCGGCCACCGAGTGGATCGCGGTGACCTCCAACGCCTCCTCGGAGGACAGGGAGGGCAGCAGGCCCACCAACCGCCGGGCCAACATCGTCTTGCCGGTACCCGGCGGGCCGACCAGCAGCAGGTGGTGCCCACCGGCGGCGGCCACCTCGAGCGCCCAGCGGGCCTCCGGCTGCCCCACCACATCGGCCAGGTCCGGTACCTCTCGGCTTCCGGGCAGACCGGCGTCCTGCGGGGGTGCCGACAACTCTCCCTCCCCGCGCAGCCAACGCAGCACCTCCGTCAGGTGACACGCACCCCACACCCGCAGTCCGGGTACCAGGGCCGCCTCCCGCAACGCCGCCATCGGGACCACGGCGCGGCGCAACCCGGCTCGCCGGAGGGCGAGCAGCCCGGGAAGCACACCACGCACCGGGCGTACCCGCCCGTCCAAGGCCAGTTCCCCCAGGAAGGCGGTCGACGCCAGCAGCCCGCTCGGCAACGCCCCCGCACCGCCGAGCACCGCGCAGGCCAGCGCCAGGTCGTACCCGGCCCCCCGTTTCGGCAGAGCCGCCGGCGACAGACCGATGGTGATCCGCCGCTGCGGCCAGTGCTCGCCGCTGTGCCGCAGCGCGGCACGTAGCCGGTCCTTGGCCTCGGTGAGCACGACGTCGGGCATGCCGAGCAGCTGCATTCCGGGTAGCCCACCACCGCTGACATCGGCCTCGATCTCCACCGGCACGCCGTCGACACCGCTCAGCGCAACCGCCCAGGTCCGTACCAGGGCCATCGCTAGAACACCCCCACCAGGTGCTCCAGCACCGCAGGGCCGGTCGGGGGCAGCACCACACAGATGACGTCGAACCGCGCCTCGCACCACCCCACGTGGTGCGCGGCGAACCACGCCGCCGCCGCCCGCCGGACACGCCGGGCCTTCACCGGGTCCACGGCCAGGGCAGGGCTGCCGAACCGCTCCCCGGACCGGGTCTTGACCTCGCAGAACACCACCCGGGTACCGTCGGTGGCCACCACGTCGAGCTCACCCTCCCGGCAGCGCCAGTTCCGGGAGAGCACCACCAGTCCCTGCGCCTCCAGGTGCGCCACCGCCAGGTCCTCCCCGCGTCGCCCCAGGTCGGCCCCCACGGCCTTGGCCGCGGCGCCCGGTGCCGTGGCGCGTGCTCCTCCACGCACCTCCTCGTCCACGTCTCCTCCCTCACGATCCCGTCGCTCGGGGCAGGACCGTGCCCGGTCGGAGAGACTCCCGCCACCGTCGGGCGGCGAGCTGTGGACAGCTCAGCAGGGTGTGGACAGACCGGATCCCCGGAGCGGACCCTGTCCCCACACGGTGGGGGGACAGGCGACGGCTCGGGCGGGGCGTGCCGGGACGGAGGTTCGGGACAGGACGGGCACGGGCCCGTGGCCGCCGCGAGGAACGACCACGAGCCCGTTTTCCGGTCTCCGTCCCGCTAGTCCTGCTTCGACGCCTTCGACGTCGCCTTGCTGATCAGGTCCTTCGCCCGGTCGAAAACCGACAGGGCCGGGCCGAGCAGGAGGTTCTCCGGGCCGGTCTCCACCCCGGGATGGGGGGGTGGGGGCCAGGGCCTGCGCGGCCCGCACCGCGGAGGCCAGACGCCGCATCTGTTCGGGCTTGACCTGCTGCCGCAGGTAGCGGAACTCGTACTGTTCCTCGGACACCGCGTGCGCGATCACCGCGTCGCGCAGCTGGCTCAGCATCGGCAGGAACCGGGGGTCGTCCGGATCCATGTCGTCGAGCTGGGCAAGCATCTCCTTGGCCCGTCGTTCCTCGGCGAGCCGGTCGTCGACCAGCCCCTCCCCGCCGGGGAGGGTTCTCCGGGCCAGGGGATGGATCACCTGTTCCTCGGCCGTCTCGTGGACGGCGAGCAACCGCACCAGCCGCCGGAACGCATCCCGTCGTTCCGCCCCGGTCGACCGCTCCACCTCGGTGAACAGGTCGCGGATCATGCCGTGCTGGTGCAGTAGCAACTCCACGACGTCCGGTTCCGGCATGGCCTCAGGTCGCTGCTGGGCACTGGTCACCGCTGCTCCTTCCGCGCTCCGGCGGTCGCATGCTCCCGCAGCTGCTCGACGGGGTGCGGCCCCTCGGTCTCCAGGCGGTACTCCCGACCGAACCGTGCCCGGTGCTCGTCGATGACGCGCTCGCTGGGCGGTTCCTCGCCACCGAGGAGCTGCGCCTGCATCCGCTCGAACCGCTCGTGGGCCTCCCGCACGTACCCGGTGCCCAGGGTGGTCAGATCCATCTGGGTGGCCAGCAGCTCCCGGATGTAGGCCTTGTTGGGTTCGAAACGGACCACGGCGGGCAGTGTGGGCGCGACCACTTCCTCCGGGTCCCGACCGTCGTAGCGGCGCATCAGCTCCGCGGCGATGCGCAGGTGCTCCAGCTCCATGTTCAGGTGGAGTTCCCAGATCGCCCGCACCTTCGGGTCGGTCTCGGTCTCCATGAACGAGTAGTAGAGGTAGCACTCGTTGTACTCGTGGGTGACCAGGCGCTCCCACCACGTCTCACCCGGGTCGACCAGCGACTCGTAGTGCGTGACGTGCTCCTCCTCGATGAGCCCGATCTCCTGGTAGAGCTGACGCGCGATCGGCTCCATGTACTCGGGCCCGACGTTCATGTAGAAGTTCATGGTCTGCTGCTCTGTGGACATGATCGTCAGAGCGTGCAGCCTGGACAGCGGATCGACCCGGGTGCGGTCGTAGTGGTCCCGCACGTTGTCCGCCGGATGCCGGTGCTGCATCTTCGTCGGCCGGCCCGGCATCACCTCGGTGAGGTTGTCGACGATCTGCTCCGCCTTGCGGTGCTGGATCATCTCGTAGAGGTTCGCGTACCGGTACAGGTGGTCGAAGTCCTCCAGCACCCCGAACTGGTAGGCCTGTTTCAGGTACGGGTCGGGTTCCATCCGGGCCACCCACGCGGTCAGGTCCACCGCGACCTGCTCGTAGGCGATGGTGGTCTCCAGGGCCGACGCGGCGCCGGGCAACAGCCAGTTCACCGTCTTCTGCTGCTGCTGTTCCACGTAGCGCACCTCGGCGAGCTGGCGCCGGACGTCGGGGTCGGGACAGACACGGGCGAAGTGGTGGCTGAACATGATCGCCTCCACCTCGATCCCGTTCATGGTGATCACTCGACACCGGGTGTAGGGATCGGCGCGATCCGGGTCCAACGGGGTGACGTCGAGTTCGCGCCAGCTGCGGATCTGTCGGTCCAGCGGAATCCCACGCTCCTGGAGCGGATTGAAGGTCATGGCCCTTCCTTCCTACGGCGACACTGCCCGGCGACGGTCACGTCCTCGGTCCCGATGCCCGACCGTAGGAAGAGGCGTCGCAGGTCGCAGGACGGAAGAGCGGTGCCGGACCGCTTCCACCCGAACAAGCCATCCCGTAGGTGAGTGCGGACTGCCCTGCGCGGACGAGTCCCCGACGCGGGGCGGAGAAGACGACAGGCCGCCGGGGCGTACAGCACGCCTCCAGCGGCCCGGAACGTCGGTGGGCGGTGAGCCCGTCAGCCGCCGAACGGCCCCGTCTCGGGCAACCGCAGCTCGGGCTTGTCCAACTCCTCGATGTTGACGTCCTTGAACGTGATCACCCGGACGTTCTTCACGAACCGGGCGGGGCGGTACATGTCCCACACCCACGCGTCGGACATGCGCACCTCGAAGTAGACGTCCCCGTCGGAGTTGCGGGCCTGGACGTCCACCGCGTTGGCGAGATAGAACCGCCGCTCCGTCTCGACGACATAGGAGAACTGGCCGACGATGTCGCGGTACTCCTTGTAGAGCTGCAGCTCCATCTCGGTCTCGTACTTCTCGAGATCCTCCGCGCTCATCGGCTCAGAGCTCCTCCTCGTCCCCAACCGGTGGCCCCCAGGAGCGGGGCTTCCCATTGTTCACCACGGACAGCACCTCGCCGACACGTGCCACCCTCTCCGGCCTCCGCATGCCGTGGGCGGCGGCGGCAGCGGCCACATTGGCATAGGACCAACGATGCTCCGCGCTCGGTCCGTGCTCCCGCAAGGCCGCGGCGTGGTCCGCCGTGCAGTACCCCTTGTGCACGTCGAAGCCGTACAACGGCAACTCCGCGTGCAACTTCTCCATGATGCGGTCCCGTGTGACCTTGGCCAGCACCGAGGCGGCGGCGACGCAGGCCGCGACCCGGTCGCCCTTGAGCACACCGAGGCTGGGAGCGGTCAGCCCCGGCACCCGGAAACCGTCGGTCAGCACGTAACCCGGGTGCAGGTCCAGGTGCGTCACGGCGCGACGCATGCCCTCCAGGTTCGCCACGTGCACCCCGAGCGCGTCCACCTCGTCCGGCGGTATCACGACCACCGCCCACGCCAGAGCCCGTGCGCGCACCAGGTCGTGGACCCGGTCCCTAGCCGCGGGGGTCAACAGTTTGGAGTCGGTGAGCTCGGGGAAACGGGCGGCGTCACCGGGACGCAACGCGCACGCCGCCACCACGAGCGGGCCGGCACAGGCACCCCGCCCGGCCTCGTCCACCCCGACGACCGGCCCCAGGCCACGGCGTTCGAGTGCGCCCTGCAACGCCCAGAGCCCGGCGGAACGCCGCACGACAGCGCGTGGTGGCCGCGACAACACCGGTCCGGCAACCGACACGGTCAACTCCGGTACGGACACGGAACGCCCGTCCCCGCCCACGGGACGCGGGCGGGGACGATGCGACTCCGACTCACAACTGCCTCCGGCGCCGTTCCCACCGCCGGCGGACACCATCGTGCAGGCGCCGCAGCCCCCAGAGCACCGGGAAGGCGGCCGCCAGCCCGACACCCGCCGGAACACCCATCTGCCACAGGGGAGCGCTCAGCGCGGCGGCCTGCGGGTTGTGGTCCCCGATGCCCTGCCAGCGCGAGGGCGGCAGCACGATCAGCCGTGCCTTGCCGATGACGTTCTCCACCGGCACGGTGCCCTTCTCGGGGGAGTTGACATGGGCGCGCGAGTCCGCGGAGTTGTTGCGGTTGTCGCCCATCACCCACAGATGCCCCTCGGGCACGGTCACCGGGGCGAACTCCTCCTGGGTGGTCCCGGAGCCGGGCTCGAAGTAGATGTACGGCTCGTCCAGCGGCTTGCCGTCCACCAGGACACGGTTCTGCTCGTCGCAGCACTGGACGGTCTGCCCACCCACGGCGATGACACGCTTGACGAAGTCACGCTCGTCCGGAGCCGCCATGCCCACCAGCGAACCCAGGCTCTGGAAGAAACTGGCCACCGGGTTGCTGGGCTCGGACACCTGGAACTCCCGGTTGGCGCCCCAGGATTCGGGGCCCCGGAACACGATGACGTCGCCCGGCTTGGGATCGGTGAACCGGTAGGTGAGTTTGTCCACCAACACCCGGTCGTTGGTGCAGCCCGGGCAACCGTGCAGGGTCTGTTCCATCGACTGCGACGGAATCACGTAGACCCGGGCCAGGAAGGTCTGGATCAGGAAGGCGAGCACCACCGCGGTCAGGACCAGCAGGGGGAGTTCCTTCCAGAAGGAGCCCTTCTTCTCCTGCTGCTCCCGTTGCTTCCGTCGCCACTCCTCGACACGATCCGGCTCCCCGGAGGTTCCGGAGCCGCCGCTGTCGGAGGCCCCGGAACCTCGGGGATTCCTGGCATCGTCCCGCTGAGAGTGGTCCGGGTCTTCGTTCGGAGTCGTCGGAGGCACCACGTCGGCCACTGCGCCAGGCTACGCCAAAATGGTCCGACTTGATCAGGCGGTCGGCACCTCGCGCCGCTCCTTGATCTTGGCGGCCTTGCCGCGGAGGTTGCGCAGGTAGTACAGCTTGGCCCGGCGCACGTCACCGCGGGTGACGACCTCGATCTTGGCGATGTTCGGCGAGTGAACCGGGAAGGTGCGCTCCACGCCGACACCGAAGGAAACCTTACGCACAGTGAAGGTCTCGCGGATGCCGCCACCCTGCCGGCGGATCACCACGCCCTGGAAGACCTGGATCCGCTCCCGCGTCCCCTCGATGACGCGAACGTGGACCTTGAGCGTGTCGCCCGGGCGGAAGTCGGGGATGTCGGAACGCAGCGACTGGGCGTCCAGAGCGTCCAGGGTGTTCATCGGAAGTCCGTCCTCGTCCGTTCGCGTGTATCCAGTGTCTCCCCACACACCGTCCGACCGCCCGGCGGCGGGCCGGTGACCGGCGGGGAGTGAGCCTTCATGACGCGCGCCGGGACGACTGCCCGGCCGCAGCAACCGGTTCAGTGTGCCAGACGCCCGGAGCCGTTACGAAATCGGCCCCTCGACAGCCCGGTCACGCCCCGGTGCGCCTTCCGCCCGCAGGCGCTCCAACAACGCCCGATCGTGCTTGTCCAGTGCCTCGGGCGGCAGGGCCGCCAGCAGGTCCGGCCGCCGACGGAAGGTGCGTTCCAGTGCCTGGTCCCGGCGCCAACGAGCGATGGCCGCGTGGTTGCCCGAGCGCAGCACCTCCGGGACGAGCAACCCACGCCACTCCTCCGGACGGGTGTAGCACGGGCCCTCCAGCAGACCGTCGGAGAACGAGTCCTGCTCGGCCGAGGCCGGATTGCCCAGCACACCGGGCAGCAACCGGGCCACCGCCTCCACGATCACCAGGACCGCGACCTCACCACCCACCAGCACGTAGTCGCCGATGGACACCTCGTCGACGACCATCCGTCGACCGGCGTCCTCCAGCACCCGCTGGTCGATGCCCTCGTAGCGGCCGCAGGCGAAGACCAACCACGGCTCCGCCGCGTACTCCCGCGCCACCTGCTGGGTGAACCGCCGCCCGGCCGGGGTGGGCACCACCAGCCGGGGAACGACGGTCCGGGAGTCGTGGTCCGCCTCGGCGGTCGCTCCGGGCAGCTCCCGGGGGGCGCAGACCGCGTCCAGGGCCTCGCCCCACACCTGCGGCTTCATCACCATGCCCGGCCCACCGCCGTACGGGCTGTCGTCGACGGCCCGGTGCACGTCGTGCGTCCAGTTCCGCAGGTCGTGCACGGCGAGCTGGATCAGGCCACGGTCGATGGCCTTGCCCAGCAGGGCCTGGCGGAGCGGGGCCAGGTAGTCGGGAAAGATCGTGATGACGTCGATGCGCACGTCGGCAGACCTCGCAGATCCGCAGAACCGGTCACTCAGAGCCGGTCGGCGTCGTCGATCAACCCCGGCGGCGGAGTGATCACGATCCGGCCGCCGGCGAGGTCGACCTCGGGGACGATCTCCTTGACGAAGGGCACGAGCGCCTCGCCACCGCCCTCGCGTGCGATCACGAGCAGGTCTCCGGCACCGTTGTGCAGCACCTCACGCACGGTGCCCACCACGGTCCCGGCTCGTTCGCCGGAACCCAGCACCGCCTGCAGACCCTCCAGCTCGTGGTCGTAGAACTCGTCGGGGTCCTCGGTGGGCGGGAGCTGCGCGGTGTCCACGGTGAGCCGGGCACCCCGCAGCCTCTCGGCCGCGTCCCGGGAGTCGACCCCCTCGAAGCGCACCAGCAGCCGCCCGGCGTGCGGCCGGGCGGCTGCCACCTTCAGGATGCGGGACGCCCCCTCGCGCAGCTGGGCTCGAAGCTCGGCACCGACGGCGAACCGCTCCTCGGGGGAGTCAGTACGCACGTCCACGGCCAGCTCACCGCGGATGCCATGAGCCTTGGCGACGATGCCGACGACGACGTCCATACCAGTTCGCGGAGACGGGAGATCAGCGGTCGGTGTCCACCACGTCCACCCGGACACCGCGACCACCGATACCGGCCATCACGGTGCGCAGCGCGGTCGCGGTGCGACCACCCCGGCCGATCACCTTGCCCAGGTCGTCCGGGTGCACGTGCACCTCGAGGGTGCGCCCCCGGCGAGTGGTCACCAGGTGCACCCGAACGTCGTCCGGGTGCTCCACGATGCCACGAACCAGGTGCTCCAGGGCGTCCGCAAGGACCGTCACGCCTCGCCGCCCTCAGCCTTCTCGGCCTCGGCGCCGGCCTCGGTCTTCTCCGCCTTCTCGGCCTTGTCGGCCTTCTTGCCACCCTTCTTCTTCGGGGTAACGGCCTCCACCGACGGCTCCTCGTTCGCCGCGGCCAGGGCCGCCTCGAACAGCGCCTTCTTGTCCGGCTTGGGCTCGGGCTTCTTCAGCGCACCCTCAGGCACGGGCAGGCCCTTGAACTTCTGCCAGTCCCCGGTCAGCTCCAGCAGACGCTGCACCGGCTCGGTCGGCTGGGCGCCGACGCTCAGCCAGTACTGCACCCGCTCGGAGTTCACCTCGATGTAGCTCGGCTCCTGCTTCGGGTGGTACTTACCGATCGCCTCGATCGCCTTGCCGTTACGACGGGTACGGGCGTCGGCGACGACGATACGGTAGTACGGCTCGCGGATCTTGCCGAGCCGCATCAGCTTGATCTTGACGGCCACGGGTCGGAGTGCTCCTCAAGCTCTCGTTGCTCACGGTTGAGCGCCCGTGGCCCGTGTGGGGCGACGGGTCCGAGCGCTCGGGCGTATCTGGTTAACCGCGGGGCGGTGAGAGGGACCGGCCGCGGCAGACTCGTGTCATTCTGCCAGATCGGATGTGCGACGGAGAAACCGGACCACCCCGGCCCCGGTCCGCGCCTCCGCAGGCCGCGGGATCAGACCTCCGCGAACGAGCGGAGCCGGACACCCGCCCCCTCCAACGCGGCCCGCACCGCCCGCGCGTGCTGGACCGCCCCCGGGGTGTCCCCGTGCAGGCACAACGAGCGCGCCGGGCTCTCCAGCACCGTGCCGTCGACCGCCACGATCCGTCCCTCCTCGGCCAGGCGCACCGCCCGCTCCACCACCGCGGCGGTGTCGGTGAGCAGCGCCCCGGGCCGACCACGGGGCACCAGGGTGCCGTCCGGGGCGTAGCCGCGGTCGGCGAAGGCCTCCGGAACCGCGGGCAGGCCCGCGGCCTCCGCCTCGGCCAGCAGCCGTGAGCCGGGCAGCCCCAACACCGGAAGCGGGCCGAAGGCCCGCACCCCCTCCACCACGGCACGTGCCTGTTCGGTGTGGTGCACCACCGCGTTGTAGAGCGCACCGTGCGGCTTGACGTAGGCCACCCTGGTGCCCGCCGCCCGGGCACAGGCGTCGAGCGCCCCGATCTGGTACAGCACCTCGTCGGCCAGCACCTGTGGTTCCACGTCAACGAACCGCCGTCCGAACCCGGCCAGGTCGCGGTAGGACACCTGGGCGCCGACCGCCACCCCGCGCTTGGCGGCCGCGGTGCACGTCCGACGCATGATCGAGGGGTCACCGGCATGGAAGCCGCAGGCCACGTTGGCCGAGGTCACCACGTCCAGCAGTGCCTCGTCGTCGCCGAGGCCCCAGACGCCGAAGCCCTCGCCCAGATCACTGTTGAGGTCCAGCTCCGCCGAACCGCCTCGGCCCCCAGTCGTCACGCCGGCATCACCCCGAGAACCATCAGCAGGATGCCCACAGCGGGCAACAGGTTGTTCACCTGGTGCGCGACGATACTGGCCACCAGGCGTCCGGTGATCAACCGTGCCAGGCCGATCGGTACCGCGATCACCAGCAACAGCGGGGTGCGCCAGGGCTCCAGATGGGCGATGGCGAAGATCGCCGTGCTGAGCACGAACGCGGTCCAACGCCCCCACTGCAGCCGCTCGATGGCCCCCCACAGCAGCCCCCGGTAGACGATCTCCTCGCACAGGGGGGCGATCAGCCAGACGTGCAGGAACAGCAGCACCGCCAGTACCGGGCCGAGCTGGATGCCGTCCAGGGCCGCACCGACCGCCGAGTTGGCGTTGCTCTCCCCCACCCAGTGGGCCCACAGCTGGCTGGCGGCCAGGGTGACCACCAACGCACCCACCCCGATCTTGAAGCCGAGGAGCACGTCGGACCAGCTCCAGCGCAACCGCAGGTCGATCCGCGGTCCGTTCCCCCGCACCACGGTCACCAGCAGCGCCACCGCGGCCTGCAGCAGGGAGGGCACCATGATGCTGACCACGATTCCCACCGCGGACAGCCGTTCGTCCTCCTGCTGGAAGGGAATGCCCACCACCACCGAGGAGACGAGAAACACCCCCAGGACCAGCAGAAACGCCCCGAACCCCCAACGGTGGGCACGCTCCGGGGCCTGTGTCGCACCGGTCCGCACCGGCCTGACCGTGGAGGACTCGGTCCCCGGGGGCTCGGTCCCGGGGGAGACGGTCGTGGCGAGTTCGGTCGCCGCAGGTCCGGTCGTCTCGGCCAGGAGCTCGGGTCCGGCGAGGTGCCCCTGACCGAGCGGTTCAGGCGTGTGCGGTGAGCTCACGGCGCCTCCTGTTCACGTGCGGTACCCCAGCATCCGGTAGGCGGCCACGAACGGAGACAACGCGAGCTCAGCTCACGGCGCCTCGGCGGGACACCCAGCCCGGCCGACGGTCACGGGCGGCGGGAGGCGCGGCGCCCCGCCTCGCCCGGGCCGACGGGTCCGCGGGCCCGGTCACACCCATAGTGTGTCCCCGTGGCAGGAGACTAGTCCGCCGCGCACAGGTTCCCCCGGTTCGCGCACACCGTCACCCAGGAGAAGGCGTCGCCTCACCGTCGGGCCGCGCCCCTCGATCACCTGGAGTCACCAGTCACCCGGCGAGCAACACCACCAGGGCAGGGAGCAGGTTGATCGACGCGTGAGCGACCATGCTGGCGGCGACCCGACCGGTCACCAGGCGGGCGTAGCCGAGCGCCAGTCCACCGACGAACAACACCAGCACCCGCCGCGGCTCGGCATGGATGAACGCGAACACCAGGGAGGTCAGCAGCAGGATCGCGTACGGGGGCACCCGGTACCGCTCCAGCGCGCCCCACAACGCACCACGCACCAACAGTTCCTCGGTCAGCGGCGCTCCGACCAGGACGAACAGGGCGAACAACACCAGCCACAGCGTCTGCCCCTCACCCATACGGGTGATCTCGTCCATCGGGCTGGTCGACTGGCCCCACTCGTCGAACAGCGCCAGCAGGAGCAGCCCCACCGCCAGGGAACCGAACAGGCCGGCCGCCCCGCACGCCAGCCCGACCCACAGGTCCCGCAGGGTGGGCACCAGTCCGAAATCGTCGCGGGGTCCCCGTCCCCGGAACAGAGAGAACGCCAGAGGAACCAGGCCGAGCAACAGGTTCGGCAGGAACAACACCACAAGAAGCGGACCGAACGGCGGCGGATCGGTCGGGTCGAACCCCGTGGATCGCCCGGACAGCAGGGCACCGATCACCAGGACCAGCAGGTAGTAGCCGCCGTAACCGATGAAGAAGGCCGCAAAACCCCACTCGACACCACCACGAGGAGCCTCACCGGGCTCGTCCCCGCGGTGACCGGCCGGCGGTTCCCGACCACCGGCCACCAGACGCACCCGCTCGGTGCGCCCCACCCACGTGGATGACCCAGGCATTCCCCGTCCGGGTGCCCCCGGCGTACCCGACATGCCCGGTGGTGTCCCGGTTCCCCCGGTTCCGGGGAACACCGGACCCGCGGGCTCCGGGCGCGTCCGAGCATCCTGTCCCCGCCCCTCCTCGGGCGAAGGCCGGGCCCCGGACGCGCCGAGACGGTCGAACCAGGACCAAGCGGCGTCGTCCACGGGAGCCTCCTCGAGGCCAGCTCCGCGGCTCAGTGCACCACCTTGCCGCGCAGCACGATTCGGCTGGGGAAACGCAACGCGCCCAGGTCGGCCCGCGGGTCGTTCCGGTAGACCACGAAGTCCGCGGGGTCACCCTCCTCCAGCAACGGCCAACCCAGCCAGCGTCGCGCTGCCCACGAAGCCGCCCCCAGTGCCTGCTCAGGTGACATACCCACTTGGTGCAGCGCCATCACCTCGTCGGCGATACGACCGTGTTTGATTCCCCCACCGGCGTCGGTGCCCGCGTACACCGGCACCCCGGCCTCGATCGCCCGACGGATGGTGTCGGAGGACCTCTGGTACAGGTCGGTGATGTGCGCGGCGTAGACCGGGTACTTCGTGGCCGCCGCGGCGAACGACGGGAAGTTCTCGATGTTGATCAGAGTGGGTACCAGCGCGGTGCCCCGCCGGGCCATCTCCGCGATGGTGTCGTCGGTGAGCCCGGTACCGTGCTCGATGCAGTCGATGCCCGCGGCGAGCAGGCCGGGCAACGCGTCCTCCCCGAAGACGTGCGCCGTCACCCTGGCCCCCGCCTCGTGCGCCACCCGTACCGCCTCGGCGAGCACGTCGTCCGGCCACAGCGGGGCCAGGTCGCCGATGCTGCGGTCGATCCAGTCCCCCACCAGCTTCACCCAGCCGTCACCCCGGGCCGCCTGCTCGGCCACCGCGGTCGGCAGCAGCTCGGGGTCCTCCAGCTCCACTCCCAGGTAGGGCAGGTACCGCTTGGGGCGGGCCAGGTGTCGGCCGGCACGCACCAGACGTGGCAGGTCCTCGCGCTGCTGCAGCGGGCTGGTGTCGATCGGAGCCCCGCAGTCACGGATCAGCAGCGTGCCCGCGTCCCGGTCGAGGACGGCGTGCTCGGCGGCCTCGTCCAGGTCCACCGGCCCGCTCGGCCCGATGCCGACGTGGCAGTGGGCGTCGACCAGTCCGGGAAGGATGAACCCGCTCTCGACGACGGTCCGCGCACCGGCCACCGGCTCGGTGCGCACCACGCCGTCCACCACCCACAGATCGCGGGTCTCCCCCTCAGGGAGTACCACGCCACGGAAGTGCAGTGCTGTCACCCAGGCTCCCTTCCCGGACGTGCCGTCGTCACCGGCCGGTGGCGGCGCCCCCGGTCACTTCCCCTTGCCGTCTTTGCCGAAGTTGAACTTCGAGGGGTCGAAACCGGGGGGCAGCTGGTTCAGCCCGCCCAGGCCGGGCGGGATCTGGTCGAGCCCCTTCGGCATCTGGGACAGGTCAGGGAACCCACCGGGGAAACCGCCGGGGAACCCGCCGCGCACCTTCGGCGGGGTCGGGCCGCGCCCCTTGCCCTTCTTCCCCTTCTTCCCCTTCTTGTTCCTGCGGGTCGAGGAGGCGGCGCCGGGCAGGCCGAAGCGACCCGCCATCTGCGCCATCATCTTGCGCGCCTCGAAGAAGCGCTGGATCAGGTCGTTGACCTCGCTGACCGTGACACCGGAGCCGCGGGCGATGCGCTGCCGGCGCGACGCGTTGATGATCTTCGGGTCCCGGCGCTCCTCCGGGGTCATACCGCGGATGATCGCCTGCACCCGGTCCAGGTGCTTCTCGTCGACCTGGGCCAGGGCCTCCTTCATCTGGCCGGCACCGGGCAGCATGCTCAGCAGGTTGGCGATCGGCCCCATCCGCCGGACCGCCAGCATCTGCTCCAGGAAGTCCTCCAGCGTCAGCTCGCCGGAGCCGATCTTCTGCGCCGCCTCCTCGGCCTTGCGGGCGTCGAACGCCTGCTCGGCCTGCTCGATCAGGGTGAGCAGGTCACCCATGCCGAGGATCCGGCTGGCCATCCGGTCCGGGTGGAAGATGTCGAAGTCGTCGAGCTTCTCGCCGTTCGACGCGAACAGGATCGGCTGGCCGGTGACCTGCCGGACGCTCAGGGCGGCACCACCACGGGCGTCACCGTCGAGCTTGGTGAGCACGACACCGGTGAAACCGACGCCGTCGCGGAAGGCCTCCGCGGTGGTCACCGCGTCCTGACCGATCATCGCGTCGACCACGAACAGCACCTCGTGGGGCTGCACGGCGCTCCGGATGTCGACGGCCTGCTGCATCATCTCCTCGTCGACACCCAGCCGGCCCGCGGTGTCGATGATCACGATGTCGTGCAGCGCCCGGCGTGCCTCCTCGACACCCCGCCGCGCCACGTCGACGGGGTCACCGACACCGTTGCCTGGCTCGGGGGCGAACACCGGCACACCGGCCCGCTCGCCGACCACCTGGAGCTGGGTCACCGCGTTGGGACGCTGCAGGTCGCAGGCCACCAGCAGCGGGGTGTGCCCCTGCTTCTTCAGCCAACGGGCCAGCTTGCCGGCCAGGGTGGTCTTACCGGCACCCTGCAGACCGGCGAGCATGATCACCGTCGGCGGGGTCTTGGCGAAGTTCAGCCGCCGGGTCTGGCCACCGAGGATCGCGATGAGCTCCTCGTTGACGATCTTGACGACCTGCTGGGCCGGGTTGAGGGCCTGGGACACCTCCGCCCCCTTGGCCCGCTCCTTGACGTGGGCGATGAACGAACGCACCACGGGGAGCGCCACGTCTGCTTCCAGCAGCGCGATGCGGATCTCGCGGCAGGTGGCGTCGATGTCGGCCTCGGACAGCCTGCCCTTGCCACGCAGGTTCTTCAGGACCGAGGTGAGCCGGTCGGAAAGGGTGTCGAACACGGTGCCGCCAGACCTCGCAACTCGTCGGTTCGTCGGTTCGGACTACTGGGTGTGGTACCCGGCCCGTGGGACGGGACCAAGTGTCGAGGGTAACCGCCTCGCGCCGGTGACTTCGTCGGCATCGACCACGATGTGCAGTCCGCCGGTCACCTGCGGACGGGTGAGCACGACGACGTCCTGCCAGCCGGTGGGCGCCCGGCCGTCGCGCAACCGCCCCAGCAACAGTGCCGCGCGGCGCACGTGTCGCCCGAACGACCTGGCCGAGAGCATCCGCCCACGGGCCTGCTGCCCGGCCAGTGCCTCGGTCGGCGACACGTCCAGCCAGAGCATCCCCCGTGGTCGACGGGTGAGGACGCCCAGCACCACGAACATCGCCCGGGTACTGACCCGGGTGGTGGGCTCGTGCACCACGAGCGGCCCGGGGGCGGTCACCGCGGCCGCCACGATCCGCAGTCGGTGCACCAGGTGCACCAACGGCCGGTACCAACGGTAGGGAACACCGGCGGGCAGCAGGGAGCGCAGCGCGTCCCGCACCTGGTCGGAGTCCAGCACCACGAGCTCGTCGCGGCAGCGCAGCCGCCGCAGCACGGTGCTCTTGCCCGCCCCGGGTAGGCCTGCGACGACCAACAGCTCCCGAGGACCCACCAGGAGGGTGAGCGCCTCCGGACGACCACCGACGTTGTCGCGCGGGACGATTGCCGTCATACCGACTCAACGTGTCCCGGCACGATGACGTTCCCCTTCCGGGGATGCGCGGCGGCACGGGACGGGTCCCGGAACCGCGAAGCAGGGGGCGGCCCGACCCCTCGCCCGGGCCGCCCCGGCTGCTCAATCCACGACGGCTCGCCTCCACGACCCTCCCCGCCCGACCCCCAGTACCAGGCGGGTTCCCCCCGGTCGCGGTCCTCTCCGCGTCGCAGTGACAAGGGTGCCGCCCCCACCGTCCCGGGGGCGAGCGTGAAGATCCCCGAACGAGGTGCGTAGTGCTACTCATGTCCCGGGAAGGAGAAGCACCCACCGTTACGGCCGCTCACCCGGTCCGGGAAGAGGACCCGGAACCGGGAACACGGGAGGGGGATGAGAAGCGCTCGGCGGACGGCGCGGGGCGGGGCCCGGCCTCACCGGTTCCGGTGGCCGTCGTCGAACGCGGTCCCGGAAGGACGCCCCGCCACCTCCCCGACCACCCGATGCCGGTCCCCCACCGCCTCCGTGACCGCTGTGGGACAACTCCTCCCCGCATCCGCCGCATACCCGACCGCGGGGGCGGACCGGCCCCGAACAGCGGGCAGGGGGTGCGGGCCGTACCCACACCCCCTGCCCGTGGCCTCGTCAGCCCAGGTTCTCGGAGGGTTCACAGTGCGTCGGGGCCACGCTCACCGGTGCGTACCCGCACCACGGTGTCCACCGGGCTGACCCAGACCTTGCCGTCGCCGATCCGACCGCTACGGGCGGCCTCCACGACGGCGTCGACGACCTTGTCGGACTCGCCGTCCGAGACGAGGACCTCGACCCGCAGCCTGGCCACGAAGTCCACCGCGTACCCGGCCCCGCGGTACACCTCGGTGTGCCCCTTCTGCCGCCCGTAACCCTGGGCCTCGCTGACGGTCATCCCGAGCACACCCAGCCGCTCCAACGCGGCCTTGACGTCCTCCAGACTGGCCGGGTTCACGACGGCGGTGACCAGTTTCACACCTTGCTCCCCTCGTCCGCGCCGACAGGCGTGGCCACGTCCGACGTGCCGTTCGACGTGTTCTCGATGACGCGAACCGGAACCGGGGTCCTCGCAGCCCGACCGAACCCGCCGAAGTCGTACGCGCTCTCGGCGTGCTCGGCCTCGTCGATGCCACCGGTCTCGGCCTCCGGCGCCGCGCGGAACCCGATCGTGGCCCGCACCACCAGCGCCAGCAGCAGGCTGACCACGAAGGAGTACACGAGCACGGCCAGCGCACCGATCGCCTGACGCCAGAGCTGGTCGAGCCCGCCGCCGTAGAACAGTCCGTTCACCCCCGCCGGAGCGCTGTCGGAGGCGAACAGCCCGATCAGCAGCGTGCCGACCAGACCACCGACCAGGTGAATCCCCACGACGTCCAGCGAGTCGTCGTACCGGAATCGGTACTTCAACCCGACGGCCAGCGCGCACAGCGCACCGGCGGCGGCACCGATGACCAGTGCCCCCAGCGGAGTGACCGAGTTACCGGCCGGGGTGATGGCGACCAGGCCGGCCACGATGCCCGAGGCCGCGCCCAGCGTCGTGGCGTGCCCGTCGCGCAGCCGCTCGACCAGCAGCCACACCAGCATCGCGGCGGAGGTGGCGGCGAGAGTGTTGACGAACACGACCGCGGCGGTGCCGTCGGCCGCGAGCGCCGAGCCGGCGTTGAACCCGAACCACCCGAACCACAGCAGGGCGGCGCCGAGCATCACCAGCGGCAGGTTGTGCGGCTTCATCGGCTCCTGGGGCCACCCGATCCGCCGGCCCAGCACCAGGGCCAGGGCCAGGGCCGCGGCACCGGCGTTGATGTGCACCGCGGTGCCACCCGCGAAGTCCAACGCCGCCAGACCGTTGGCGATCCATCCACCGGGCTCGACGACGTTGCCTGCCGCGTCGGTGCCGTCGAAGTCGAACACCCAGTGCGCCACCGGGAAGTACACGACGACGGCCCACAGCGTCGCGAAGACCAGCCACGGGCCGAATCGGGCCCGGTCGGCGATCGCCCCGCTGATCAGGGCGACCGTGATGATGGCGAACATCGCCTGGAAGGCGACGAAGGCAGTGCTGGGGACGGTGCCGAACGCGGAGTCGGCCCCGAGCAGGTCGGCCAGGGCGAAGTGCTCGGCGGGGTTGCCGAGCAGACCGGCGCCCAGGTCGGTGCCGAACGCCGCCGAGTAGCCGAACAGCACCCACAGCACACCGACCACACCCATGCTGCCGATGCTCATCATCAGCATGTTGAGGACGCTCCTGGGGCGGACCATCCCGCCGTAGAAGAACGCCACTCCCGGAGTCATGAGCAGCACCAGTGCGGCGCTGGTCAGCACCCAGGCGGTGTTTCCGCTGTCCATTCCCCACCTCCCTGCGCGTGAACGAGGTCATGCGCAAGACTGCGCGGGAGGTGTTTCACCGGACGGCGCGTGATGTTTCCCCAGGGTGAACTTCTCCGGCCGGTGTATTACGTCCACGTTGCCCGATCCGCTCGAACGGGGGCAGACGGTGAACGGCCCGGGCAACGAGGGGCGTCAGGTGGCGGTCAGCGGGACGTGGCCACCGGCGTGGCACGTCGCCCGGCCCACAGGGCCCGGACGGCCGGGACCGCGGCCACCAGCAACAGGGCGACGGTGACCAGCACGTAGCTGTTCCCGATCACGTGCTGGACCGGGGTCCACAGCAGCTCCCGCTTCCGCTCCCGGGGCAGGTCCATGTGCGGGGCGATCACGAAGATCGCCGTGGTGGCGGCCATGACCAGCAGGCGGAGCCAGCTACGGACCCGCACGGCGTGGACGAACAGCACCAGCAGACCCGGAGCCACCCACACCCAGTGGTGGGACCAGGAGGTCGGGGAGACGAGCAGGGCGGCCGCCGCGTTGACCGCCAGGGCCCCGGGTACGTCCTGCCGTCGCATGACCAGTACCGCGGCTGCCAGGACCACGGCCACCAACAGCAACCACAGCCCGGTCTGCACCAGCGCGGGCGGATCGAGGCGGGCCAACGCGCCGCGCAGGGTCTGGTTGGTGGCGAACGGGGTGCCGCTCACCCCGGAGGCCCCGGCCAGACCACCGAACCAGTAGTGCGCCGAGTGGCCGGGTGCGACGAGGAACCCGACGAGGGTGGCGGCCACCCCGCTGAGCGTCGCGACCACCACCGCCCGGAAGTCCCGTCGGACCAGGAAGAACAACACGAACGCCGCCGGGGTGAGCTTGATCGCCGCAGCTATCCCGACCAGCAGGCCACGTGGCCAGCGGGGACGTTCGGTCAGGCAGTCCACGGCCACCAGCGCCATCAGCAGCAGATTGATCTGCCCGAAGCCGAAGGTGCCCACCAGCGGCTCCAGCTGCAACACGCCGGGCAGGGCCAGTCCGGTGAGCACCAGCGCCCCGCGTGTCCCGCCGGCGGGCCACAGCCGACGGCTGGTCAGGTAGAGGGTCACGATCGCCGCAACCAGCGACAGCGCGAAGAGCAGCTCGGTGGCGACCGCCCAGGGCAGGAGGGCGAACGGGCTGAGCAGCAGCGCGGCGAACGGGGGGTAGATGAACGGCAGGACGGCACCCACCGACGTCGGCGGGAGCGTGCCGTACATGTCCTTGCCCTGGAGCCAGGCCTGGACCCCGAAACGGTAGACCTCCAGGTCGATGTAGCGCTGGTCGATCTCGGCACGCAGCGACAGCACCGAGACGACCGTCAACACCAGACCGAGAAACAGAAGCGGACCGCTGCGGGCGAGCAGCAGGTTCCGTGTCCTCTGCGCCAGGCGGTCTCTTCCGGTGTCGGTCAGGACGGACAGCACGGTGCTCCCTCGACGGCTGAGCGTTACAGGCCGTGGTGGCGGACTCTAACAGGATGACCGACGGGCCCGTCGCCCGCTGTGCAGGGATACCTGCGCGCCGTCACCACAACCCGGAAGGGCCGCGCCCGACGACCGGGCGCAGCCCTTCGTGCACCGTTCCGACACGAGGGAACGAACCGGAAAGGGTCAGACGCTCCAGTACCAGCTGGCCGCGCCGTACTGCGGGTACTCCACCCGGCTGTCGACGTGGGTGAAGGTGCTGTAGCGGATGATGCCGGAGAACCCGGAGGACTGGGCGTAGCTGATCGCCTGGCTGACGGACTTGCCGCTGATCACGATGTCCGCGGCGATGCCGTACATGTGCTGGCTGTTGGAGGCCCCGCCCACGGCGGCGTTGTGGGAGACGCTGCGGAACCCGGAGTTGATGATGATCGGGGCGTCACCGGCCTTCTTGCGCACCGCCTCCAGCTTCCACATCAGCCGGCGCACGTTTTCCTTGACCTGGGAAGCGGCGATCTTGCCGTTGTTGAAACCAGAACCGTCCTTGGAGTGGAACTCCGACCAGTTGAAGTGACGGGTGGAACCGTCGGAGTCCTCCAGCGCGTTCAGCGCGGCCTGGGTCTGGGCACCCACGATGCCGTCGATCGGCAGCTTGTACGCCTGCTGGAAACGCTTCACCGCGGCCTCGGTACCCGGCCCGAAGATGCCGTCCACCGCGACGTAGGTCCTGGCCGGACCGTCAGCGGCCCAACCGGCCACCCGGATCTGCAGTTCCCGCACGTCGGCGCCGGTGTCGCCGACCTTGAGCGTCCTGGTCCAGTTGTATGCGTGCGCTGCCGGAGCAGTCGTGACCTGTACCGCGGTGGCGGCGAACAGCGTCATGACGAGTGCGAGAACAGCTCTGGAAACAATCCTCGTCACAGTTGTCCCCTTTCCCGGGCCGTCACAGGTTGGTGGCCCGCGCGGCGTTCAAGATGCCAAGGGATGGGAGAAAAAAACAGACATGACGAGAAAAATTCACGCAACAAGCTCACAAGGGTGCTACGGACTATCGCGAACAGCGCAGGGAACTGCACCGAACGGCGGACCATGAACGACGAATGGGCCCTGGTCGGTCGACCGGGGCCCATTCGAGGTTCACCGGGCGTGGCGCCCGGCAACGTCAGGACAGCAGTGCATCGACGAAGGCAGCCGGCTCGAAGGGTGCCAGGTCGTCGGGGCCCTCGCCCAGACCGACCAGCTTCACCGGCACCCCCAGCTCCCGCTGCACCTGGAAGACGATCCCACCCTTGGCGGTGCCGTCGAGCTTGGTGAGCACGATGCCGGTCACGTCGACCACGTCGGAGAACACCCGGGCCTGGGTCAGGCCGTTCTGGCCGGTGGTGGCGTCGAGCACCAGCAGCACCTCGTCGACCTCGGCCTGCTTCTCCACCACCCGCTTGACCTTGCCGAGCTCGTCCATCAGCCCGGTCTTGGTGTGCAGCCGACCGGCGGTGTCCACCAGCACGGCGTCCACCCCGGTCTCCACACCGCGCTTGACCGCGTCGAAGGCCACCGCCGCCGGGTCCGCCCCCTCCTTGCCGCGCACCACCTCGGCCCCGACACGCTCGGCCCAGGTGGCGAGCTGGTCGGCCGCCGCGGCGCGGAAGGTGTCGGCGGCACCCAGCAGCACCCGACGACCGTTGGCGACCAGGACCCGGGCCAGCTTGCCGGTCGTGGTGGTCTTGCCCGTGCCGTTGACCCCGACCACCAGCAGCACGGCCGGACGACCGTCGTAGGGCAGGGCCCGCACGGAACGGTCCATCTCCGGGTGCAGGGCCTCGATCAACACCTCGCGCAGCAACTGGCGGACCTGTTCGGCGTTGCGCACGCCCCGGGCCGCGATCTCGGTGCGCAACCGCTCGATGATCTCCATGGTGGTCGCGGCGCCGATGTCGGCCAGCAGCAGGGTGTCCTCGACCTCGGTCCAGGACTCCTCGTCCAGGTCACCGGCGCCGAGCAGCCCGAGCAGGCTCTGCCCGAAGGTGGAGCGGGACCGGGCGAGCCGGCCACGCAGCCGCTCCAGACGGCCCTCGGTGGGAGCGATCTCCTCGGCCGGGGCCGGCTTCTCCTCCACCCGCTCGACAGGAGCAGGCGCCGCAGCAGGTGCCTCCGGGGCCGCAGCCGGTGCCTCGGGCGCGGCAGGCGGAGCCTCGGGGGTCGTGTCGGGTGCCGGGCGGGTCGGGGCCTCGGGCACCGCGGTGGCTCCCGTGGGTGCGCCGTCACCGGCCTCCCGCGGAGCGGGCGGTGCGGCAGGCGGCGGAGCCACCTGCTCGGTGGGCGTCTCGGGAACGGCGGTGGCGGAGTCGGGCAGGGTGACGTCGACGATGCCCTGGCGCGGGGTGTCCCGGGGTACGGCCGCGTCCTCACCGACACCGGGGTGACCGATCTCGGTCCGCTCCCCCGCGGGATGCGGGGCCGCTTCCTCCTGACCGGCCACCGGCTCGGTCCGGGCGCCGCCCCCGGGGGCCAGGCTGATCGTGCTGTCCGCCTGATAACCCCCGCCCTTGGGACGGGTGGGCAGTTCGGCGGTCGAGGCGCCCCGCTCGTCCCGGGTCAGCCGGATGCGCCGACGGCGAGCCAGCACCAGTCCGGCCACCAGCACGACCAGCAGGACGGCGGCGACGGCGACGACGATCCAGATCAGCGTCGTGGTGGACACCCCGCCATCCTCGCATCAACCGAGACGTGCGTCAGAGGGGCCACACCACTCGTACGTGATCCCCGTCACCTACGTCGGTCGCTAACCATTTGCCACCAATTCCCGAAAACTCTTGCCAAGGGCGGCCGGTTCACGTACACCACACACCCATGCCGCCCACACGCGTCGTCGGACTGTTGTCCGGCACCTCCGTCGACGGCATCGACGTCGCCGCCGCCGACCTCGAACTGACGGGGGACACCGTCGAGCTCACCCCGCTCGGTGCCACCGAGGTCGCCTTCCCGCCGGACCTGCGGGCCGCCGTGCTGGACGCGCTCCCGCCTGCCCCGTGCAGTGCCGAACAACTGTGCCTGCTCGACACCCGACTCGGCCAGGCCTTCGCGGAGGCCGCCCGCGCCGGAATCACCCAACTGGCCGACGGCCACGCCGACCTGATCGCCTCACTCGGGCAGACCGTGTACCACTGGATCGACGCCGACGGGCACTGCCAGGGCACACTCCAGCTCGGCCAACCCGCCTGGATCGCCGAGGCCACCGGACTGCCGGTCGTCGCCGACCTGCGGGTCCGCGATGTGGCCGCCGGCGGCCACGGCGCTCCCCTGGTGGGAGTACTGGACCGCCTGTGGCTGGCGGACCTGGCCGCGGCCGGCCGCGTCCCGGTCGCCCTCAACATCGGCGGTATCGCCAACATCACCGTGGTCACCGGCGAGACCGGGGTACTGGCCTACGACACCGGCCCGGGCAACGCCCTGCTGGACGCGGCCTGCCGCATGATCTCCGGCGGCACGCTCCAGCACGACGTGGACGGTGAACTGGCCCGGGCCGGGACCGTGCGCCAGGATCTGCTGGATCGTCTGCTCGCCGACCCCTACTACACGGCCGCCCCACCCAAGTCCACGGGCAAGGAACGGTTCCACGTCGACTACCTGCGGTCCGTGCTGGAGGGCCTGCCCGCGGTCCGTGACACCGACCTGCTCGCCACCCTCACCGAACTGACCGCCGTCACCGTCGCCGACGCCTGCCGTGCACACGGCGCCGACCTGGTCGTGGCCTCCGGCGGCGGCGTGCGCAACCCGGCGCTGATGGCCGCACTGGCCCGAAGGCTGGGCGACATCGAGCTGGCCACCAGCGACGACCTGGGTGTCCCGGTCGACGCCAAGGAGGCCTACCTGACCGCCCTGCTGGGTTTCCTGACCTGGCACGGGCTGGCCAGCAACGTGCCGGAGGCGACCGGTGCCCGCGGGCCACGTGTGCTCGGCAGCATCACGCCGGGCCGCTCCCCGCTCCGCCTACCACCACCGGCCACCACCACGCCGGCACGCCTGCGGGTGCGCCCACCCGCGGCCCCAGCAGCCTGGAACCCGGCCGTCGGCGACCGCCCGGCCGGCGGAGGAGCGTCCAGGAGATGAGCAGGAGGTAGCATGCGAACGCTCGACCTCATCGTCATCGCGGTGTATCTGGTCGCGATGCCCGCCCTCGGGCTGCTGCTGTCGGGCAAGCAGCGCTCGTCGTCGGACTACTTCATCGGCAACCGCACCCTTCCCTGGTGGGCGGTGTGTTTCTCGGTGGTCGCCACCGAGACCTCCACCCTCACCGTGATCAGCGTTCCCGGGGTCGCCTACCTGGGCGGGTGGGGATTCCTGCAGCTCGCCATCGGCTACCTGATCGGCCGGATCGTCGTGGCGTTCGTGCTGCTGCCCAAGTACTACGCCGGTGAACTGGTGAGCGCCTACGCCTACCTGGGCAAGCGCTTCGGCTCCGGCCTGCAGGGCACGGCCTCGGTGACGTTCCTGGTCACCCGCCTGCTCGCCGACGGGGTGCGACTGTTCCTCACCGCCCTGCCGATCAAGGTGGTGCTGAACAGCCTCGGCATGGAGGTGGACTTCCGCCTGATCATCCTGGCGCTCGCCCTGTTCACCCTGGTCTACACCTACATCGGCGGTATCCGCGCCGTCGTCTGGGTGGACGCGATCCAGATGATCATCTACGTCGGGGGCGCCGTCCTGGCGATCGCGCTGCTGTCCGGCCGCCTGCCCGACGGGTGGTTCTCCTCGGCCCTGGACGCGGGCAAGTTCGCACTCGTCGACTTCTCCCTGGACGCGCTCACCAGCCCCTACGCGTTCGTCACCGCCATCCTCGGCGGCGCGATGCTGTCGATGGCCTCGCACGGCTCCGACCAGCTGATCGTGCAGCGGCTGCTGGCCTGCCGTAACGTGCGCGACAGCCAGCGCGCCCTGATCGCCAGTGGTGTGGTGGTCTTCCTCCAGTTCGCGCTGTTCCTGTTCCTGGGGACCATGCTCTGGGCGTTCTACCGCGGCGCCACCCCGGCCTCGATGGGCATGTCGACCAGCGACGAGCTCTTCCCGACGTTCATCGTGAACGAGCTGCCGGCCGGCCTGTCCGGCCTGCTGATCGCCGGCATCCTGGCCGCTGCGATGAGCACGCTGTCCTCGTCGCTGAACTCCCTGTCCACGTCGACGGTCAGCGACCTGTACCAGCGGTTCACCAAGCGTTCGCTCAGCGACGAGACGGTGCTCCGTCACGCCAAGATCTGGACGCTCGTCTGGGCGATCGTGTTCGTCGGGTTCGCCTCGATGTTCTCCGGCACCACCACCCCGGTGGTGGAACTGGGCCTGGGTATCACCGGCTACACCTACGGCGCCCTGCTGGGTGCCTTCCTGCTCGGTCTGCTGGTCAAGCGGGCCCGGCAGTCCGACGCGATCGTGGCGTTCGTGGTCACCGTCGCGGTGATGGCCTTCGTCATCCTGGTGATCAAGTTCCCCACCGCGGACGGCACGGAGGCGGCACTGGCCTACCCCTGGTACACCCCGGTGGGTGTGGCGGTGACCCTGCTGGTCGGCGGGCTGCTGTCCCTGCGGCACCGCGAGCCGGCGCCGGAGGTGGACACCACCGCGGAGGCCGAACGGGCCGAGGCGGCCTGAGCGGACACCCGAACCTGAGCGGACGTCCGACGAGGCGGGGCCGGGGCACGACCCGGCCCCGCCTCGTCGTCTCCACGCGATCGCCCACGAGAACAAAAAAGACATTCCGGCCGAAAAGAACAGTCCACGCGGTGTGACCGACACCGGAACCCGGCAGGACAGTGGCCGACCACACAGTCGGGTTCCGTACCGCTAGCATCCGCCACGTCACTCGTTCGGCTTACAGCTGCTCTCGTAGAGGGCCGGTCGCAGGAGACAGGGAGGAACTCTCCGGTGCACCCTCGCTCGATTCATGAGGTGCCTCTGCCCGACGCCAAGGTCATCGAGGCGGTCCGTCAGTCCTTCTCGACAGTGCGCAGAGATCCCGTTCGGCTCGCCGAGGTGTTCTACGAGCACCTGTTCGACCTGGCACCGGACCTGCGACCCATGTTCGGTGACGACCTCACCGTGCAGCACCAGCGGATGGCCCAGGCACTGCTGGACGTGGTCGAGTGGCTGGACAACCCCGACCGGTTGCGTCCCTACCTCCAGCGACTGGGCTCCTACCACACCAACCGGTACGGTGTGCGCCCGGAGCACTACCCGCACGTGGGGCGGGCACTGGTGCGCGCCGTGAGCGAGCTCGCCCCGAACTGGTCCTCGTACGTGAGTTCCTGCTGGATCCTGGTGTACGAGTGGATCACCGCGAACATGCTCAGCACGGCGGAGTCCGGCCAGGCCGCCCCGCGCGCCGGTGGCCGCCCGAGGCAGGCGTCCCCGAACCCCCGCGCCCAGGGCTGGTGATCCGGCGCCGCCACGACCGAGCCGAACACCGAGCTCACGGACACGACGGTCGCCCGACCGGAACGGGTGTGTCCCGTCCACCCACCACACGGGCGCGACCGTCACCGACGGCGGAGTGACCGGCAGAAACCCCGGAGAAGTGAGGGCGCCAGGCCAGCCGACAGACTGCCCGGCGCCCCACGGACCCCGAACGTCTCGACACACGGCGGCCGGAGTGCGGCGACACCGACGGGAACCGCCCGGTGCCCCGGCCGCCCACGATCCTCCCCACCACCTCATGACCGTCCGGGCTCCGGTCACTGCGCACCACCGCCCACCCGACAGGTCCCACCACGCCCGGACCGCGACGCACCCACCGTCGGCAACCGTCCCGGACCTACTCACCCCCCGAGGAGAACCACTGGCCGGCCGCCGAGCGGACGGCCCGCCGCCCGGCACCCCGTCCGGTGGGGCGCCGGATGTCCGGTGATCAGCCGGGGCGCCGACCGGGACCGTTCCGCAGCGCTCTCGCCCACCGCGGGTCAGCCGGCCGCCTTCTCCGGAACCGTGTCGGAGTCGCGCCCGCGCAGGCGCTGGGAGATCACGGTGGTGACCCCGCCGCGCATGGTCACGCCGTACAACGCGTCGGCGATCTCCATGGTCGGTTTCTGGTGGGTGATGATGATCAGCTGCGAGGTCTCGCGGAGCTGCTCCAGCAGACCGATCAACCGGCGCAGGTTGGTGTCGTCCAGCGCCGCCTCCACCTCGTCCATCACGTAGAACGGCGACGGTCGCGCCCGGAAGATCGCCACCAGCATGGCCACCGCGGTCAACGACTTCTCCCCACCCGACAGCAGGGACAACCGCTTGACCTTCTTGCCCGGCGGCCGGGCTTCCACCTCCACACCGGTGGTGAGCAGGTCGTCCGGGTCGGTCAGCAGCAACCGGCCGGACCCGCCGGGGAACAGGGTCTGGAAGACCACCTCGAACTCGCGGGCCACGTCCTGGAACGCGCTGCTGAACAGCTCCAGGATCTTCTCGTCGACCTCCTTGACCACGGTGAGCAGGTCACGGCGGGTCGCCTTGAGGTCCTCCAGCTGCGTGGACAGGTACTTGTAGCGCTCCTCCAGCGCGGCGAACTCCTCCAACGCGAGCGGGTTGACCTTGCCCAGCAGGGCCAGGTCCCGCTCGGCCCGCTGCGCCCGCCGCTCCTGGGTGGCCCGGTCGTACGGCACCGGTTGCGGCATGCTGACCTGCTCGCCGCGCTCCTTGGCCGCCTCGTACTCGGCGATCTCCGCCGGGCTGGGCGGCACCGGGACGTCCGGCCCGTACTCGGCGATCAGGTCGTCCGGGCCGATGCCGTACTCGTCGACGATCCGGGTCTCCAGCTGCTCGATGCGCAGCCGCTGCTCGGCACGCAGCACCTCGTCCCGGTGCACCGCGTCGGTCAGCTTCTCCAGCTCGGCGGACAGTTCACGCACCCGGTTGCGCACCCCGGCCAGCGCGGTCTCGTGCTCGGTACGGCGGGCCTGCAACTCGTCCCGTTCCTGGGCCGCCCGGCGCAGCGAGACGGCGATGCGCTGCAGCGCCTCCTCGCCGGCGTCGACCACGGCCGTGGCCACCGCCGCACCCCTGGCCCGTGCCGCCCGTGCCCGCTCGGCCCGCTCCCGGGCCTCCCGTTCGGCCCGCGCCGCCCGACGCAACGAGTCGGCACGGCCCTGCAGCGCCCGCGCCCGTTCCTCGGCGGTGCGCAGGGCGAGCCGGGCGTCGACCTCCTCCTGACGTGCCAGGTTCAGCTCGGTGGCGATCTGGTCCCGCTCGGCGGTGTCCGGCTCCTCCTGGTCCACCTGCTCGGACCGTGCGGCGGCCAGACGTTCCTCCAGCTCGGCCAGCCGTTCCATGTTCTCCTGGCGGGCCCGCTCGACCTCGGCCCTCTGCCGTGTCAGACGCTCCACCTCGGCGGCTGCGGACTTCGCGGCCTGCCCGAGCCGGGCCAGGCGCTCGCCGGAACGGGCCCGACGCACCCTGGCCTCGTTGATCTCCTCCTGCACGGCGGCGACCGCGGCACGACGCTCGGCCTCCTCCGCCCGAGCACCCTCCAGGGCCGCGGCGATCTGCTCCAGACGCCGCTCGGCGGCGGCGAGCTGCTGCTCGGCCTCGTCGACCGCGGCCCGCACCTCGATCACGCTCTGGTCGCGTTCGGAGCCGCCGGCCGCCCAGTCCACCCCGAGCAGGTCACCGTCGGTGGTGACCGCCCGCACCCGCGGATCCCGGTCGAGCAGGGCCCGCGCCGTGCGCAGGTCCGGCACCACCGCAAGCCGGTCCAGGGCACGGTGCAGGGCGGGGCGCAGGGCCTGCGGGGCGTGCACCAGGTCCACCGCCCAACGCGCCCCCTCCGGCAGCTCCGGCCAACAGCTCCGGTCCGGTGCCACCGCGTCGGCCCCGCCGACGAGCAGGCCGACCCGGCCCGCGTTCTCGGTACGGAGCAGCTCCAACGCCGCGACCGCGTCGTCCGGGCCGGCGACCGCGACCGCGTCGGCGACGGCGCCCAGCGCCGCGGCCAGCGCCACCTCCGCGCCGGGTTCGACGGTGAGCAGCGCGGCCACCGAACCGAGCACACCGGGCAGTCGACTGCCCGCGGCCAGCAACGCGCCGGCCCCGTCCCTGCGGGTCAGTCCCAGGGACAGGGCGTCCACCCTGGCCTTCCAGGAGGCGATCTCCCGTTCCGCCTTGCGCTCGGCCGCGACCAGCTCGTCCACCCGGGCCCGGGCCTGCTGGTGCGCCTCGGTCGCGGCACGTCGGCGCTCGTCGAGGCCGGTCTCGTCCTCGCTCTCGGCCTCGGCGCCGGCCTGTGCCTCCTCGTACTCGCGCCGGGCCTGTTCGGCGCGTTCGGCGGCCTCGGTGATCCCGACGGCGAGCCGTTCGATCTCCTCGGCGGTGGCGGTGGTCTTGCTGCGGAGCGCCTCGACCTGCCCGCTGAGCCGGGCCAGCCCCTCCCGCCGGTCGGCGATCGCCCGCACCGCCGCCATGTGCGCCTGTTCGGCGGCGCGCAGCGCGGACTCGAGCTGGGCCCGACGGTCGGTGGCCGCGGCGAGCACCTCCCTAGCCTCCTCCACCGCGGCCTTCAGCTCGGCCTCCTGGGCGGCGACCCGCTCGGCCTCGGCCTCCAGCTCCTCGGGGTCCCGGCCGCCACGTGGCTGTTCGACCTGCGCCGACAGGTGCCGGGCCCGCTCGGCGGCCAGCCACACCGTGCCACGCAGCCGTTCCTCCAGGGCGGAGAGCCGGTACCAGGTCTCCTGCGCCCGGGACAGGCGCGGGACGTCCTCGGCGACGAGCTCCTCCAGGGTGCGTTCCTCGGCCTGGGCGCTCTGGAGGAGCTGCTCCACCTCGGCCCGGCGTGCCCGGGCGGCGGCCTCGTCGGCCTCCTCCCGGGCCAGCTGGGTGCGCAGGGTGACCAGGTCGTCGGCGAGCAGCCGGAGCCGGGCGTCGCGCAGCTCCGCCTGGACGACCTGTGCCCGGCGGGCGACCTCGGCCTGCTTGCCCAGCGGCTTGAGCTGCCGTCGCAGCTCGGCGGTCAGGTCGGTGAGCCGGGTGAGGTTGGCCTGCATCGCATCCAGCTTCCGCAGCGCCTTCTCCTTGCGCTTGCGGTGCTTGAGGACGCCGGCGGCCTCCTCGATGAACGCCCGTCGCTCCTCCGGCTTGGCCTGCAGGATGTCGGCGAGCTGGCCCTGGCCGACGATGACGTGCATCTCACGGCCGATACCGGAGTCGGAGAGCAGCTCCTGGATGTCCAGCAGACGGCACGGATTGCCGTTGATCTCGTACTCGCTGGCGCCGTCCCGGAACATGCGGCGGGTGATGGAGACCTCGGTGTAGTCGATGGGCAGCGCGCCGTCGGAGTTGTCGATGGTCAGGGTGACCTCGGCACGGCCCAGCGGGGGGCGACCGGCGGTGCCGGCGAAGATGACGTCCTCCATCTTGCCGCCGCGCAGCGCCTTGGCTCCCTGCTCACCCATCACCCAGGCCAGGGCGTCCAGCACGTTGGACTTGCCCGAGCCGTTCGGGCCCACCACACAGGTGATTCCAGGTTCGAAACGCAGTGTGGTGGTGGAAGCAAAGGACTTGAAGCCCTTCAGGGTCAGGCTCTTCAGATGCAATGGCGGGGCCTCTCCGGATCTGCTGCTCGGGGCTTCTCCGCTGGTGAGACGGGTGATTCCGAGGAGGGTACTCGGTGAGCGACCATGGTCCGGACAAACCGTACCGGCCGTGCTCTCACCCCTTCGTCGAGGTGACGCACGACCCGGCTGCGAGGTTCACCGCTCCACGAACGTGGTCAGATTGCCGCGCGGCGGCGACCACCGCTCCACCACGGTGTCGACCCGCCCCGGGGTGCGACCGGAGCGCAGCAGGTCCAGCAGCCGCTGGCACGCCTCCCGAGGTCCTTCCGCCACCACCTCCACCCGGCCGTCCACCAGGTTGGTGGCACTGCCCACCAGCCCCAGCTCCAACGCCCGGCACCGGGTCCACCAGCGGAAGCCGACCCCCTGGACGTGGCCGTGCACCCAGGCGGTCAGCCGAGCCGGGTTCTCACCACTGTCGCCAGTGCTCTCGGATTCCACGAAGGGCATGGTGCCGGATGCTCGTGCCGAAGCGAACGGCGACCCGACGCAGCTATCACCCGATCGTGCTACGGTCACGCGCCGTGAATCGGCCACGGTCCAGACGGAACCCGGTGGTGAGCAGCCTCCTCGCCCTGATGGCGGGAGCACTGATCACGGGTGGTGTCCAGGTGCTGGGCCCCCAGGCCGTCACCCCGCTGGCCACCGAGACACGGGGGACCGAGGAACGGGGAGCCGGGAACACCTCCTCCGGGACGACCCTGCGGGACGGTGCCACGGACACCGTCCGCCCCGACCCGGTGGAGCGACCCTCGGCGGTGCCCACCCCCTCCCCCACCGAGTCCCTCGACACCGCCTCCGACACCTCCACCGAGGAACCCGGCGGGCCCAGAACCCCCACGACCGCACCGTCCCCGGACGCCACTCCACCTCCGAGTCCGACCACCACGAACTCCCCGGCCGAGCGCGCCGGTACGGCCGCCCTCCCCGACGCCACCCGGGAGGTGATCGACCTGGTCAACCAGGCGCGGACCAGAGCCGGATGTTCGACGTTGACCCCCGACCGACGGCTCGACGCCGCCGCGGCCGGGCACAGCAGGGACATGGCGGAGCGGAACTACTTCTCGCACACCAGCCCGGAGGGCGAGACCTTCGCCGACCGGGCCCGCAGGGCCGGCTATCCCCGCCCCGGCGGGGAGAACATCGCCCGGGGGCAGCGCAGCGCCGAGCAGGTGATGACGGCCTGGATGGGGTCGCCGGGACACCGGGCGAACATCCTCAACTGCCGCTTCACCACGATCGGGGTGGGTCTGGACACCCGCGGCTGGTACTGGACCCAGGTGTTCGGGTGGTGACCCCGTTGGCCGAGACGTCCTCCGGACCGGCCCCCAACGAGCCGGCCACCCTCCATGATCGAGGAGCCCATGAGTCGATCGTCCTCCCACCGCACGCTGCTCGGCCTGCCTCCGAAGGCCGCACTCGGCGCGATCGCGTTGCTCACCGCCACCACGTTCGCCACCGTGGCCTCGCTGTTCGGCGGTGACCAGGACGCCTCCCAGCCCCCGACCACCCCGGTCGTGGACCGCAGCGACATCCGCGGTTCGCAGAGCTCGTCCACCACCTCGACCTCGTCGTCCGAGGAGAGCGAGCCGGCGGAGACGACCTCCGAGGTCCCGTCCCCCGAGTCGGAGGCCGCCCCGCCGCCCGTCGTGACCACCACGGACGGCCGCCCCGGTACCACCACAGGTGGTCCCACCGGTCCGGGCACCCGGACCACGACACCCCCCGGCAACCCGACCGGGCAACCGGGCGATTCCCACCCCGAGCCGCCCACGACCACCGGGGGCAGCAGCTCGAGCAGCAAGCCCACCACGACCCGGCCGCCGAGCACTCCCACGACCACACCCGGCCCCACGACCACCGAGCCGACGACCGAACCCGACGAATCGTGAGCCGTCTCGCTGCACATCCCTGCCGCTCGCTGTGCTCGTGGCACCTCACCCGGGCCCGGCTGGACGGCATGCCGCTGTTGGCCTGCCGTGGTTGCGGGAGCCAGTGGGTGCGCACCGAGCCGTGGACGCCGATCGACCACACCGGACGCATTCCCGAGGTGGTACGTGCCGAACTGCGCCTGCGGGACGCCCCACAGGCCGACACCGGCCTCCCCACGTCCGGCGACCCGGGCTGAGCGCGACAACAGCACACCGCCTCGGCAGCACACCGCCTCGGCAGCAGGACACCCGGTCCTGCCACCGAGGCGGCACGAGCGATGAGGGGCCCGGTCCCCCCAGACCGGGCCCCTCGGCGGCGAGCGGCGGCCCCGTTCCGCGCCCGCCCCGTCAGGTGGTTCGTGGTGGTGCGGTGGACCGTGTCACCGGGTGGCCGGAGCCTCCTCACCGGTGGACGTCGTCTCGGGTGCGGTCTGTGCGGAGGACTCCGGAGCGGCGAGGTCCGTCGTGGACGGTGCCGACGTCCCGGGGGTGCCGGACGAGGAAGGCGTGGTCCCCGAGGTGTTCTTGGGGATCACCACGGTGAACGGGATTCCCTCCCGTTCGACGCACCTGCCGGACGCGTCGTACTCCACACGGGGCCGCGGGAACCGGTTGTCCATGTCGTCGAGGAACAACCGCTCGCCCTCGTAGCACCGGGTCCGCACGATCCGGATCGGGTTCCCCTCCTCGTCGTAGAGGTAGAACTCCTCGATCGGTCGTCCCTCACCGTCGAAGGCGTAGAGATTGGTCGTCTGCCGGTCCCCGTACCGCAGGGCGTCGGGCGGAACGTGGCTGTACGACACCGCCGCAGGGACGACGGGCGCTCCACCGAGCTGCAGCTCGGCCCCCGCCACCAACAGCACCCCGACGGCGAGGGCGTTACCCGGCAACACCAGCCACAACAACCGCCGGTCGGCCTGGCCACGCCGGCCCAGCCACACCGAGCCGACCGCCAGGAAGGCGCCCAGCACCAGGAAGGGAGCCAGTTCCATCCCGATGGTGCCCAGCCCCAGCACCAGCCCGAGCGCCAACGCCATGGCCACGGCCCGCAGCACCCACCAGGCCGGCTGCAGGGAACGGACGAAGTCCACGTTCCTGTTCCTGCTGGTCCGGAACCGGTGGTACAGACTCCACACCCGGCGCATCTCGGGCAGGTCGGCCAGCGCCGCCCGCTGTTCCTGCGTCCGCACCAGCAGGAAGGACACCAGGGCGCAGACCGCGGCGAGCGCGAGGGCGCGCATCTCGTCGTCCCTGTCCCGGGTGATGAGGAGGAAGCCGCCGAAACCGGCGAACACCGTGGCGGCCACCAGGCTCCACAACGCCAGGCGCGGCGTGGCCGGGGACGACTTCTTCGCGACCGTCGGCTCCGGGTATCCGGCGGCGGCCCGCAGCTCGGCGGCGCAGCGTTCCGGCTCGCCCAACCGCTCGACGAGCCGCTCCATGGTCACCGGGTCGCCCAGTTCCGCGGCAACCTCGGCCAGGTGCGCCGAGACGTCCTCCAGCACCTCGTCCCGTTCGGCGGACGGCAGGTCGGCCAGGGCGTCCCGCACCCGCCGTAGGTAGATGTCGACATCGCTGTGCGTGTTGCTCATGCCGCGTCCCCCAACAGGTTGTCCATCGCCGTGGCGAACGTCCGCCAGGTCCTGCTCGAGTCGTCCAGTCGGGCGCGCCCCAACACATTGAGGCTGTAGTACTTGCGATGCGGCCCCTCCTCGCTCGGCACCACGTACGAGGTGAGCAGGCCGGCGCGGTACAACCGGCGCAGGGTGCCGTACACCGAGGCGTCCCCCACGTCCTCCAACCCTGCCTGACGCAGCCGGCGCAGTACGTCGTAGCCGTAGCCGTCCTCATCGCGGAGCACGGCCAGGACGGCCAGATCCAGCACGCCCTTGAGCAACTGGCTCGTGTCCATCGGGCCTCCAATGTCCTACGCGATGAAGACTACTACGCATCGCAGAGTAGTACGCAAAGGGGATGTCCCTCCGGGATCCTCGACGAGCCCGGAAGCCCGACGGTCGGGGGAAACGTGGGGATCCACCGTGGTCAGTGACGCACGTCGCGCGGCGCCGGTTGACAGGTCGGGCAGCTGTAGGCCGAGCGGTTCATGAACGGATCACGCCGCACCGCCGTCCCGCACCGCCGGCAGGGCCGGCCCTCCCGCCCGTACACCGCCAGCGCACGGTCGAAGTAGCCGGACTGGCCGTTGACGTTGACGTACAGCGCGTCGAACGAGGTGCCGCCCGCGGCGAGCGCCTCGCACATCACGTCCCGCGCAGCGGTGAGCAGCTCGGCCACCCGGGAGTCGGACAGGGACACGGTGGGGGTGGCCCAGTGCAGCCCCACCCGCCACAACGCCTCGTCGGCGTAGATGTTGCCGATCCCGGACACCACCGTCTGGTCCAGCAGTGCCCGTTTCACCTCGGTGCGCCGCCGCCGTACCGCAGCCACCGCCTGCGCCAGGTCGAAGGCCGGATCCAGCGGATCCAGCGCGATGTGTGCCACCTCCCGCGGCACCGACGCACCCACCGAGGGCACCAGGTCGGTCAGGACGAGCCCGCCGAAGGTGCGTTGGTCCACGAACCGCAGCTCGGGCCCCTCGTCGGTGAAACGCAGCCGCACCCGAAGGTGCTTCTCGTCGGGGGCGTCCGGCGGCTGGACCAGCATCTGCCCGCTCATGCCCAGGTGGGCCACCATCGCCTCCCCACCGGGCCGCCCACCGGGCACGTCCAGGTCGAGCCACAGGTACTTGCCCCGACGGCGGGCCGTGGCCAGTCGTCGCCCGGTCAACCGGGCGGCGAAGTCGGCGGGACCGGGCAGGTGACGCCGTACCGCACGAAGATGCCGCACCTCGACCTGGGCCACGGTCCGGCCGACCACGTACCGGTCCAGGCCTCGACGTACCACTTCGACCTCGGGCAGTTCGGGCACCAGTGCATTGTGCGGTGCCACACCGAGCCCTCGTCTCCCGGGGGTTCCCCGGAAACTCCTGCGTGCTCCGGGAAGGACGACGGGGCGTCGGTGCACGACCCGACCACAGGTCGACGACCGTGCACCGACGCCCCGTCCCAGGTCAGCGCGGGTGCTGTCGCTGCCGCGTTCGCTGTGCTCGACGGTCGACGCGGATCACACCGCGCCGTCGGCCACCGGTGGCTCGGTGGCGTTCGCGGTCTGCTGAAGCCGCTCGGACAGCGAGCGCCACGCCGCCTCGGCGGCCTTCTGCTCGGCCTCCTTCTTGGTGCGTCCGCAACCGGTGCCCAGCTCCTGCCCACCGACCACCGCGGTGGCGGTGAACTCCTTGCGGTGGTCTGGGCCCTCCTCGGCAACCCGGTACTCCGGCACACCCAGGCCGGCCGAAGCCGTCAGTTCCTGCAGACTGGTCTTCCAGTCCAGGCCCGCGCCCCGCCGGGGCGCGTCGGCCAACAACTGCGCGAACAACCGGTGTACCAGGGCACGGGCCACCTCGATCCCGTGCTGCAGGTACACGGCACCGATCACGGCCTCCAGACCGTCGGCGAGAATGCTCGCCTTGTCCCGCCCACCGGTGAGCTCCTCCCCGCGGCCCAGGAGCAGGTGAGCCCCGAGCCCACCCGGGCCGAGCCCGCGCGCCACCCCGGCGAGCGCCTGCATGTTGACCACGCTCGCCCGCAGCTTCGCCAGCTGGCCCTCCGGCAGGTCCGGGTGTGTCCGGTACAGGTGGTCGGTGACCACCAGCCCGAGCACCGCGTCCCCCAGGAACTCCAATCGCTCGTTCGGTGGAATGCCACCGTTCTCGTAGGCGTACGACCTATGGGTCAGAGCGAGCATGAGCAGCTCGGCGTCGAGTTCGACGCCGAGCGCCTCCAGCAATGGGGTGGGGTCGGGGACCTTCACCCGCGAGGACTTGCTCCCCACGGCACCTCAGCGCCCAGGGATCAAGCCGGCCGGACGACCTGACGGCCGTCGTAGGTACCGCAGTGGGGGCAGGCGATGTGCGGCAGCCTCGGCTGACGGCACGCGCGGTTCGAGCACGGGACCAGGTTCGGCGCGCTGGTCTTCCACTGTGCACGGCGCGAGCGGGTGTTGGACCGCGACATCTTCCGCTTGGGGACGGCCACGACTACTTCTCCTCCTCGATCCCGCCGAACCGCTGACGGAGCGCGGCCCAGCGAGGGTCAATGGTCTCATGCCGGTGGTCCGGGCCGAGTTCGGCCCACTTGCCCCCGCACTCGGGGCACAGCCCCCGGCAGTCCTCCGAACACAGCGGCACCTGGGGCAGGGCGAGCAGAACCGCGTCCCTGACCACCGGTTCGAGGTCGATCAGGTCGTCCACGACCCGGCTCACCTCGTCGTCATCGGTACTGGAGTCCGTGGCGCTGTCCGGGTAGGCGAACAGCTCGGTCAGCTCGACCTCGACCTGCCCGGAGAGCTCGTCGAGACACCGCGAGCACTCCCCTGCGGTCGGGGCGGAGA
>DATCJU010000157.1:0-18388 GCA_036562635.1 Pseudonocardiaceae bacterium
GAGCCGGTCACCGACATCCACGGCGCCCGCGTCCTGGTGAAGCTCGGCGACTCGGTCACCACCGACCACATTTCCCCGGCCGGGGCGATCAAGGTCGGCACGCCCGCCGCGCAGTACCTCCAGGACAACGGCGTCGCGGTCAAGGACTTCAACTCCTACGGCTCCCGCCGCGGCAACCACGAGGTCATGATCCGCGGCACGTTCGCCAACATCCGGCTGCGCAACCTGCTGCTGGACGGCGTGCAGGGCGGCTACACCCGCAACTTCCTCAAGGGCGGGGAGCAGACCACCATCTACGACGCCGCCATGGACTACGCCGAGGCCGGCGTGCCGCTGGTGGTGCTGGCCGGTAAGGAGTACGGCTCCGGCTCCTCCCGTGACTGGGCGGCCAAGGGAACCCGACTGCTGGGCATCCGCGCCGTGATCGCCGAGTCGTTCGAGCGGATCCACCGCTCCAACCTGATCGGCATGGGTGTGCTGCCGCTGCAGTTCCCGGAGGGCCAGTCGGCGTCCTCCCTGGGCCTGACCGGCACCGAGACCTACGACATCACCGGGATCACCGCGCTCAACGAGGGCGGCATCCCGCGCACCGTCAAGGTCACCGCGCGGCGGGAGGACGGTTCGACCGTGGAGTTCGACGCGGTCGTGCGCATCGACACCCCGGGCGAGGCCGACTACTACCGCAACGGCGGCATCCTGCAGTACGTGCTGCGGAAGATGATCCGGAGCTGAACGGATCCCGTCGGTCGACCGGGCGGGGCCCGTCCACGAAGGACGGGCCCCGCCCCCTGTTCCGGCACGTCCACACGTCCTGCGGGAAGGAGTCGTCGTGGTGACCGCCGTCACCTTCGTCCTGGCCGGTCTGGTCGTCGCCCTCGGCGCGTTGGTGCAGGGCACCGTCGGGTTCGGGATGAACGTGTTGGCCGCGCCCCTACTGGTGCTCACCGACCCACGGCTGGTGCCGGTACCGGCCATCCTGGTGGCCTGCGCGCACGCCTCCCTGTCCCTGTGGCGGGAGCGGGCACACGTGGACTGGCTCGGGGTGTGGTGGGCGATGGTCGGACGGCTGCCCGGTATCGCCCTGGGCGTGGCCGCGGTCGCCCTGCTGCCGCAGCAGGAGTTCTCCGCCCTGGTCGGGATGTCGGTCCTGATCTGTGTGGGACTGTCCCTGCTGACCTGGCGCCCGGCTCCCACTCCCCCGGCGTTGGTCGTCGCCGGGCTGGCCAGCGGAGTGTTCGGCACCGCGTCGTCCATCGGCGGGCCACCGGTGGCCCTGCTCTACCAGAACGCCGGCGGCCCTCGGGTACGCGCGACGCTGGCCGCCTACTTCACCCTGGGCTCGGCCGCCTCGGTGGTGAGCCTGGCCCTCGGCGGCCAGGTCGAGCGGTACCACCTGTTGGCCACGGCCGCCCTGCTGCCGTTCCTGGTGCTGGGCTTCGCCCTGTCCGGCCCGGCGCGTCGGTACCTGGACGCCGGACGGGTCCGACCCGCGGTCCTGGCGGTCTCCGCGGCGAGCGCGGTTCTGCTCGTCCTCTCCGGCCTCACCGGGTGACCTGCGATCCGGTGTCCACCGAAGCGGTGGGTTGCCCTGCGTCGACGCGCCCGCCGTCCTGCCCGCCGTTACGGTGTTCGACATCAGCCCATCGCCGTCGCGGTGGCCAGCGACCGAACCGAACCACCTTCCCCACCGCACCGTCGTCACGGCTCCGCGGTGGAGACCACCCGGCCGGGCCATCGCCGGTGAGCACTCGTCGGCCGAGGACGGTACGCCGTGGTATCGAACCTTCCAGTGCGCACGCACCAGAGGCCCGGTCCTGTCGAGCGGCCGGTCGGTCCCGCCGAGCGACCGGTCACCGCACCACAGCCTCGTGAGGCCGAGCCGACCGTCCCGAGCTGGGGGGTCGTCCAGCGCGGCCCGTTCGCCGCTCCCTCTCCCCAGGTGTCCGAGGAACTGTACGCCCGCGTGGTGCGGGGCACCGCCCTGCGTCGTCGGCACCAGCTCGAACTGCGTCCCCACACCACGGTGTCCACCGACACCTACTTCGGCCGGTTCCCCGCCTGTTACTGGCAACGGTGGACCGAGGTGGACCAGGTGCGACTGGAGGCGGTGGTCAGCGGGAGTGCCCGCCTGGCCCTGATGGCCTCCACCCCGGAGGGGACGGCCCGCACCGTGGCCGTGCAGCGGGTGACCGGGGTCGAGCGGGCCCGAGTCGTGCTCACCACCCGGTTGGACCGGTTCCTCGACGGCGGCGCCCTGTGGCTGCAGGCGGACACCGAGGTGGAATCCGCGCTGGTGGAGCAGGTCCGGTGGCTCGTCCCGGCGCCTCACCGGCAGCGACGCACGGCCGTGGTGATCTGCGCCCACCATCCCGAGGGGTGCCTGGCGACCGTGTCGTCACTGGCGGCGGACCGGGAGGCGCTCGAGAAGGTCGACGAGGTGTACGTGGTGGACCAGGGCGCCGACCCGGTGCGGGACCAGGACTTCACCGAGGTCGCCGCCGTGCTGGGTGCGAAACTGCACCACCTGCACCAGGTGGACCTCGGTGGCGCCGGAGGCTTCTCCCGCGGCCTGTACGAGATCGGCGAGCGCCCCGGGCACACCGATGCCCTGCTGCTGGCCGACGACGTCCTGGTGGACCCGGAGACGGTGGTCCGGATGACCGCCTTCGCCGCTCACGCGGTGGAACCACTGATCGTCGGCGGGCAGCTGCTGTCCCTGGGGCAGCCGGACCGGTCACGCGTCGACACGGAGTACGCCGACCTCGACCGCCTGGCTCCCGGCCCGGTGTCCCGCGACGGCCTGCACCGGAACGACCCGGTCGCTCCTGCCCCGGCCGAGCGGGGTGACCGACACCGTCGGGTGGACGTCGACCACGCCGGCTGGTGGGCCTGCCTCGTCCCCGCGGAGGTGGTCGCCGACTGCGGTCTGCCGCTGCCGCTGTTCTCCGAGTGGAAGGACATCGAGTACGGAATACGCGCCCACCGCCGCGGCTACGCGACGGTGTCCCTGCCCGGCGCCGGGGTGTGGCACGCCGACGTCCGCCGAAAGGACCAAGACGACTGGCACCGGTACTTCACCCTGCGCAACGCCCTGATCACCGCCGCGCTGCACGGACCGTTCCGCGTGCGGTCGATCGCGCTCACCACGCTCAAGCAGCTGGTGGTCTACCTGGTGGGCATGCAGTACGGGCTGGCGGCCACCCTGATCCGGGCGATCGAGGACTTCCTCAGCGGACCGGAGATCCTCGACGACGGCGGGGTGGCGGCCGCCACCGAGATCCGGAGGCTGCGCGCCGCGTACCCGGAGACCGTGCGCTACCCGGCCACGGCACTCCCCAGGCTGCGAGCCTCCGAACCGCTCATCGTCCCGGCCGATCCACCGCCGAGCATGCCGATCGCGGTCCTGGCCAAGCGCCTGCTGTGCCAGCTGGCAGGAATCCACCGGCAGCAGGTGGCGTGGGTTCCGGCCCGAGAGGCGTACTGGTGGCACGTGTCGCTGTTCCGCACGGTGGTGGTCACCGACGCGTCCCAGGAGGGAGCCCGGGTGCGCCACCACGACCGCACGTTGCTCGTCCGGCTCGGGCAGCGCGGTGTCATGGCCTGTCTCCGTCTGGTTCGCGAGGGCCGGGAGGTCGCCCGCCGGTACCGTCGAGCACTGCCGGAACTGTCCAGCCGCCACAACTGGCACAGGTTGTTCGACGTGGACTGACCGTCCGACACCCGGCGACGGTGTGTTCCCGGCTCCCTGGCGTCATCCGTCCGGGTCGGACCCCGGTCGTGGCTCGAGCAGGAACACCCTGATGTCCCGCCCACTACGGGCGGCGTAGGAGTCGTAGGCGGGCCACACCGCGACGAGCGAGGGCCACACCGCGTCACGTTCGGCCCCGACCAGCAGCCGGGCCCGTACCGGGATCCGGCGTCCACGTACCTCGGCCACGGCCTCCGGCGTCGCCAGCAGGTTCGTCGACCATGCCGGATGGTGGCGCTGGCCCCAGTTGGATCCGGCCACCAGGTAGCCGTCCGGGTGCGGTACGTACAGCAGCGGCACCTGGTGCGGCCGGCCGGTACGCCGTCCGGTCGTGGTGAGCAGCAGGGCGGGCAGCCCGGCCAACCGGAGCAGGCTGATCCGACCACCGGTACGGCGCTGGACCGCCAGGTCCAGGGGGACCAGTCGCCGTCCCAACCTGGCGAACCAGTCCAGGCTGCTGAGCCGGTACGCCATCCGGATGCGCCAGCTCACAGCGCCCGACTCTAATCCGGTCCGCCCATCCGGGCTCGCCGTGTCACCCACCGGGGACGGCGTCCGGACCGCACCGGGCCGGGGAGTGCCCTGGCCTCGCGGGGTGTCCGGTCCGCTATCGGGGGACGAACCTGCGCTCCAGGCCTTCCGCCACCTCCGCCTCCAGGGCGGGGGGAAGTTGGGCGTCCCCGAGCACCTCCCCCAGCAGGGTGTTCAGCCCTCGGGCCACCCGGGCCAGTACCGGGTCGGCCAGGCCCCGCCGGGCGGCCTGCACCCATCGGTCCACCGCCGGGGCGGCCAGCTCCATCACGGCGTCCACGGTGGACTCCCGCCGGAACAGCACGGCCATGGCCACCACCGGCAGGATCCACTCCCCCGCCGGCTGGGCATCCAGGTAGCGCACCTCCAGGTAGCCGCGCGGCCGTACCGGCGGGAACAAGGTGCTCAGGTGGTAGGCCAGATCAGCCGTGGTGGGGTGACCGGGCAACGCACCGGCGATCCACTGGTCGAAGGTGATCCCGTTGGGGATGTCCCACTGTGGTCCCAGACGGGGCACGGACAGCAGTGGTGTCCGCACCGCCCGTCGGGCCCAGCGGATCGCCGGATCACCACCGATGCTCGCCGGGTGGGTGCGCGACGGGTCGGTGCCGTACAGCAGGGCCATCCGGGAGGACGCCCACCCGGTGCGCCGCCCGGCCAGCACGGGTGAGTTCGCGAACACCGCCAGCAGCACCGGCCCCAGGGCGTGCACCGCCGCCCACCGGATGGCCGCCCGGTCCCGCTCCCCGACGTCCAGGCAGACCTGCAGTCCCGCGGTGCTGTACATCATCGTGCGCCCAGCCGAGCCGACGCGGTCGAAGGCGTGCTCCATGGCCAGGTAGCGCGGGGTGTGCAGCACCCGGCGCGGGGGGCGGTACGGGTCGGTGCCGTGTTCCCCCAGGCGCAGTCCGACCGCCCCGAGCAGGTCGGTGAGGCGGGCGATGTCCGCGGTGACGGTGGCCAGCAGGGCGGCGAGCGAGTCGTGGGGTGTGCTGGAGATCTCGATCTGCCCACCCGGCTCGACGGTGACCAGTGATCCTCCCGGAAGCGGCTGGTGCGGGCTGTCCGGGTCCAGCACGGGTGGGGTGTGCGGGCCGAGGGCTCTCCGCAGATGGCACGCCTCCACGGGACGTCGCGGATCGGCGATGTGGTGCACGGTCCACTCCAGCTCCACCCCGAGCTGACGTGGTGCTCCGTACCGGAAGCTGGCCGCGGCCACGTAGTCCTCGGCGTCGGCCAGGGTGTACAGCGGCAGCGCCTCCGGTGCGGCGGTGCCGGTGAGACGAGCGTTGCTCACAGATTGCACCCCCGTGATCACCCAGAGTCAACGCTACCGGGATCGGTGGCGTCGCGCACCGATCCGGGCGCCGTCCGACACGAGGTCACATCCGAAGGTAATTAATTTCACTCACCACTGAAACAACAGATGTTAAGAAATCGAGTTTTGATCTCAGTGGGGTTCAAAACGTACGTACGGATTGCACAGAACCCGGTCCGACTGTCACGATCGTCGGGTGCCCAGGGTGAGTCAGGACCACCTCGACGCGCGCCGGCGCCAGATCCTGGACGGGGCGCGTGCCTGCTTCGCGCGGTACGGCTACGAGGGTGCCACGGTCCGCCGACTGGAAGAAGCCACCGGCCTGTCGCGGGGAGCGATCTTCCACCACTTCCGCGACAAGGAATCCCTGTTCCTCGCACTCGCCGAGGACGACGCGCGCCGCATGGCCGAGGTCGTGGCCGAACAGGGCCTGGTACAGGTGATGCGCAACCTGCTGGCCGAGCACGGCGCCAACGCCGAGGGCGCCTTCCCGCCGGACTGGCTGGGCACCCGCCTGGAGGTCTCCCGGCGGTTGCGCACCGACCCGGACTTCCGGGCCCGGTGGGCCGAACACTCCGGACAGCTCACCGCGGCCACCCGAGCACGCCTGGAACGGCAGCGCGAGGCCGGCAACCTCCGGGACGACATCGACGTCGACGTGCTGACCGCGTTCCTGGAGCTGGTCCTGGAAGGACTGGTCTCCCACCTGGCGATGGGTCTGCCCGCCGACGACCTGGAACCCGTGCTCGACCTGGTCGAGGAGAGCGTGCGCCGCCACCGGCGGTCGACCTGACCCACCGGCTGCGCCCGAACACGGGTCTCCACCCGCGATCACGGGTCGAGATGCGTGAAAGTGCACGGAACTCCGCTCTAAGATGCAGGAACGAGCATCCGTCGAGCTGGGGAGTTCCCGTGATCCTCACCGTCACGCTCAACGCCGCACTGGACGTCACCTACACCGTGGAGCGGTTGCATCCCCACCGGACCCACCGGGTGCAGCAGGTTCGGCAGCGAGCCGGAGGCAAGGGGATCAACGTGGCCCGCGTCCTGCGCGCGCTGGGCCAACCGACCGTGGTGACCGGGCTGGCCGGCGGTCGCACCGGTGAGGCGATCCGCGAGGACCTCGCCGTGGCCGGCCTGCCGGACGAGCTGGTCCCCGTGGCCGGTGAGTCCCGACGCACGGTGGCGGTCGTGTCCACACAGGACGGGGACGCCACCCTCTTCAACGAGCCCGGCCCCCGGATCACCGAGACGGAGTGGCAGCGGTTCCTGGACCGTTTCGTCGAACTCGCCACCACCGCCGAGGTGGTCGTCCTGTCCGGGAGCCTTCCCCCGGGAGTCCCGGACGACGGCTACGCACACCTGGTGCGCATCGCAGCCGGTCTGGGCAGCCGCACCATCGTGGACGCCGAGGGCGAACCGCTGCGCCGGGCCGTCGCGGCAGGGCCCGACCTGGTCAAGCCGAACGCCGCCGAGCTGCGGGCCACCACCGGGCTCGACGATCCCCTGGACGCCGCCCACCGACTCCGACTGGCCGGAGCACGCGCCGTGGTGGTGTCCCTCGGTGCGGACGGACTGCTCGCCGTCGCCGACGAGATCTGGCGCGCCGAACCCCCGGAGCAGCTGTACGGCAACCCCACCGGCGCCGGGGACGCCTGCGTGGCAGCACTGGCCACCGGCCTCCGTGGGGGCACGGGGTGGCCAGAACTGTTGCGGGCAGCCACGGCACTGTCCGCAGCCGCCGTGCGGTGTCCACTGGCCGGTGAGTTCGACGAACCCACCCGCCGGGATCTCCACACCCGGGTCCGCGTACAGCAGGTCGACAGGACCGTTTCCCTGCCCTGAGCCGCCCTTCTCCCGGAGCGGATCAGCGGGCCGCCACCCGACGCTCGTCGGGGATCAGCACCCACAGCACCAGATACACCAGGAACTGCGGCCCCGGCAGGACGCAGGAGAGCACGAAGGCGAGACGCACCACGCCCCGGCTCAGCCCGAACCGGTCGGCGAGCCCGGCGCACACCCCGCCGATCACTCGTCCCTCCCGGGGACGCACCAGCTCAGCACTCATGCTCCGACGGTAGGCCGGTCGCGGGACACGCGCCGGTCAACCACTCGAACAGTGGACCCCTCTCCCCCTGTTCACCCCTTACCTCACGGCACGGAATCCAGCACCGTAAGGAGTGAACAGTGTTCACGAACTGCCTTCCGCCGGGCGGAAGGCGAGACCGTGACGAGGGGGACAGACGGTGACAGCAGGGCTACGTGCGTTCCGGGAGCTGCGGGTCGGCACGGCGCTGTGGTCCACCCGGGCCTACCTGTGGAGCCAGGCGAAACTGGGGGATCCGGCGGCACAACTGCTCACCCGGGGAACCACCCCGCCCTACGCCCTGTACGACCGGATCCGGGAGCAGGGTCCCCTGGTGACCAGTCGGCTCGGACCGCGGATCAGCGCCTCACACCGGATCGTCAGCCACCTGCTGCGCGACCACCGCCTGGGGGTGGTGCAGCCGGGCAGGAGAGCCCGCGGCGTGCTGGAACCCCCGGAACCGCTGCCCGAGTGGATCGCCCACCCCATCGTGGACTCCCTGCTCTCCCTCGACCCGCCCGCGCACACACGCCTGCGCAGACTGGTCTCCCCGTGGTTCACCCCCCGGGCGATCAACCAACGCAGTGAGCAGATCCGCGCGATCGTCGACCACTTCCTGGACGAACTGGACACGTCCCGACCGGTGGACCTGGTGCGTGAGTTCGCCGTCCGGGTTCCGATCCGGGTGATCAGTGACCTGCTCGGCGTGCCCGATCCGGACTACCCGCAGTTCGCCCGGTGGGGCTGGATCCTGGGCACCGCACTGGACGGGGCACGCACCCTCAAGGAACTGAACGCGGTACGGACCACCCTGGTGCAGCTCGACCGGTTCTTCCGGGATCTGATCGAACGTCGTCGTCACGAACCCGGGGACGACGTGATCAGCGGACTGGTGCACAACGCGGGCGGGGAGGAGCCGGTGACCAGCAGGGAGCTGCTCGCCACGGCACAGCTCCTCCTGCTGGCCGGCTTCGAGACCACGGTGAACATGATCGGCAGCGGAGTGCTAGCCCTGTTAGACCATCCCACCCAGCGAGACCTGTTGGTGGCCGAACCGGAACGGGCGGCCAACGCGGCGGAGGAGGTGCTGCGTTACGCCTCCCCGGTCCAGTTCACCGTGCGGGTGGTGCACCGGGAGGTGGAGGTCGAGGGAATTCGCCTGCACCCGGGGGAACAGGTCCTCCTGCTGCTCGGTGGCGCCAACCGGGACCCGCAGGTGTTCCCCGATCCCGCCCAGTTCGACATCACCAGGGAGAACGCCCGCGAACACCTGGCCTTCTCCGCGGGAGCGCACTACTGCCTGGGTGCCGGACTGGCCCGCCTGGAGGGAACCGTGGCGCTGGGCGCCCTCTTCCGGCGTTTCCCGCGCCTGGAGCTGGCCGGCACGCCCCGGTATCGCTCGTCCCGACTCATCCACGGGATCCAGCACCTGCCGGTACTGCTGGAAGGCCGCCGGGCCCGGGTCGCGAGCTGACCGGGACACCCCCGTTCGAGCCGTCCGTCGTCCGGCCCGGTCAGGGGCGCATGGTGTCGTCCTCGGGGTCGCGGCGCACCGGTAGCCGAACGACTCCCGAGTCCAGGTCCAACGGCCCGGCGCCGGCTTCGGGGTCCTCCCGGCGGTGCACCTCGACCCACTGCCGGTGCTCCCGCTGGTGCCGAAGCCCGGGAGTGAACAGCTCGCCGAACGTCATGCGGCCACGGTACGCGGCGGCGTACCGTGGCCGCACGGCTCGAACGTCGTGGCCCGGACGTCGCCACGCGCAGGCCACGCGTCCGGATCAGTCGACCCCGCGCATCAACGTCCGGATGCGGTTGGCGCCCAGCCAGAGCAGGAGACCCAGCACCACCGCGGACAGGCCGATGACCCCGAAGTACACCTTCTCCGGCAGCGTCTCGTACAGCGGCACCACCTGGGCCGCGATGCCCTGCCCGGCCGCGCTGGCCAGGAACCACATACCCATCATCTGCGACACGAAGGCGGCCGGGGCCAGCTTGGTGGTGACCGACAGGCCAACCGGCGAGAGCATCAGCTCGGCCACGGTCTGCACCGCGTAGACGGCCAGCAGCCACAGCGGGCTCACCTTGCCATCGGGGTCCAGCACCGACGCCAGGGCGATCAGGCCGAACGAGGAGCCGATGATGACCAGTGCGACGGCGAACTTGCGCGGGGTCGACGGCTGCCGCTCGCCCAGCCGCACCCACAGCGCGGCCATCAGCGGCGCCAGCAGGAAGATGAAGAACGGGTTGGCCGACTGGAACCAGGAGGCGGGAAACTCCCACCCGAACAGGGTGGTGTCCACCCGGTCCGCCGCGTAGAAGTTCAGCACGTTGGCCGCCTGCTCGAAGATCATCCAGAACAGCACGGCCGCGACGAACAACGGAACGTAGGCCACCAGCCGGGAACGTTCCACCTCGGTGGTGCGCGGGCTGCGCATCATGACCACGAAGTAGACGATCGGCACCACGATGGCCAGCAGGCTGATCGCGTTGATCACGCTGTCCACGGTCAGGTTGCCGGTGAGGTGCATCGCCAGGCCGATCAGCACCAGGGCACCCGCAGTCAGCCCGATCCGGGCGATCGCCTTGCCACGCTCGTCCGGCGTGAGCGGGTTGGTGGGAGCGGCACCGGCGGTGCCGAGGTTGCGGGCGCCGCGCCGGTAGACGATCAGGCCAAGAGCCATGCCGACCGCGGCGGCGCCGAAGCCCAGGTGCCAGTTGACCTTCTCCCCCAGGTAGCCGGAGACCAGCTGACCGGCGAAGGAGCCGATGTTGATCCCCATGTAGAAGATCGAGAAACCGGCGTCGCGGCGGGTGTCGTGGTCCTGGTACAAGCCGCCGACCACCGTGGAGATGTTCGGCTTGAGCAGACTGGTGCCCAGCACGATGAGCAGCAGGCCCAGGTAGATGGTGGCGGCGCCGAGCGGCAGGGCCATGCTGATGTGTCCGAACATGATCAGCACGCCGCCGTAGAACACCGAGCGCTGGGCACCGAGCAACCGGTCGGCGATCCAGCCACCGGCGAGGGCGGACATGTAGACCGAGGCGCCGTAGACACTCACCAGGGAACTCGCGGTGCCCTTGTCCAGCCCGAGACCACCGTTCACGACGGTGTCGGCCAGGAAGAAAGCCAGAATGGCCCGCATCCCGTAGTAGGAGAAGCGCTCCCACATCTCGGTGAAGAAGAGCGTGGCCAGGCCTCGGGGGTGCCCGAAGAAGCCCTTCTCCGCCCTGTTCGGGATCGGGGATGCTGCGCTCGATGTGGCGCTCACGGTCTCGTGTCCTCCCGCTGACATGAGCACAGGCCGGGGTCACCGGCCTGGCGTATCCAAGCGAGGTTAAGTCTTTCGGAGTAATCCGTTGCAACTTTTCGTGGCAAGTTTCACGGACCGTAGTCACACTCCTGCGGGGCGGGGTACCACCGGCAACCCGCGACAACCCCGGAACCGGGTGCTCACCGTGGGATTCGCCACAACGGGTCACCCACGGTGGTCCCCTCCGGATCCGTTCCCGATCCGGTTCCACACCGGCACGCATCCGCCCGTTCCCGCGATGCCTCCTCAGCTCACCCACGTGGCGCAACGTGCTCTCGTCGGGAAACTTCCGGGTACCCCATCAACGTTTACACTGGCGGTTACCCATCGAGTTCGATAGGAGTGAACGGCTAGTGCGCGACGCGCAGCCGCCTGGATGCAGTACCGAGCCGGGTGAACAACCCGGCCATCACCCTGTCTCGCCCGGGGACCCCGTCGGGGGGACCCGATGAACAACGTCCTGTTCCTCGTTCTCGGACTGATCCTCGTCGTCGTCCTCACCCTCGGCACGGCCCTGTTCGTCGCCGCGGAGTTCTCCCTCACCGCCCTGGAACGCAGCCAGGTCGACACGCATGTCCAACAGGTCGGCGACCGCCGGGCCCGGCGGGTGCAGCGGGCACACCGCTCCCTGTCCTTCCAGCTCTCCGGTGCCCAGCTCGGCATCACGATCACCACCCTGGTGACCGGCTTCATCGCCGAACCGGTGATCGCCGCGATGCTGCGCCCCGGCCTGGAGGCCGTCGGCCTGCCGAGCGGAGCGGCCCACGGGATCGCGGTGGCTCTCGCCCTCGTGCTGGCCACCACCCTGTCGATGGTGTTCGGCGAGCTGGTCCCGAAGAACCTGGCCATCACCAAACCGCTGGCCACCGCCAGGGCCGTTGCCGGGCTGCAGTCCGGTTTCTCGACATTCTTCCGCTGGTTGATCAACGCGCTCAACGGATCGGCCAACTGGATAGTGCGGCGGCTGGGTATCGAGCCGGCCGAGGAACTGCGTTCCGCCCGCTCCCCCCAGGAACTGGGCTCGCTGGTGCGATCCAGTGCCGCTCTGGGCACCCTGGACCCGGGCACGGCGACCCTGCTGGACCGGTCTCTGCGCTTCGGGGACCGCACCGCCGGTGAGCTGATGACCCCCCGGGTGCGGATCGAGGCGCTGCGGACCGACGCCACGATCACGGATCTGCTGGACACCGCCAGGCGGACCGGGAACTCCCGGTTCCCGGTGCACGGCGGCGACCTGGACGACATCCGGGGCGTGGTGCACGTCAAGCAGGCCTTCGCGGTACCTGCCGCACAACGCTCCACCGTCCGGGTGAGCTCGTTGACCCGCCCGGTCCCCACGGTGCCGGAAACCCTACCCGCCGACGCCCTGCTGGACCGGTTGCGCGACTCGGGCCTACAGATGGCGGTGGTGGTCGACGAGTACGGCGGCACCGCCGGCCTGGTCACCCTGGAGGACGTCGTCGAGGAGATCGTCGGTGACGTCCGTGACGAGCACGACCGGTTGGAGGCCGCCCCGATCCGCCCGCTGGGCCGGAGCAGCTGGATGGTCTCCGGGCTGCTGCGCCCGGACGAGGTGGTCGAGGCCACCGGCTTCCGTGTTCCGGAGGGCGAGTACGAGACCCTGGCCGGGTTCGTGCTGGCCACCCTCGGTCGGATTCCCACCGTGGGGGACGAGGTGCGACGCGACGGGTGGCGGCTGACGGTCATGCGGATGGACCGCCACCGCATCGCCGAGCTGCGGATCACCCGGGGCGCCGGGGAACGACCCGGTGCCGCACCCTCTCGGCTCACGCAGGGAGTGGCCTGATGAGCGACACCCTGGCCATCACGGTCGCCGTTCTCCTGCTCGTTGCCAACGCCTACTTCGTCGGTGCGGAGTTCGCCCTGATCAGCGCGCGCCGTGACCGCTTGGAGGCCCTGCGCGAGCAGGGTCATGCCCGTGCCGGGCTGGTGATGCGGGCCGGTGAGGAGATCTCCCTGATGCTCGCCGGGTCCCAGCTCGGTATCACCATCTGCTCCCTGGGGCTGGGGGCGCTCGGCGAACCGGCGGTGGCCCACCAGCTGGAGAAGCTACTCGCTCCGCTGGGCGTCCCGGTGGCCCTGCAGCACGCCATCGCCTTCCCGATCGCGCTGCTGCTGGTGGTCGTCCTGCACATCGTGCTCGGCGAGATGGTGCCCAAGAACATCGCCATCGCCGGACCCGAGCGCAGCGCACTGCTGCTGGTACCGGGCCTGGTCGCCTTCGTGCGCCTGACCCGACCGATGATCAGCCTGCTCAACGCCATGGCCAACGGGGTGCTGCGCCTGTTCCGGGTCGAGCCCAAGGACGAGTTGGAGACCGCCTACACCTCGCACGAGCTGGCCGAGATGATCGGTGAGTCCCGCCGGGAGGGACTGCTCGACCCCTCGGAGCACCGACGGCTGACCCAGGCGCTGTCCTCGGCGGAACGCACGGTCGCCGACGTGGTGGTACCGATCGACTCGCTCACCACCCTCCCGGAGCGTCCCACGCTCGGGGACGTACAGTCGGCGGTGGCCGCCACCGGCTTCTCCCGGTTCCCACTGCGCACCGCAAGCGGCCGGCTGTCCAACTATCTGCACGTCAAGGACGTGCTGGACCTGGCGGGTGCGGACCCGACCACCCCGGTGCCCCGGTCCAAGCTGCGCGGTCTGCCCGAGCTGCCCGCCGACGCACGCCTGGACGAGGCGGTGGCCGCACTGCGCCGCGCCCGCAGCCACCTGGCCAAGGCGGTGGGAGCGGACGGCCGCGAGCTGGGCGTGGTGACCCTGGAGGACCTGGTCGAGGAGTACGTCGGCACGGTCCGCGACGCGACCCACGTCAACGGCTCCACCCCCGGTCCGACCACACGCTGAGTCCGGCGGGACCGCCCCGAGGGGTGGTCCCGCCGCACCGTCCCCGAATCGCCTGGTCAGCAGGCCGGGGCACTCGTCGCCGCCCCCGCACGGGAATGGGAAGCCCCTCTCCGCGCCGGGGCCGTGACGGCACGGCGCAAGAACCACATCCGGGACACGGATGCCGCGGGACGCGGAGCAGGCCGAGCAGTCGAGGCAAGCGGGTCGTACGCAGCGCGAACCACGAGGTGGAACAGCTGTCGGACGATCCGGGAGGCGACGCCCCGGGCCCGGTACCACGGACCGGAGAGGGGATCGTCCCGGCCACCGATTCCCGGAGCAGTACCGTGGTCGGGTGAACAACGGGCTGGTCGTGCTGGACGAGGGAACCTGGCGTTCCCGGGCCGAGGCGCACCGGCGACGGGTACGCCAGTGGACGGAGCCACACCTGCGCCGGCGGGCGGCCGGTGAGAAACATCCGGTCCTGGACTTCCTCTTCACCTACTACTCGCACCGCCCGGCCAGACTGGAACGTTGGCATCCCGGCCCCGGCGTGGTGCTGACCGGGGACTCGGCCCGGGAGTACCTGCAGTGGAGCGGCTACCACGAGGTCGAGGAGGGGGTGACGCTAGACCCCGCGGCCTTCACGCCCAACCGCCGCAGAACCGCGGAGTTCGTCCTGGCCCTGCTCACCGCCACCTCCTCCCGGCCACCCCGGCTGGGGTGCTACGGGCTGCACGAGTGGGCGATGGTCTACCGGCTTCCGGAGGACCAGGTGCGGCACCGGGGCGTACCGTTGCGCCTGGGCTCCGCGGGCACCGACGCCGTGGTGGAGTCCCTGCGTATCCGGTGCAGCCACTTCGACGCGTTCCGCTTCTTCACCGAACCGGCACGGCCGCGCAACACCCTCCAGCCGTCCCGGGAGAGCCAGCTGGAACTGGAGCAGCCCGGGTGCCTCCACGCCACCATGGATCTGTACAAGTGGTGCTACAAGCTGGAGCCCTTCGTCCCCTCCGAGCTGATGGCCGACTGCTTCGAGCTGGCCGTGCAAGTCCGGGAACTGGACATGCAGGCCAGCCCGTACGACCTGAGCGAGCTCGGATACCAGCCGGTCCGTGTCGAGACTCCTGCCGGCCGGGCGGAGTTCACCCGGCGGCAGGCGAGCTTCGCCGCACAGGCCGCGCCACTGAGGCAGCACCTGATCGAGCTCTGCCGGGAACTGCTCAGCTGGGACGTGAACGAGCCCCACGCCAAGTACCCGAACAGGTGAAAATCATCTCGACGGCGCCCACAAGGTGATCCGAAACAGCTGAGGTTTCCATATCACCATGGGCCTGGACAAGTGGTGTGACCGGCTCGAGTCTTCGGGCCGTGGAGCGGGTGTGCCGGGTCGGCCGGCGACCACCGAGGGACAGGCTGCGCGCTGCGCACAGAGCCGGTGTGACCAGGGAAAGCAGCTGTTCGCCGGCCACCCGGCAGCCGCCCGGCCGAGATGTGAACGAATCTCACCCTAGCCGCCCGAACAGGTGAAGAATCCTCCTGATCATCACAGGAGGAGGAACACATTCTTACGGAATGCAATGGCTCTTGACCCTATGCATTCACCTGTTAGCGTTAACCCTCACATTCACGGCCCACACCTGAAGGCGGGCTGTGCATGATCATTCCGGAAATTCGACAGTGGACCTTGGGTCTGCAGGGGGCTTTGGATGGGGCAGTACGACTCGGTGCGCAGCGCTGGCAGGCGACGGAGAGCCACCGGCCGCAGGACGCGAGGCGTTGCGTTCTGGCCGATCGCTGTCGTGGTTCTGCTGGTCCTGTCCGCCGCCGGATGGGCGGGGTGGAGCTGGCTGGGGAAGGTGGTCGAGCAGAGGGCCCAGGCCGAGGCCAGCAGCTGCCACCAGGGCGAGGCGGTACTGACCGTCGCCGCAGCACCGAGCGTGGCCAAACCACTCCGGGAGGCCGCCGACGAGTGGAGGACACAGCGGCCGGTGGTGCAGGACCACTGCATCGTCGTCGAGGTCACACCGACGGAACCCGACACGGTGCTGCAGGGGCTGACCCAGGGATGGGACGAGCAGGCGCACGGCGCCCGGCCACACGCCTGGGTACCCGACTCCAGTCTGTGGATCGACCGGCTGCGTGCGCAGAACAGCGGCATGCTGGGCTCCACGCCCGTGTCGATCGCCAGCAGCCCCGTGGTGTTGGCCATGCCCGAGTCGGCCGCACAGCTGGTGATGAACAGCAACCTCACCCAGTGGAGTGACCTGCCCGAGATCACTTCCGCTCCCGACGGGTGGAGCCGCTACAAGCAGGCCGACTGGGGCCGGTTCACCGTGGTGCTCCCCGACCTGGCGTCCAACCCGGCCAGCGCCCTGGCCGTGCAGTCCGCACTGGCCGGACGCAGCCAGACCCCCGACGGTCCTGTCACGGTCGATCTGCTCGGTCAGGACGAGTCCCGGAACACCCTGGCCTCCCTGGCTGAGGCGCAGCCGAAGGAACTCCCGGCCACAACGCACGACGCCCTGCTGGAGCTGGGCAAACACCAGGACGTCACCGCAGCCCCGTTCGACGCGGTTCCGGTGATGGAGGTCGACCTCTACCGCCGGAACACCGGCCGCGACGGTGAGTCACCCGCCAAGCACACCATGGTGGGTGTCTCGCTCGCCGGTGCCACTCCGACCGCGGACTTCCCGTTCGTGGCGCTCAACGGTGACGAGACGCTCGTACGTGCGGCCCAGCTGTTCCGTGAGTTCCTGCAGCAGCAGGAGCAGCAACAGCTCTTCGCCCAGGCCGGTCTACGGGTGGCAGCCGTACAGGAGTACCCCCGACCCGCGCCCGGAATCCGCTGGACACCCACGACCCAGCCCCTGAAGCCCGCGGACGCCAACACCACCCAGCAGATCGCCGCGGCCTGGGCGAGCGCTGTCGGCGGTGGCCAGGTGACCACCCTCCTGGTGGATGTCTCGGAGGCGATGAAACAGGACGGCGGGGACGGCCGCTCCCGTCTGGACTGGGTCAAGGACGCGTTGCGCGGCCACGTCGAACGCGCGGTGGGCGGCTCGATGGGTCTGTGGGAGTTCTCCCGTGACCCCGAACGACTCGCGGCCGCCACCCCGCTCCGCCAGCGCGGTGCACTGCTGTCCGCCGTCGACCGCCTGGAGCCGGGGCGCAGCGACCGCCACCTGCACAAGGGGCTGGCCCAGGCCTACCGGGCCGCGGTGCAGAACTACGACGCCTCCCGACCCAACCGGGTCGTCGTCATCACCACCGGCCAGGACCAGGGTGGGATGGCGTTGTCCGCGCTCAAGACGGAGCTGAACCGGCTGAACCAGGCGGAGCACCCGATCCCGGTCGACATCATCGCGATCGGTGCCGAGGCGGAGCGGGAGCAGCTCGAGGAACTGGCCGCGCTGACCCACGGAACACTGTCGTTGGTGGAGAAGGGCGAGGAGATCGCCCCCGCGCTCGGCCAGGTGCTGTCCAGTTCGCACTGACCCGGTCGGGGCGAGAACTCCCGACCATCCCAGGACGCCGCCGTATCCGGCATCGGGTGCGGCGGCGTCGCTCGTGCGCGCCCCGTTCCCCCACGACGCCGAGCACGGGAGCCCGGAAACACCCGTCCCCGGACGTCGAAACGTCCGGGGACGGGTGGGAGTCCCGGGTCAGGCGAGTTGCTCAGCTCGAGTAGGCGCTGATCGGCGGGCACGAGCAGACCAGGTTCCGGTCGCCACGAGCCCCGTCGATGCGGCGCACCGGTGGCCACACCTTGGGCCGGTCGGTCCCTGCCGGGAACACCGCCTCGGCCCGGGTGTAGGGGTGCTTCCACTCCTCGGTCAGGCAGGCCGCGGTGTGCGGGGCGTTGCGCAGCGGGTTGTCGTCCACCGGCCACTCCCCCGAACCGACACGGTCGATCTCCCGCTTGATGGAGATCATCGCGTCGACGAACCGGTCGAGCTCGGCAAGGTCCTCGCTCTCGGTGGGCTCGACCATCAGCGTCCCGGCCACCGGGAACGACATGGTGGGCGCGTGCAGACCGTAGTCCGCCAGCCGCTTGGCCACGTCCTCCACCGTGACGCCGGTGGCCTTGGTGATGGGACGCAGGTCGAGGATGCACTCATGGGCCACGAACCCACCCTCGCCGGTGTACAGCACGGGGAAGTGCTCACCGAGGCGACGGGCCACGTAGTTGGCCGCGGCGATCGCGGTCAGCGTCGCCCGACGCAGTCCCTCGGCACCCATTATGCGGATGTAGGCCCACGAGATGGGCAGGATCGACGCGCTGCCCCACGGCGACGCCGCGATCGGCCCCACACCGGTCTCCGGACCCGCGGCCGGCTGCAGCGGGTGGTTGGGCAGGAAAGGAGCCAGGTGGGCCCGCACCCCGATCGGACCGACACCGGGGCCGCCGCCACCGTGCGGGATGCAGAAGGTCTTGTGCAGGTTGAGGTGGGAGACGTCGGCGCCGAACTCGCCCGGCTTGGCCAGCCCGACCAGGGCGTTGAGGTTGGCCCCGTCGACGTACACCTGGCCGCCGGCGG
>DATCJU010000070.1:0-20433 GCA_036562635.1 Pseudonocardiaceae bacterium
ATGAGCACGGTGAACGCCACCCAGAACCAGGGCACCACCACCATGGCCAACACCAGCAGGGGCTGTGCCGCCCGCCACCCGGGCGCCAGGTGCCGGGCAGCGGCGAAAGACACCGGACCCGGCAACCGGGTGGGCAGGAACCGGTCGGCCGTCTCCGGGTACAGGACCTCGACGCGGCGGTCGCCGTCGCGGGCCAGGTCGAAGGTCACCTCACCAGCCGGGGAGGCCGGTTCGGGGGTGCGGGCTGGGGAAACCACCACGTCCTCCCAGTCAGGTTCGCCGGACCGCCCCCGCAGGGGCCGCACAACCCCCACCGGACCCGCACCCGGTACACCAGAGTGCTTCCGCCGGGCTCACCCCTCCCCTGGCACCGGGGGCACCGGGACAGCACCGTACCCTCCGCCCCTCCCACGGCGGGGCGGAACCAGGAAAAAGGATCATCGCAGACAGTCGGGCCCCAGAAGGGCCTTCAACTCGGCGGCCAACTCCGCGTCGGGACTCACCCGCAGCGCGTCGTCCAGCTGCAGCACCGTGTCCTGCCGCTCACCGGCCAGGTGCACCTGGACCTCGGCGGGGCCGGGATGGGCGCGCAGCACCTCCCTGAGCTCGGTCACCAGCTGCGGGGTGCACCGGGCCGAGTCCAGGTGCAGTCGCACCGGCGGCACCTGGACGCCCTCGGCCAGGTCCAGGACCACCAGGTCGCCCGCGACGAGCGAGACGTGTTCCTCCCGGGACACCACCCGCGCCCGCACCAGCACAATCGCGTCCTCGACCAGCCGGGGCGCGTGCGCCGCGTACACCCTGGGGAAGAACAGCACCTCCACCCCGCCGGCCAGGTCCTCCAGCCGGCAGGCGGCCCACGGTTCCCCGTTGCGGTTCACCCGGCGGAAGACCGAGGCGAGGATGCCGCCCACGGTGACCTCCGCCCCGTCCGGGACGGCACCCTCCAGCAGCGCCGGGATGGTGGTGTCGGCCCGCTCGGCCAGTACCCCCACCGCTCCGCGCAGCGGATGGTCGGACACGTACAGGCCGAGCATCTCCCGCTCCAGCTCCAGCTGGTGCCTGGGGCTCCAGTGCTCGTCGGGCACCCGGATGTCGAACGGGCCGCCCCCGCCGTCCTCCTCCACCGCACCGAACAGGTCGAACTGGCCCACGGCCTCGGCCCGTCTGGTCCGGGCGGCCTGGTCGACGGCCTCGGCGTGCACCAGGTACAGCCCCTTGCGCGGATGCCCCAGCGAGTCGAAGGCCCCGGCCTTGATCAGGGACTCGACCACCTTCTTGTTGCACACCTGGGCGTCGACCTTGCGCAGGAAGTCCGCGAAGTCGGTGAACGGACCGTGCTCCCGCCGCGCCCGGAGGATCGCCTCGACCACCTGGTCCCCGACGTTACGGATCGCGCTCAGCCCGAAACGGATGTCCGCCCCGACCGGGGCGAAGTCACGCTCCGAGGAGTTGATGTCCGGGGGCAGCACGGTGATGCCCATCCGCCGGCACTCGGCCAGGTACACCGCGGCGCGGTCCTTGTCGTCACGCACGCTGGACAGCAGCGCCGCCATGTACTCGGCCGGGTGGTTGGCCTTCAGGTAGGCGGTCCAGTACGAGACCAGCCCGTAGCTGGCGGCGTGTGCCCGGTTGAGGGCGTAGTCGGAGAACGGCACGAGCACGTTCCACAGGGCCCGGACGGCCTCGTCGGAGTAGCCCCGGGCCCGCATGCCCGCGGAGAAGGGCACGAACTCCTGGTCCAGGATCTCCTTCCTCTTCTTGGTCATCGCCTGCCGCAGCAGGTCGGCTCGCCCGAGCGAGTACCCGGCGACCTGCTGCGCGATCGCCATGACCTGCTCCTGGTAGACGATCAGCCCGTAGGTCTCGTCCAGGATGTCGGCCAGGGGTTCGGCCAGTTCCGGGTGGATCGGGGTGGGGGTCTCCCGGCCGTTCTTGCGGTCGGCGTAGGCCAGGTGTGCGTTCGCCCCCATCGGGCCGGGCCGGTACAGCGCCAGCACCGCGGAGATGTCCTCGAACCGGGTGGGAGCCATCCGGCGCAGCAGGTCCCGGATCGGGCCACCGTCGAGCTGGAACACGCCCAGGGTGTCGCCCCGGGCCAGCAGCTCGTACGTCCTGGGGTCGTCGAGCTCCAGGTGCTGCAGGTCCGGTGGCTCCTTGCCGTTGAGCTCGATGTTGCGCAGCGCGTCGTCGATGACCGTGAGGTTGCGCAGGCCCAGGAAGTCCATCTTCAACAGGCCGAGTGCCTCACAGGCACCCACGTCCCACTGGGTGATGATCGCGCCGTCGGACTCGCGACGCTGGATCGGGACGACGTCGAGCAACGGCTCGGCGGACAGGATCACCCCCGCGGCGTGCACCCCCCACTGCCGTTTGAGTCCCTCCAGCTCGCGGGCCGTGTCGACGATCTCCTTGACCTGCGGATCGGACTCGTACAACGCCCGCACCGCGGCCGCCTCGGCGTACCGCTCGTGGGCGGGGTCGAACACCCCGGACAGCGGGACGTCCTTGCCCATCACCGCCGGGGGCATGGCCTTGGTGATCCGGTCGGCGAGCGCGTACCCGGGCTGGCCGTGCAGCGCCCGTGCCGCGTCCTTGATCGCCGCCTTGGCCTTGATGGTGGAGTAGGTGATGATCTGCGCGACCCGCTCCTCGCCGTACCTCTCGACGGCGTAGCGGATCATCTCGCCGCGCCGGCGCTCGTCGAAGTCGATGTCGATGTCCGGCATGGACACCCGGTCCGGGTTGAGGAACCGTTCGAAGAGCAGCTTGTGCCGTCGCGGGTCCAGCTCGGTGATGCCCAGGGCGTAGGCCACCAGGCAGCCCGCGGCCGAGCCACGTCCCGGTCCCACCCGGATGCCGACCTCTCTGGCGTGGGCCACCAGGTCCGCGGTGACCAGGAAGTAGCCCGCGTAGCCCATTCGGCAGATGACGTCCAGCTCGTACTCGGCCTGCGCACGGTGTGCCTCGGGCACCCCGTCCGGGAACCGCCGGGCCAGGCCGCGTGCCACCTCCTTGCGCAGCCAGCTCTCCTCGGTCTCCCCCTCCGGCACCGGGAAGGTGGGCATCAGGTCCCGGGGCCGCAGCACCGGCCCGTAGTCGCCGACCATCTCCGCCACCAGCAGCGTGTTGTCGCACCCCTGCTGCCAGGGCTCGGAGGGGTCGATCGCCCGCATCTCCTCGGGAGACTTCAGGTAGTAGCCCTCCCCCTCGAACCGGAACCGGTACGGGTCGCGGACGGTCCTGCCGGTCTGCACGCACAACAGCACGTCGTGCGCGTGCGCCTGCCCGGCGTGCACGTAGTGCGCATCGTTGGTGACCAGCCAGGGCAGGTCCAGCTCGTCGGCCAGGCGGGCCAGGTCCTCGCGGTAGCGACGCTCGACCGCCAGGCCGTGGTCCATCAGCTCGGCGAAGAAGTTCTCCGGGCCCAGGATCTCCCGGAGCTCACCGGCCGCCTTCCGGGCGCCCGCGTAGTCACCGCCCAGCAGCCGGGTGGGCACCTCCCCGCTCGGGCATCCGGTGGTGCCGATCAGGCCCCGGGCGTGGCGGGCCAGCAGCTCCCGGTCGATCCGGGGCTTGCGGTAGTGACCCTCCAGGCTGGCCAGCGAGGCCAGCCGGAACAGGTTCCGCAGGCCCTCGGCGTCCCGGGCCAGCAGGGTCATGTGGGTGTAGGCACCGCCGCCGGACACCGCGGCACCCTCGCCGATCTCGGCCCAACGCACCCGGCGCTTCACGAAACGGCTCTCCGGGGCGACGTAGGCCTCCATGCCGATGATCGGTGTGATCCCACTCGCGACGGCCCGGGTGTGGAACTCGTGGGCCCCGTACAGGTTGCCGTGGTCGGTGACGGCCACCGCCGACATGCCCTGAGCGGCGACCTGGTCGAACAGCTCGGTCAGCCGCGCGGCACCGTCGAGCATGGAGTACTCGGTGTGCACGTGCAGGTGGACGAACGAGTTCGCGGGCACCACGACCACCTCCCGCTCCGGTGTGACCGTGAGGGATCGGCGAGGTCGGGGATACGCCGTGCGCGCATCCCGACCACGAGGACGGTCACCGTGACGTCGCTCCGGGGGCACACGTCAGAGGCGACGGAACCCGACTTCGGGTGTTCCGGTTCACGAGTGCCTTCCTAGCACCACCCCCCGACAGGAACCGGCGCCCGCAGAAGACACCCGACCTTCCCATCTGTTGCCGAGCCGTTGGCACATCACGTACGCGGACCAGGTAGCGTGCGATTCGTGGTCGCGCCCGATCCAGTCGACGTTCGCCTGCTCGCCCTGGTCGCCGAGGCAGGGCGGATCGCCGTGCACGACATCGCCACCCGGACGGGTCTGGACGTGCGGGAGATCGCCGCCAGGCTCGCCGCGCTGGCCGCAACGGGCCTGCCGCTGGTGGTCGGCATCGAGTGCGATCCGCAGGGCATCCGAGCCGCCCTGGCCAGGATGAACGCCTGGGGCGGTTACCCGGCCACGCCCAGCGGGCCTCACCAGGTGCACGGCACTCCGTCCGGCACCTACCAGGTGCACGGCACTCCGTCCGGTACCTACAACGTGCACGGGACGCCGAGCGGCCCCTCGCCGGCGTACGGCACCCCTTCCGGCTCGTACCCCACCCACGGCGGGACGCCCTCCGGCCCCTACCCCGCCGGTCACGCCCCGGGGGTCCCGCAGCCGCAGTACCCGGTGCACACCGGCCCGGCCAGCGGCCCCTTCCCCGCGCAGCCGAACCCGCCGAGCGGACCGTTCCCGGCCCAGCCCGGACCGGTCACCGCCCAGCCCACCACCGGGGGGCATGCGCCGATCGACCCGATGAGCACCTGGGGACCGCCGCAGAGCGCCTCCTGGGCCCGGGGCGACCGACCGCCGCAGACCGGGATGCCCGGCCCCGCCACGCCCACGGCCCCGGCCGCCCAGCGCACCGGGCGGGTCGGCGGCACCCTGGAGACCATCGGGCTGGAGGGCGAGCGGCTGGCCATCCAGCTGGTCGAGGTGGTCGACCCCGCGGACTTCCTGTTCACCGCCGCCGGCTACCGGCTGGAACCGGGGGAACGGTCGGTGGTGGTGCACACCGAGTTCACCAACCGGGGCGCGGTGCCGTTCTCCTCGCTGCCGGACCAGTACCTGGTGCTGGTCACCAAGGACGGCCAGACGATCTCCAAGGCCCCGGTGTCCCTGTCGTCCCGCCCCCCGCACCGCATCGGGGTGCAGCCGGGCGAGACCGCAGGTGGACACACGGTGTACGTGCTGCCGGAGGACGTCGAGCTGGTCGCGGTGCGGTGGAGTCCTCGACCGGACGACGAGCAGCGCACCCTCACCTGGTCGCTGGCCGAGAACTAGACCCGGCCCGACGTACGGGAACACCCGGAGACCGGGTCGGCCGCGGGTGCCGGACACCGGCCGTCGGGCAGGCCCGGCGCCCGGTCGGTGTCCGCACCCGGCGGACGGGAATCGAACCGGTGGGCCCTCCCGCGGGACCGCATCGCGTGAGCGCCCCGGTCGTCGCGCGGTGGGCGTCTCTCGCTCGTCCGGCCCAGTCCGCACGGGGCTGATCCGGTGAATTCGGCGGGCGGGCCGGACCGACGGGAACCCACGGCCCCATCGTCCGTTCCAAGCGGGCGGAGGTGAGGCCGTGACCATGCGCCCGACGCCTTTCGAGCTCCTGGGGCGTTCCCCGATACCCGAGGAGTACCGCGGCGACTACGGGGCCGCACTGACCGCGGCGGACGAACTGGTGCAACGCCTCCGGAGCGAGGGCGATCCCCGGCTGCTCGGCCGGGCCCTGCTGCTGCGCGGCATGGTCGAGGTCACCGCCGGAGCACCCGGCGCCGCACTGCACACCCTGGACGAGCTGATGGACCTGCCCGATCCCGGCCCGGATCGGGACACCCTCCAGGTCGCGTCGGCGCTGTTGCTGCTGGCCCGGGTCTCCTGGGGTGCCACCGGGGTGGACGGCGCCCTGCGGGAGGGGGACGAGCTGGCCCTGCAGCGGTACCAGCACGCCGACCAGGTGGCCCGGGACGAACGGCTACGTCGACTGATCGACACCGCCACCACCGAGCCCGTCGAGCCGCTTCCGCCCGAGCTGGCCGATCTTCCGGCTCCCGAGCTGGCGCACTCCCTCCTCCTGCTGGCCGCCCATCGGGCCCAGGTGCGCGGCAACCTGTCCCCCGGATCGTTCCTCGGTGAGGTCGCCCGACGGCTGGGCGAGGCTCTCCGGGCCTCCACCACGAAACTCCCGCCCGAGGACCACTGGCCGGACCGGGTGGAAGCCCAGCTCGGCCCGGGCGATCACGCCCTGCGTGCCCTGCTGTTGCGGCACCGGGCCGAGACCGCGTTCCACGCGGGTCGGTTCTCGGTGGCCGAGGCGCTGGCGGAAGGCGCCGCCCAGCACTACGTGCGGGCCGAGGACGAGACCGGCCTGGGTTCCTGTCTGCTGATGATCGGCGACTGGTTGATCGCACCCGGCTCGTCCCCGCTGCTGCTCGGACTGCTCACCGAACGCCGGCTCATGGAGCCCCGGAGCCGGGTGGTGCCGCCACCCGTGCAGATCAACCGGGCGGCGGCCTGCTACCAGGCCGCGGAGCAACACTTCGGTGCCTCACCCCGAGGGCAGGCCGCGATGCTGCTGCGCCGGGCCTACGTGATGGCGGCGTTCCTCGGGCGCCCGGAGGATGCGGCCACGACCGCGGCACAGGCCGCGAACCTGTTCGAGTCGGTCGGGGACGAACGCGGGTACTGGATCGCCCGAACCCACGCGGTGCTGCACCGTCTGACCACGGGTGTCCCGGTACCGCCGGAGGCTCTGGACGATCTTGCCGCCTGGGCGTCGGGCCGCGGATCGCCCTCCCTGGCGTTCCACCTGGGCAGCCTGGTCAACGCGTTCGGCGGTTTCCTGCTGGACACCCGCGGCGAGGCCCTCTTGGCCCTGCGCTGCCACGAGCTGGCGGCTCGCCTGTTCCACCGGTTGGGCACGGTGATCGCCGAGCACGAGAGCTGGATCGCGGCACGGACGGTCTGTGACTGGGTCGGGGACACCGCTCGCGCGGTCTTCTTCACCGAGCGGGCCGTGTTGTCGCTCGCCCCGGCGCTGGACCGGGAGCACCCGTCACGCGCCAGGGCGGCCATGCAGACCCTGATCCTGACCAGGGAAGTGGTGGAGCCCTACGTCACGACGCAGGACGGGACGGGGCTGGCGGCCAGCCTGCAACGGTTGCGGCCGCTCCACCGACGGGTCCGGGAGCTGCTCGGTGACGGGCCGAGCAACCCGCTGCAGGCCCTGACCGACTCGTTCGAGCAGCTGACCGCCGACGACCCGGAACGCTCTCTCGCCCCGGGCCTCACCGAGCCGCTGTTGGCCCTGGCCCGGTACGTGCTGCCGAGGAGCGAGAGCCTCCTCGAACAGGCGGATCTGCTCACGGTGCTGCTGCACGCCAGGGAACTTCGGGAGAACGGGCATGCGGCCGCTGCCGAACAGGTGCTCACCGAGCTGCTGACCCACTGTCGACGCACCGCCTCGCCCGCGGCCAGGGAGGTCGAGCCCCACGTCCTGCTGGCCCTGGGCCGTCGGGAGGAGGCCGTCACCGCGTTCGAGCAGATGATCACCGACGTCAAGGTGCCGTCGCTCACGCAACTCACCCAGGCACTGACGGGCGAGGACCCCGCCCCGGCCGGGGCCGGGGCGAACCCCGCCGCCGAGGCCGATGCGTGGGCCGTCCTCCCGCTGCGGCTGGAGTTCCAACACCTGGCCGAACACCCCGCCGCCACGGCGACCCTCGCCGAGCTGGAGCGGCTGGCCGGCCCGGAGTGGTGGCGCGAGCACAACCGGCCCTGGCACGCACTCGGCGTCGTCGCGGACGTGGTCGAACGGGCCGGTGAACTGGACCGAGCCGCCGAACTGCGGCAGCAGGCGATCGACGAGTTGGAGAGCCGCCGCTCCGGCGTGATCCGGGACAGCTGGACCACCCAGTACTTCGGTGCTCAGCACAGCGCCACGCTCTACGGTCACGCAGCCCGGAACGCGCTGCTGCGCCGGGATGCGCTGCCGGCAGGACACCCCGACCGACGACGGCTCGCCGAGGAGTCGTTCCGGTACGCCGAGCGCGGACGGGCCCGGGCGCTGACCGAGCTGCTGCTCGACTCCGGCAGCCCCGCACCGGAGGGTTCGCTGCTGGCCGCCTGGCGGGCCGCCGACGCCCGGTCCGCGGTGCGACACAACCAGCTGCACCGTCTGCACGCCCAGCTCTCCCCCGACACGGAACTGTGGACCGAGCTCGTCCGCGCCGCGGAGCAGGCCGACGCCGAACTGGCCGAGGTGGAGCGGGCTCTGGCGGAGCGGTCGCCGATGCTGCTGCGCCCGAAGGAGCCCGGCGCACCGGCACCGGGCCCGGCGGAGATCGCCGACGCACTGCCCGAGGACACCGTGCTGGTGAGCTACCAGGTGCTGCGCCGGGAGCTGCTGGTGTGGGCGGTGACCCGGAACGGCCTGGTGCTCGCCGAACGACGACCGCTGGACCGGCACGCACTGGCCGAGCAGGTGCGGCTGTTGCGTGACGCCCGTGAGCAGAGCACCGCCGTCTGGCGCGCACCCGCCGCGTGGCTGGCCGAGCAGCTGCTCGACCCGGTCGCCGAGGTCCTGACCGGGCATCGGCGGCTGCTGGTGGTGCCCTCCGGGCCACTGCACCACGTCCCGGTGCACGCCCTGCCCTTCCGGGGCCGACCACTGCTGGCCACGCACATCGTGTCGTACCTGCCGATGGCCGCGGCCGTCCTCCGCAGCCGGGTGACGTCGGCGCACACCGACGGCATCGCCGTCTTCGGTGATCCGGCCGAGATGCGCTGGCCCAACGGCGAGCCCGCCGACCCGCTCCCCGGCACCGCACACGAGGCCCAGCTGGTCGCCGAGGTGACCGGGGGCAAGGCGTGCACGGGCGACCAGGTGACCCGGGAGACGGTGACCACGGCGCTGGCCGAGGCCGACGTGGTGCACCTGGCCACCCACGGCTACCACGATCCCGACGCGCCCCTGAACTCCGGTGTCCTGCTCGCCCACGGCGAGCGGGTCACCGCCGCCGAGCTGATGGGGTTGTCGGTGCGGGCACGCCTGGTGGTACTGAACGCCTGCGAGACCGCCTCCGGCACGGTCACCCACGGCGAGGAGGTGATCGGCCTGCCCCGAGCCCTGCTGGCCGCGGGGGCAGGCTCCGCCCTGGTCACGCTGTGGCCGGTCGCCGACGAGGCCGCCGCGTTGCTCGCCGCGGACCTGCACCGGCACCTGCGGGACGGGCTCGATCCCGCCGCCGCCCTGCGTGCCGCCCAGGACGCCATGCGTACCGGCGTCCACGGTGCCGTCTACCGCCACCCCAGCTGCTGGGCACCGTTCGTCCTGGTCGGCAGCCCGGACACCGCGCCGGCCACCGCGGGTTCAGTCGCGACGGAGTAGCCGGCGCAACAGACCGGAACCGGCCTCCTCCGCCGGGCCGTCCTCGTCCCGCTTCTCGGGCGGGGGTGGGGAGGCGGGAGGACGTGTACTGGTCGGGGGTGTGATCCCCGGGCGCCGCACCTGGCCGCGCTGGGGCAGGTTCACCGGTGCGTCCACGTCGTCCTCGTCGGGTCCGTGCGGGTGTGGCCGCTGGTCGCTCACCGGTCGCCGTCCTTCCTCTCGGCCCGTAGCCGACGCCACCAACCCCGCTTCCGCGAGGCCTGCGGCTCCGCCGACTGTCCCGGTTCCTCCGGTGCGGGTGGCAGCATCTCCGGTGCGAGGGGTACCGGCTCCGGTCGTACCCCGGCATCCCGCACCACCTGGCCGCCACCACTCGGTGTCATCGGCCCGTACCCCTGTTCCGTCACCGGCCAGGATTCCGGTTCCACACGCTCGGGCCGCTCGCTCGTCACAGCATCCCCCAGCCCGCTCCGCGGTGGGTGATCAAGCACCTACGCTACGCGGAAACCGGTGATCGTCGGGGGTGATCGGCGTGCCCACCTCGCTGCTGGGGCTGCTGCTGTTCGTGGTGCTGTTGGCTCCCGGCTTCGCCTACACGCTGTGCCGCGAGCGGCTGACCGCGCACCGGCCGGTGTCCGCGTTCCGCGAGACGGTGGCCCTGGTGTTCGTCGGGGTGCTCTGCGACGCGGTCGCGCTCGGGGTGTTCGCGGTGCTGCGGGTCCTCGGTCCCGGTTGGACCCCGGACGTGGGCGCGCTGCTGCGTGACCCCCAGGGGTACGCCCTGCGGCACTACGCCGAGCTGACCGCATGGAGCGTCGGCCTGCTCACCCTGGCGGTGTTGCTGGCCGTGGCCGCGGGCAACCGCTGGTTCCGGCGGCTGGCGGGGCGACTGCCCTGGCTGCGCCGTCGGCTGCCGCACCGGGAGCACGAGGCGTACCTGTCCGCGTGGTGGTTACTGTTCTCCGAACACCCCGACAGCGAGGTACACGTCGGCTGTGTGCTGGAGGACGGCTCGTACGTGACGGGCCGACTGTGGTCGTTCAGCCGCTCGGCCGAGGACAGCCAGGACCGGGAGCTGACCCTCGTCGGTCCCATCCGCTACCGGGCGCCACGGGCCAAGGAGGCGGTCCTACTGCCCGGGGTGGGTGCGGCTGCGGTCAGTGCCCGCCGGATCGTCCTGCTCACCGTCTCCTACGTCACCGGCGAGCACGACCGGGACACCGCCCCCGTCGCGGACTGACCCAACCGGAACAGTCCGTCGCCCAACCCGACGACCCGTCCGACGTGCCGCAGGTCAGCTCTCGGCGCGCAACAGGTCGAGCGCGTGCTGCAGGTCCTGCGGGTACTCGCTGGTGAACTCCACCCAGCGCCCGTCGCCGGGGTGGTGGAAGCCGAGGCTGCGGGCGTGCAACCACTGCCGGGACAGCCCCAACCTGCGGGCCAGCACCGGGTCCGCGCCGTAGGTGAGGTCGCCGACGCAGGGATGGCGGACCGCGGAGAAGTGCACCCGGATCTGGTGGGTCCGGCCCGTCTCCAGGTCGATATCCAGCAGCGAGGCCGCCCGGAAGGCCTCGATCATCTCGTAGTGGGTGACGCTCGGCTTGCCCCCGGCCACCACGGCGAACTTGTAGTCGTGCTTGGGGTGACGGTCGATGGGCGCGTCGATGGTGCCCCGCGTGGGGTCGGGGTGCCCCTGGACCAGGGCGTGGTAGCGCTTGCGGACCGTGCGCTCCTTGAACGCGCGCTTGAGGGCCGAGTAGGCGTGCTCACTCTTGGCGACCACCATCACCCCGGTGGTCCCGGCGTCCAGCCGGTGCACCACGCCCTGCCGCTCGGCCGCCCCGGACGTGGCGATGCGCACCCCGGCGGCGGCCAACCCGCCGACCACGGTGGGACCGGTCCAGCCGGGGCTGGGGTGCACCGCCACGCCCACCGGTTTGTCCACCACGACGACGTCGTCGTCCTGGTAGAGGATCTCCAGACCCTCCACCGGGACCGGGACCACCTCGACCGGACGCTCCGGCTCGGGCAGGGTCACCTCCAGCCAGCTCCCGGCGACCAGCCGGTCCGACTTGGCGACGACCCGTCCGTCGATCAGGACGTCACCGGCCTCCGCGATGGCGGCCACCGCGGTGCGGGACAGACCCAGCAGCCGGGACAGGCCGGCGTCCACCCGCATGCCGTCGAGCCCGTCCGGGACGGGCAGACTGCGCACGTTGCTCACCTGGTTGCCTCCTGGCCGGTCTCCTCGGTCCGCTTCCGGTCACGCACGACGCCACCGTCGTAGTCCCGGCCCAGCAGGGTCATCAGCACGATGGTCGCGCAGCCCACGGTGATGGCCGAGTCGGCGATGTTGAACACCGGGAACACACTGCCGTCCGGAGCGAACACGGACAGGAAGTCCACGACGTGACCGCGCAGTGGCCCGGGTGACCGGACGAACCGGTCCACCAGGTTACCCAGCGCCCCGCCGAGGATCAGGCCCAACCCCAGGGCCCAGCCGGTCGAGCGCAGGCGGGTGGCGATCCACAGGATCCAGACGACCACACCCAGCGCGATCAGGGTGAGGACCCAGGTCATTCCGGTGGCCATGGAGAACGCGGCGCCGGGGTTGCGCACGAGGACCAGGTAGAGGGCGCCGCCGGCCAGGCGTACCGGAGGCTGCCCCTCCAGGTGGGCCACGGCGAGGACCTTGGTGAGCACGTCGAGCAGCAAGGCGAGGGAGGCGGCAGCGACGAGCAGGCCGAGACGACGCCGGGACGGGGTGTCGCCCCGCGGCGCGGGGGACTCGTTCTCCGCCGGAGCACCCGACCCGGCGGTGCCGTCAGGGCTGTCCTCGGGGCGGGGCTTGCGGTCCTGGGAACTCACCCGGCCATTGTCCCCGAACGGGCCGGCCGGCCGGCGGGTGGTCGACCGGGGGCGGGTTCCACCGGGCCCGCCGACGGTGGGACACCGCCCGGTCGTCCTCCGCTCGGACGCTTGACCTCTCCCCGACCGGCCACTACCGATTGCCCTGAGCACACGATCGGTCACCCTGAGTTCACGCCGACCCTGCCCGGAGGATCGTCTTGGCCACCACATCCCGTCGCCGACGAGGACCGTTGGCCCGTCTGCTGAGCGTGTTCGCCCTCGTCGTCGCCGGCGCGGTGGGCGGGCCGACGACCACGCCACCCGCCGTAGCCGCAACCCCCGAGGTGCCCATGCTCGTACCGACCCCCGCCGAGATGCGGTCGATACCCGGAGTCCGGTTCACCCTCGACCCCCGCGCGGTGATCCAGGTGTCCCCCGGCACCCCGGAGGCACTCGCGGTGGGTGAGCAGCTCGCCGCCCTGCTCCGGCCGTCCACGGGCTACCCGTTGCCGATCACCACCCGGGAGCACGCCGCCCCGCCCGGGATCTCCCTCCGGCTCACCGGCACCGAGAGCCGGGTGGGCCTGCAGGGATACCGGCTCGACGTCACACCACGGCAGGTGGTGATCCGCGCGAACACGGCGGCAGGCCTGTTCGCCGGGGTGCAGACCCTGCGCCAGCTGCTGCCCGCACGGGTGGAGAGCCGTTCACCCCAGCCCGGCCCGTGGCAGGTGCCGGGGGTGTCGATCACCGATCACCCGCGTTTCGCCTACCGGGGCGCGATGCTCGACGTGGCGCGGCACTTCTTCACGGTCGAGGAGGTCAAGCGCTACATCGACCAGCTCGCGCTGTACAAGATCAACCATCTGCACCTGCACCTGAGCGACGACCAGGGCTGGCGTATCGAGATCAAGAGCTGGCCACGGCTGGCCACCCATGGCGGCAGCACCGAGGTCGGCGGTGGCCCCGGGGGCTACTACACCCAGGAGCAGTACCGGGAGATCGTCACCTACGCGCAGGAGCGGCACATCACGGTCGTGCCCGAGATCGACATGCCCGGTCACACGAACGCCGCGCTGGCCTCCTACGCGGAGCTGAACTGCGACGGGGTGGCTCCTCCGCTCTACACCGGTATCGAGGTGGGCTTCAGCTCCCTGTGCATCCACAAGGAGATCACCTACCGGTTCGTGCGGGACGTGGTGCGCGAGCTCGCCGCGCTCACCCCCGGCCCCTACCTGCACATCGGCGGTGACGAGGCCCACTCGACCCCGGAGGAGGACTACGTCACCTTCATGCAGCGGGTGCTGCCGATCGTCCGGGAACACGGGAAGATCCCGGTCGGCTGGCACGACGTGGTCAAGGCCGACCCGCCGGTCGAAACCCTGGCGCAGTACTGGGGCACCACCACCTCCCACGAGGGCGTGGCCGACGCGGTCCGACGCGGCCAGCGGGTGATCATGTCCCCGGCCAGCCGGGCCTACCTGGACATGAAGTACGACCCGAGCACGCCGCTCGGGCTGAGCTGGGCCGGGTACATCGAGGTGGACAAGGCCTACGGCTGGAACCCCGGTGCCTTCCTGGACGGTGTCGACGAGTCCGCCGTGCACGGTGTGGAGGCACCGCTGTGGTCCGAGACGCTCGAGGACAGCGCCGACATCGAGTACATGGCCTTCCCCCGCCTGGCCGCGATCGCCGAACTGGCCTGGTCCCCGTGGTCGGCCCACGACTGGGAGTCGTTCCGCACCCGGCTGGCCGCGCAGGCTCCGCGTTGGACGGCACTGGGCGTGAACTTCCACCCCTCGCCCCAGGTGCCGTGGCCGGCGCCGGCCGGGGGTGAGGCACCGGTGCGCCACGCGGCCCGCTGACACCGTGGCCGTCGCCCCCTCCTGGGCGCCTGGGCGTCGGGCGGGGTCCGCCGAGGACGCCGTCCGACGCTCAGGTTCTGCGTTCCTCCCCGGTCTCCCCCAGCCAACGGGCGAACCGTCCCGCGCGGTCGACCGCGCGGATGCGCTGCTCGGTGGCGGCCCGGACGGCTGCCGTGGTGACCACCAGGAGTTGGTCCCCCTCCTGGAGCCGTGTGCCGGGCTCGGGAGTGAATCCGGTGCCGTCCCGAACCACCAGGCTCACCGTGGCGCCGACCGGCAGGCGCAGCTCGGACAGGTAGACACCGTGCAACCGCGACCCCGGGGGGATACGCACCTGCAGCAGGTCGGCCTGCATGGTGTCCAACGGGGCCGCGTCCACCTGGACCTCGCGCGACTGGGTGCGTTCCTCCAGCCCCAGCAGCCGGGCCGCGAAGGTCAGTGTGCTGCCCTGCAGCAGGGTGAGCAGGATGACGAGCAGGAACACCGTGTCCACCAGCAGCAGGGACCCCGGCCAGCCCTGGCTGAACGGGACGAGGGTGAGCACGATGGGCACCGCGCCCCGTAGACCGGCCCAGGACAGAAACACCTGTTCCCGCCAGGGCACCCGGAACGGAGCCACCGCGATGACGACCGACACGGGACGGGCCACCACCACCAGCACGAGCCCGACCACCAGGGCCGGTAGCACCGCGTGGGGCAGTCGCTCGGGCGAGGCGAACAGTCCGAGCAGCACGAACAACCCGATCTGTGCCAGCCATGCCAGCCCCTCGGCGAAGGACAGGGTGTCCGAGCGGTGCGGCAACCGGGAGTTGCCCAGCACCAGACCGGCGAAGAAGGAACCGAGCAGACCCGAGGCCTGCAGGAACTGGCCCACGGCGTAGGCGAGAACGCACACCGACACGGTGGCCAGTGGGTACAGGCCGGTGGCCGGCAGGGCGACCCGCCGCAGCACCAGCGCGCCCAGCCAGCCCAGCAGCACCCCGATCAGGGCGCCGGCCACCAGCTGGTACACCACCAGCAGCGGGGTCCACCAGGTGAAGGGCTGGTCGGAGACCAGCAGCATCACGGCCAGGTACACCGGGGGGTCGTTGAGGCCCGACTCCAGTTCCAGCGTGCCGGCCAGGCGCCGTCCCACCCGGACGCCGCGCATCACGCTGAACACCGCCGCCGCGTCGGTCGAGGACAGCACCGCCCCCCACAGCAGCGCCGTGCGCCAGTCCATGTCCAGCAGCAGGTGCAACATGCCCCCGGTGACCAGGAGGCTCACCAGCACGGCCAGCATGCCCAGCGAAACCCCCTGGCCGAGCACCGGCCGTGCCGACTCCCACCGGGTGGTCAGACCGCCCTCGGCGAGGATCAGCACCAGGGCGGCGATGCCCAGCTCCTGGGTGAGTTCGGCGTTCTCGAAGGAGATGCCCAGCCCGCCCTCGCCGAGCAGCAGGCCGATGCCGAGGTAGATCAGCAGTGAGGGCAGGCCGAGTCGCACGGAGATCCGCACCGCGAAGGCGGCGACCAGCAGCACCGCAGCGCCCACTCCGAGCAGGATCGGCAGCCCGTCCACCTCACCCCCCGAGAATCGCCCGAGATGTCCATATTGTGTGAGATGCGCGGGATCAACCCGGTGGCGGCTCTCGATCCACCGTCACGTGTCCTCCCGCCCCGACCCGCGTCCCGTCGCCCCGGCGGACCCGTTCCCGAGCAGGGCGGCGAGACGCGCAGGGGCGTCGGACGGTGCCGGATCGAGCTCGACGACCTTGTCCCGGCCACGCTCGCCGCTGACGATCACCACGTCCTGACGGCGCACCCCGAAGGCCTCGGCCAGAGCCCGGCGTACCGCCTCGTTCGCCTTACCTTCCACCGCGGGAGCCGCGACCGCCACCACAAGCGCCTCTCCGGACGGTCCGGCCCACGTTCCTCCCACGGCGGTGCGCCGGGCTCCCGGCTTCACCCGCACCGCGATACGCACGGCTCGGCTCACCCCTCCCGTCCTCCGGTGCCGCACGTCCCGCCCGGCCCCTCGGCCCGTCGGCAGGAGCTCGGTTCGACGAAGCGGGGGGGACCCGGAACCCGGATCCACCCCCGTCCGTGTTCGGATCCGGCTTCAGATCCGGGTCACGGTGACACGGATCCGGACACCGTCGCCGACCGATCCCTCGTGGGCGTCGGCACCGGCCGGACCGTAGCTGACGGACTCGGCCAGTGTCTCGGCGGCGACGAACGCCTCGTGTGCCCGCACCGCCTCGGCCACGTCCTCCGGCAGCTCCAGGGTGAGCGCGATCCGGTCCGACACGTTCAGCTCGGCGGCCCGCCGAGCCTGCTGCACCACCCGCACCGCGTCCCGGGCCAGGCCCTCGGCGGCCAGCTCCGGGGTCACCTCAGTGTCCAGCACGACCAGTCCGGACCCACCGGGCAGGGCGGCCGCAGCACCCGGGTCGGTGGAGACGAGCCGCTCCTCGTACTCACCGGGCAGCAGCTCGACACCGCCGGCGACGACCGTGCCGTCCGCCCGGCGTTCCCACTCGCCCGCCTTCACCGCACGGATCACCTTCTGGGTGTCCGGGCCGAGCCGCGGCCCACAGGCCCGGGCGTTGACCGTGAGCTCGAAGTGGCCGTGGGCGGCGACGTCGTCGGTCAGCTCGACCGACCTGACGTTGACCTCGTCCCGGATGAGCTCGGTGAACGGCTCCAGCGCCGCCGCCTCGGGCGTGGCCACCACCAGCGTGGTCAGCGGCAGCCGCACCCGCAGCTTGTTGGCCTTGCGCAGCGACAGCGCCGCCGAGCAGACCTGCCGGACCTCGTCCATCGCCCGCACCAGCTCCGTGTCGGCGGGCAGCTCCTCCAGGGCAGGCCAGTCGGTCAGGTGGACCGAGCGACCACCGGTCAGGCCCCGCCACACCGCCTCGGTAGTCAGCGGCAGCAGCGGCGCGGCCACCCGGCACACCACCTCCAGCACCGTGTGCAGGGTGTCGAAGGCGTCCTGCTCACCGGCCCAGAAGCGGTCCCGGGACCGGCGCACGTACCAGTTGGTCAGCACCTCCAGGAACTCGCGCACCGCCGCGCAGGCCCCGGACAGGTCGTAGGCCTCCATCGCCTGCGTGACGTCGCGGACCAGGTCGTGCGTCTTGGCCAGCACGTACCGGTCGAGCACGTGCTGGCTGTCGGTCCGCCAGCGGCCCTCACGCTGCTCCGCGTTGGCGTACAACGCCAGGAAGTACCACGAGTTCCACAGCGGGAGCACGGCCTGGCGCAGCGCGTCCCGGATGCCCCGCTCGGTGACGATCAGGTCGCCGCCACGCAGGATCGGGCTGGACATCAGGAACCAGCGCATGGCGTCCGAGCCGTCCCGGGCGAACACCTCGTTGACGTCCGGGTAGTTGCGCCGCGACTTGGACATCTTCTGCCCGTCGTCGCCCAGCACGATGCCGTGCGCCACGCAGTTGCGGAAGGCGGGTCGGTCGAACAGTGCCGTGGCCAGTACGTGCAGCGTGTAGAACCAGCCGCGGGTCTGTCCGTTGTACTCGACGATGAAGTCACCCGGGTAGTGGTGCTCGAACCACTCGCGGTTCTCGAACGGGTAGTGCACCTGGGCGAACGGCATGGAGCCGGACTCGAACCAGCAGTCGAGCACCTCGGGCACCCGCCGCATCATCGACCTGCCGGTCGGGTCGTCCGGGTTGGGCCGGACGAGCTCGTCGATGGTCGGCCGGTGCAGGTCGGTCGGGCGCACCCCGAAGTCGCGCTCCAGCTCGTCCAGCGAGCCGTAGACGTCCACCCGCGGGTAGTTCGGGTCGTCGGACACCCACACCGGGATCGGCGCGCCCCAGTAGCGGTTGCGGGAGATCGACCAGTCGCGGGCGTTCTCCAGCCACTTGCCGAACTGACCGTCCCGGATGTGACCGGGCACCCAGTTGATCTGCTTGTTCAGTTCGACCATGCGGTCCTTGATCTTGGTGACCGCGACGAACCAGGACGACACCGCCTTGTAGATCAGCGCGTTGTCACAGCGCCAGCAGTGCGGATAGGAGTGGTTGTAGGTCTCGTGCCGCAGCACCACCCCACGCCGCTTGAGCTCGGCGATGATCGGCTTGTTCGCGTCGAACACGTGCTGCCCGGCGTAGTCCGACACCAGCTGGTTGAACTGCCCGCGCGAGTCCACGGTCTCCACCACCGGGATGCCGTGCGCGGTGCACAGCAGGTTGTCGTCCTCACCGAAGGCCGGGGCCATGTGCACGATCCCGGTACCGTCCTCGGTGGAGACGAAGTCACCGGGCAGCACCTGGAACGCGTTGCCGGTGCCGAACCGCTCGGTGTCGGCGAGGAAGTCGAACAGCGGGGTGTAGCGCCGCCCGACCAGGTCCGCGCCCCGGTAGCGGGCCAGCACCTCCGGTTGCTCCCCCAGCTCCCGGGCGTAGGCAGCCAGTCGTGCCTCGGCCAGCAGGTAGCGCTCGCCCTCGGGCTCGTCGACGCGCCGCACCAGCACGTAGTCCACCTCGGGCCCCACGGCCAGGGCCAGGTTGGACGGCAGGGTCCACGGCGTGGTGGTCCAGGCCAGCGCCAGGGCCCCGTCCAGTTCGGTCCCCGGGTCGGTCAGACGGAAGCCCACGGTCAGCGCGGGGTCCTGCCGGTCCCGGTAGACGTCGTCCATCCGGGTCTCGGTGTTGGACAGCGGGGTCTCGCAGCGCCAGCAGTAGGCGAGGGTGCGGTGGCCCTGGTAGATCAGACCCTTCTCCCACAGGGTCTTGAACGCCCACATGACGCTCTCCATGTAGTTCAGGTCGAGCGTCTTGTAGTCGTTGTCGAAGTCCACCCAGCGGGCCTGCCGCGTGACATAGTCCCGCCACTCGCGGGTGTAGCGCAGCACCGACTCCCGGCAGGCGGCGTTGAACTGCGCCACGCCCATGTCCTCGATCTGGGACTTGTGCGTGATGCCCAGCTGCTTCTCCGCCTCCACCTCGGCCGGCAGACCGTGGCAGTCCCAGCCGAACCGGCGCTCGACACGACGGCCGCGCATGGTCTGGAACCGCGGGACCGCGTCCTTGACGTAGCCGGTCAGCAGGTGGCCGTAGTGCGGCAGACCATTGGCGAAGGGCGGACCGTCGTAGAAGACGAACTCGTTCGAACCGTTCTCACCGGCCGGGCGTGCTTCGACGGTGGCGCGGAACGTACCGTCCACCGCCCAATAGCCGAGGACGTCCTGCTCCAGCTCCGGGAAGAACGGCTGCGCTGCGACGCCGACACCGGCCGGGCCGCTGGCGCCGCGGAACGGGACCTTGGGATAGGCCATGGGGTGCACTCCTCGGATGCGGGTGCCACTGCCTCTACTGGTGTGTCTCGCACGAATCCCGGACGATCTCCGCCCGGGACCCACGCGGGGACGACACGCCGTTCGGCGTCCCGCGGTACCACCCCGCTTGCCGCCGCGCACGGTGTCGGACACCGCGACGGCGACCCCTCATTGACCGGCTGTGACGGGCCGGACCCGTCCGGTTCTACTGGGGCGGATCGGCGACCCGCCTGTTCTTCCGGAGGCTCCCCGGTGATGGCCGGATCAACGCCTGTACCTAGAGAGTAGCCGGTCGGTGCAAACCGCCTCGTCGGATCGCCAGCACTCGCGTCGAGCCGCCGGATCCCGGCCGGCCGCCAGGTGCGGGGGCAGCTCTCCGCGGGGTGTTCAGCGGCCCGGTGACGTCTCCGCACCCGCCGACGCGTCGGAAGCACCGTCCCGGGCGGCCCGGACCTCGGCGGCGAGGGTGGAGTCGGGGGTGCACCGGGCACAGGGGGTGAACCCCAGCTCCCGAGCCTTCCGCAGGGGCAGGGTGATCCGGAGGGACTCGTCCCACCCGGCGAGCCAGCGACACGTCGCCAGGTGGTAGCGCGGGTGCTCGTCCAATACCAGCACCGGCTCCGTCAGTTCCGCGACCAGAAGCAGGTCGGCCGCGTCGGTGTCCTCCTCGGCGGGATCCTCGGTTCCCTCGGAAGCGGAACGTCCTCCTCGCCCGGCATCGACGGTCCTGCCGGCTCGGTTCCAGCCCGAGGCCTCGTTCGGCGGGACGGCGGACGGGCCGTCGATTCCCTCCGGGCCGGCTGCCCCTTCCCCGTCGGCAGCCGATCCGTCCGGCCCGCCCGCCGAGGCGGTGTGCGTTCCGGCCGGGGCCGTGTCCCCGCCGTCCCTGTCCCCGGACCGGTCCGTGCGGACACCGGCCTCGTCATCCCCGGCACCGGAACCGGCCCGCCGCCGGATGAACCAGTCGACGACCAGCGCCAACGCAGCAGCCGT
>DATCJU010000089.1:0-34657 GCA_036562635.1 Pseudonocardiaceae bacterium
TTCGACTGCAGTCTGTTCTGGACCCGGCACGCGAGCGTGCTGGTCGACGCGCTCACCGTGCTGCCCGAGTACCTGCGCAACCCGGCCACCGAGTCCGGGGCCGTGGTCGACTACCGCGACTGGCACGTGCCGCTGGGGCGCCGGTTCCGGGCGTTGAAGCTGTGGACGGTGCTGCGCTGGTTCGGGCTGTCCGGTATCCGTGAGCACGTGCGCCGGCACGTGACGCTGGCCCGAGAGCTGGCCGAGCGGGTGACGGCCGACCCGCGGTTCGAGCTGGCCGCACCGCAGTCGCTGGCACTGGTGTGCCTGAGGGTGGTCACCGGGCGTGGTGTCGAGGCCGACGACGAGGCCACCCGGGAGGTGTTGCGCCGGGTGAACGCCACCGGACGGGCCTTCCTCACCCACACCGTGGTCGAGGGTCGCTACGTGCTGCGGGTGGCCGTCGGCGGCGTCGAGACACGGCGGCGGCACGTCGAGGCACTGTGGGCGGAGCTGAGCGCCGCCGCCGACGCGGTACTGGGCTGAACCCGTCGGACCCGCGGCCCCGGGACGGGTCCGCGGGTCCGGCCTGCGGGAACACAGCCGGTGTTCCGGGTCGGGCACGTCGACCGTGGCCGATCACGGCGAGTCGTTCCACTCGACGCGGCCACTGCCGGTACCCGTGTACACGACGCTGTCCCAGATGGAGGGGTACTCGGGACCCTCGCCGCCCGTGACGGTGGTGTAGGCCGCGTACACACCGGTGGTTCTCGGGGTGAAGCGGTAGGGACCACACGACCGGCGCTCGGTGGTGGTGATCGTGACGACGCACCGGTGCAGGCTTTCCTCGAACCGGGTTCCCGAGTTGAGCTCGCTCACCCACACGTACACCGTGACCGTGTCGGGAATTCCCGGCGGAAGCACATCACGGTGGACGTGGGACACGAATTCCAGGTGGTCGTCCTGCCGGCTGATACACGGCTGCAGCAACACCTGCACCTCCTTGATCAGTGCAGGCCCGGCGCGGCATCCCGGGGGCGCCGACCGTGTCGTCGTGGCGGGTGCGGACGAGGCCTCCCCGGGTGGGGTACCGGGGGCGACGGTGACGGTGGTGGAGGGCAGCAAAGCCGAATCAGGCATGCCGGGGATCGACACCAGACGGTCGGCGAACACGGCCGCGGCCACGGCACCGAGAGCCAGGACGAACACCCCGACAACGATCGACACCGACCTGCGCCGGTACCGTCGACCGGCCCCGGAGAGCCTCGGGCCACCGGGCACCTCCGGCAGGGGCTCGGCAGGCGGGGACGTCGGATCGGGCACCGCGGCACCGGCGGCACGGTCAACCGGCAGCGGGGACGGGAACACCCGGCCCACGTGCCCGACACCTGCGGACACGACCTTCTCCCGGGCGCAGCGCAGCCGCTCCTTCCACCACGCGACGTCACCCCCGCAAGCCTGCACGTACGCGGTGAGCGCCTCCTCGTTGGGCAGCCGGTACCCCGCGTCGGCCTGGGACAGCACGTGGGGCGGGCAGCCGGTCCGCAGGCTCATGTCCAGGTAGGAGGGATTACCGGCCTCGGCGCGGAGCTGTCGCAGGGCCAGGGCGAACTCGAGCGTGGGATTGCCGTCGTGGCCGCTCTTCCTCCGTCTGCCCGGCTCGCCACTTTCGATCATCCGCGTCCACCTCGAAGAAGCCGACGGCTCGTCCCGTCCGTGCTCCCGCCGCGGTCAGGGCCACGACCGCGGCGGGAGGGCAGGCGGCGACGCGAGCCGCTGCGGTGGGGAACCTGGCCATGATCTTCTGTCGGCCGGCGACACACCAGATCCCGATCAGGTGATTTTCCGACGGCCCAAGGGGGTCCGATCCCGTCCGTGACGGCGGCCCGGCGGCCTCCGGGAGCCGCGGCGCCCCGTCTCCTGTGCCGTCGATCGTTGCAGGCCCGAAAGCGCACGGGCCGTGCCCGCGGCGGGGAGCGGACACGGCCCGTGCGGTTCCGTGAGAGGTCAGGAGACGACCCGCAGCAACCCTTCCTGCACCACGGTGGCCAACAACCGGCCGTCCCGGGAGAAGAACCGCCCGGTGGCCAGGCCACGCGCCCCCGAGGCGCTGGGCGAGACGCAGTCGTAGAGGAACCACTCGTCAGCCCGGAACGGGCGGTGGAACCACATGGCGTGGTCCAGGCTGGCGCCGAGCACCTTGTCGGTGCCCCAGTAGACACCGTGCCGGGCCAACACCGCGTCCAGCAACGTCATGTCCGAGGCGTAGGCCATGACGCACACGTGCAGCAGGTCGTCGTCCGGCAACCTGCCGTCCGCACGCATCCACACCTGGCTGCGGGCCTCCCGCACCCCGGTCTCCCGGGTCACCCAGGGCGGCTCACCGACGAAGCGGATGTCGATCGGCCGGGGCAGCCTGGCGAACACGTTGAGCCGATCCCGGTACGGCGCCACCCAGCTCGCGTACGACGGCAGCGTCTCGGGGTCCGGCACGTCCGGCATCGGCTCGGCGTGGTCCAGTCCCGGCTCGGGCATCTGGAACGACGCCGACAGCGCGAAGATCGCCTTCCCCCGCTGGACGGCCACCACCCGGCGGGTGGTGAACGAACGTCCGTCGCGGATCCGGTCCACCTCGTAGACGATCGGGATGCTCGGATCGCCCGGGCGGATGAAGTAGGCGTGCAGCGAATGCACCTTGCGTTCCGGAGACACGGTACGCCCGGCCGCCACGAGCGCCTGGCCCGCCACCTGCCCGCCGAACACCCGTACCGGGGACTCCGCAGGGCTCACCCCGCGGAACAGGTTCTCCTCCAGGCGTTCCAGGTCGAGCAGCGCCACCAGGCGGTCCAACACGGGTTGCCCGTGCGGCACCCCGTCCTCGGCCAGCGGTACGGGAACCTGCCCGTGGGTGGCCGCGAAGTCCGCGGCCGCTTCGCGGGCCGCCTCCGTCACGCGTGGTCCTCCTCGCCCAGTCGGTGCACCCGGATCAGGTTGGTCGAGCCGACGGTGCCGGGCGGGGAACCGGCGACGATCACCACGAGGTCACCGGGCTGGTACCGGCCGATGGACAGCATCGCCTGGTCGACCTGGCGGATCATCTGGTCGGTGGTGCTCACCTCCGGCACCAGGAACGTCTCGGTACCCCAGGTGAGGGCGAGCTGGTTGCGGACCTCGGGCACCGGGGTGAACGCCAGCAGCGGCAGCGACGTGTGCAGTCGGGCCAGCCGCCGCACCGTGTCCCCGGACTGAGTGAAGGCGACCAGCGCCTTGGCGTTCAGCCGCTCCCCGATGTCACGGGCCGCGTAGGAGATCACCCCCCGCTTGGTGCGCGGCACGTGGGTCAGCGCCGGCACGGTGTCGGTGGTGTTCTCCGTCTCCACCGCCTCGATGATCTTGGCCATGGTCTGCACGGCCTGGACCGGGTAACGGCCCACACTCGTCTCGCCGGACAGCATCACCGCGTCGGTGCCGTCGAGCACCGCGTTGGCCACGTCGGACGCCTCGGCACGCGTCGGACGCGGGTTGCTGATCATGGAGTCCAGCATCTGGGTCGCCACGATCACCGGCTTGGCGTTCTCCCGGGCGATCTGCACGGCCCGCTTCTGCACCACGGGCACGTACTCCAGCGGCAGCTCCACACCCAGGTCGCCCCGCGCCACCATGATCCCGTCGAAGGCGAGCACGACCGCCTCGAGGTTGTTCACCGCCTCGGGCTTCTCCAGCTTGGCGATGACGGGCAGCCGACCGCTGCCGACCCGGTCCATCACCTGGTGCACCAGGTCGATGTCCGCGGGCGACCGGACGAAGGACAAGGCGATGAAGTCGACCCGCAGACGCAGCGCGAACTCCAGGTCCGCGGTGTCCTTCTCGCTCAGCGCGGGCACCGACACGTCCATACCGGGCAGGGACAGGCCCTTGTTGTCGCTGACGGTGCCGCCCTCGACCACCTCGCAGACCACGTCGTTGTCCTCGACGGCGGTCACCACCAGCCCGACCTTGCCGTCGTCGACCAGCATCCGGTCGCCAGGCTTGGCGTCCCGGGCAAGGCCCTTGTAGGTGGTGGACACCCGGTCGTGGGTGCCGGGCACGTCGTCGATGGTGATCCGGACGACGTCACCGGTCTGCCACTCCACGGGGCCGCTGGCGAACCGTCCCAGACGGATCTTCGGCCCCTGCAGGTCGGCCAGGATGCCCACCGCGCGGCCGGCGTCCTCGGCCGCCTCCCGCACCATCCGATAGACCTTCTCGTGGTCCTCGTGGCTTCCGTGGCTGAAGTTCAGCCGCGCCACGTCCATGCCGGCGTGGACGAGCTCCCGGATCTTCTCGGGAGTGGAGGTGGCGGGTCCGAGCGTACAAACGATCTTGGCACGGCGTGTCACGTTCACGCAGCCTATCTCTGCTGGGCTTAACCGATCAGGTTTCTGGACGGTAACTCCGGAAATCCCTGAGAGGATTGTCAGCCGTGTCCCGTCGCGCACTTCCCTTCGTAGCTTCGGTGTTGCTGAGCGTATTCGTTCTGTTCACCCCGGCATCGGGAGTACCGACCGCGCCTCCGGGCACCGACAAGGTGGTCCACCTGGCATTGTTCACCCTGTTGGCCACCACCGGGCGCCACGCCCGCATTCCCACCTGGCCACTGGCGGCCGGTCTCGCCGGCTACGCGGTGCTCTCCGAGGTGTTGCAGGAGGCACTTCCCCTCGGGCGCAGCGCAACGGTGGGCGACGTACTGGCCGACCTGGGCGGTGCGGCAGCGGGCCTCGCCGTGGTGTCCCTCGCCCGGGCCCGGCGCGCCCGAGCCGGACGCACCGGACGGGCGGGGGCGGACCTCGATCAGACTCGCCCCACCCCGTAACGCCAGGTCACCACGCTACTCGGCAGTCCGGTGACGGACAGGAACTCGTCCACTACCTGGCGGTGTTCCAGCGACTCGTCCACCCACAGCTGGGTTCCGGGGAACGTGCTGGTGACCTGCCGACGCAGCTCCAGGGACACCCCCGAGGGAAGCTGCAGCACCGCCAGCTCGCACAGGTCGTCGTCCACCAGATCGTGCTCGAACCGCACACCCAACCGCTCGGCCAGCTCCACCGGCTCCGGGGTGATCACCGCCGCCGGGATCGCCTGCCACCTGACCCAGCCGTACCGCTCCACCTGTCGAACCGCGGTCATCGGCCTCTCCTCTCAGCGCACCGCGCCACCCACCGGATCACCGGTGTGAGCGGAACGCAGCGCCTCTCACCAGGGCACCAATACCAGGAGCCTAGAGGCTTCGACCCCACCCGGCCGCCGATGGCGAGCCAGCTCACCGGTGGTCATCAACACAACGGGTGACATCCCGTTCACGGCCGCGGCACGCGTCCGCTCTCGGCACCCCGGGGTCGTAGCACCGGGCTCGGCATGCCCTCCCCCTCGGCCAGGCCCTCCACCATCTCCAGCACGGCCTGCCAGGCGGTGTGCTCCGGACGCCAGTCCAGCTCGCGGCGCGCCCGCTCTGTGGACATCACCGGAGCGGACACCGCCAGATCCACCCAGTCCGGACTGGTGGGCTGCAATCGCAACCGCCAGCCGGCACTCGCGGCCACCCGCATCACCGTCTCCGGCACCGGCACGTACCGTGCGTTCAGCAACCGCGCCAGGTCCGCCGGCTCCAGCGGTGGCTCGGCGGCGATGTTGAACGCCCCACCGGCCCGACGGCGCAGCATCCGCACCATGGCGTCCGCCAGGTCGTCGGCGTGCACGAACTGCAGTGTGAACCGCCTCGGTAGCGGCACCACCGGCAACCGCCCCCGCCGGACCCAGCGGAACAGCGGGCCGACGGCGAACGGCCCCAGGAAGTAGCGCTGCACCTCGCTGGCCGCGCCGCGCTGCATCACCAGTCCCGGCCGGACCCGGGTGATCGTCAGCTCCGGATGCCGCTCGGCCACGCGGTCCAGCAGACGCTCCACCGCGGCCTTGTCCCGACTGTAGTGCGAGCCGGCCACACCCCCGGTGGGCCAGTTCTCCCCGGTGCGCACCGACTTGCTCGCCGGCGAGTAGGCACCGACCGAGGAGACGTAGAGCAGGTGAGGCACCCCGGCGTCGGCGGCCGCGACGAACACCCGTCCCGAGCCCGGCACGTTCGTGTGGTGCAGCGCCTGCTGGTCGTGGCTGGGTTGGAGCAGCCAGGCCAGCTGCACCACCGCGTCCGTGCCGCGGAACGCCTGGGCCAGCACCTTCTCGGCCCCGGGCTCGCCGATGTCCACCCGCTGCCAGCGCACCCGGTCGTAGGGCGGCCGTGGCTCCTCGGGGGGCCGACGGCACAGGCCGACCACCTCCACGTCGCCCTCCCGGGCCAGGCGGCGCAGCAGCGCCGTGCCGACGTTGCCGCTGGCTCCCACCACCGCGATCCTCACGGCCGCACCTCTCCTTCGTTCCGCACCCCCGACCCACCTGCTCCGTCGTCACCGGACGCGTCCGGCGAGACCTGCGCGGCCTGCTCCGCCGCGGCCCCGCCGCCGGACCACTGCGGCCGGAACAGCACCTTGCGCACCCCGGGGCGGCGGTGCGCGAACGCGGCGTACCAGCCCGGCGCGTCGGACAGGGGCACCTCGTGCGACACCAGGTCCCCGGCACCGAGGGGGTCACCCTCACGCAGCAGACGCAACAGCTCGTCGGTCCAGGCCCGCACGTGGGCCTGTCCCCAACGCAGGGTCACGTTCCGGTCGAACAGGTCACCGAGCGGGAACAGCGGCACCCACCCGGCGTAGACACCGGTCACCGAGACCGTTCCTCCCCGACGCACCGCGCCCAGCGCCTGGTGCAGGGCCCGGGTCCGGTCCGGCCGGACCTTGACCAGCTGCAGCGCCCGGTCGACGACGGATCCGTCGGCGTCCATGCCCACCGCCTCGACGACCGAGTCCGCACCCCGACCACCGGTGAGCTCACGTACCGCGTCCACCACGTCGTCCACCGCTCCCGGGTCCAGGACCTCGGCGCCGGCCGCCGCGGCGAACTCCCGGCGGTCGGGAACGGGGTCGACACCGATCACCCGGCCGGCACCCCGGTGGCGGGCGATGCGCACGCACATCTGCCCCACGGGGCCGAGCCCGAACACCGCCACGGTGCCCTCGGGCGGCACCTGCGCGTACTCCACCGCCTGCCACGCGGTGGGCAGCACGTCGGAGAGCAACAGCAGCGCGGCGTCCGGCGCCTCACCGTCCACCTTGATTGGCCCGAAGTGGGCCTGCGGCACCCGCAGGTACTCGGCCTGCGCCCCGGGCACCCCGCCGTAGAGGTGGGTGTAGCCGAACAGCGACGCGCCCTTGCGCCCGCCCAGGTTCTGGGTGGTCTCACACTGCGCGTACAGCTTCCGTTCGCACATCCAGCACCGGCCGCACGAGATGTTGAACGGCACCACGACCCGGTCGCCCGGGCGGATGTGTTCCACCTCCCGCCCGACCTCCTCCACGATCCCCATGGGTTCGTGACCGAGCACGTCGCCCGGTTTGACGCCCAGGGTCAGCCCGTGCAGGTACAGGTGCAGGTCGGAGCCGCACAGTCCGCTGGCCGTCACGCGGATGATCGCGTCGGTGGGTTCCTCGATCCTCGGCTCGGGGACGTCGGCCACGGCGACCCACCGCGGACCGCGCCAGACCACGGCGCGCATCGCTCACCTCCGCATCCGGCGACCGGGACGGTTCCGGAGTCCGGATGCCCGTTCCCCGGACGGCCAAACGAGCCCCACCACGGTCCGGGGTCGGGTGTTCGGTCGCGCCGAACAGGGACGTTGCTGGCAGCATCGAGCCGGTGCAGACCTTCCTGCCCGACGCCGACTTCACGGCCGCCGCGGCGGCACTGGACTCCCGGCGGCTGGGCAAGCAGCGCGCCGAGACCCTGCAGGTCCTGCGGGCCCTGGTGTGGCCGCGCTACGGCTGGAAGAACCATCCGGCGGTGGCGATGTGGCGCGGGTTCACCCGGGCGCTGGTCTGCTACGGGGCGGCGGTCTGCCGGGAGTGGACGGCCCGGGGGTACACCGATGCCACCCTGCCCTCGCTGCTGCTGTTCACCGGTGGGTCGGTACCGGGGCAGGCCGAGCTGGCCGAGCAGGGCCTGCTGCCGCCCTGGCTGGGTGATCCCGCACTGCACCTGGCCCACCGGTCGGCCCTGGTGCGCAAGGAGCCGGAGCACTACCGGCCGCTCTTCCCCGAGGTACCTGACGACCTGCCGATGTTCTGGCCACGCCCGGTGTTCCCGCGCTGGCCGCTGCGGCGAGGCGGCCGGGAGCCGCTGGAACCTGGCGAGGCCGCCGTGCTGCTGGGCAGCGGTGAGGCGAGCGCGGCCCAGCACGAGGTGGTGCGGACCCTGCGAGCCGGACGGGACGCCGAGGTGCGGGGCGAGGAGGTGCCCCTGGCCGGGGTGCTGGCCGGGCTGTGCACCCCGGGACGTACGTGGTGGCTGGTCCCCGGGCCGCGCCCGGTGCTCGGTGTTCCCCCGCCCGTCCCGTCACCGGAGCCGGTGGTGTGCCCGCCGCCCCGTCCGTCCGTGACCCGACAGCCGGGACCGGAGGAACTGGCCGCCCAGGAGGCGGAGTGGCGGCACGAGCCCGAGTTCCTGTTCCACCGGGTGCCGCCCGGTACCAGGCCACCGGATCCGCCCACGGGGATCGGGCTGGTCGTGGTGGAGGGGGCCTCCCTGCCCCGCCCCCGGGTGGGTGTTCCGGTGCTGCGGCTGTTGGCCGGCTGACCCGGCTCCCGCGGGTCTCGACACGGCATCGACCAATTTTTTCACTCAGAACTGAAATAATCGGGCCGATGAAGGCAACTGGGCGGACGAGGACGCCGCACCCGTTGCCCCCGTGAACGGCAGCCCGAAACCGACGAGGGGCCCGCCGCACCGGCTCCGGTGCGGCGGGCCCCTCGCGGAGGTGAGTGCTCAGCGCACGGACAACGGCAACGCCGTCGGGTGCACCGGAGCAGGCAGCTGGGAAGACCCGGTCAGGTAGGTGTCCACCGCATGGGCCACCGAACGGCCCTCGGCGATCGCCCAGACCACCAGCGAGGCACCGCGATGGGCGTCCCCGCAGACGAACACCCCGGGCGCGTCGGTCTGCCAGTCCGGGCCGCAGCCGATGGTGCCGCGTGGCGTGAGGGAGACGCCCAGGCCGTCCAGCAGCGGCATGTGCTCCACCCCCTCGAACCCGATGGCCAGCAGGGCCAGGTCGCACGGCAGCTCCTCGACCTCGTCCGAGACCGGGATGACCTGCCGGCGTCCCTCGGCGTCCCGCTCCACCCGCACCCGCCGCAGGTGGATGGCCCGCACGTGCCCGCTCTCGTCGCCGACGAAGCGCTCCACCGCGACGGCGAACCTCCGCTCGCCGCCCTCCTCGTGCGCCGGGTAGGTGCGCAGGACCCACGGCCAGACCGGCCACGGGCTGATCTCGTCGTTCCGGGTGCTCGGCGGCTCGGGGTACCGGTCGAGCTGGACCACACTGGCCGCCCCCTGCCGGTGCGCGGTGCCCAGGCAGTCCGCCCCGGTGTCACCACCACCGATGATCACCACGTGCTTCCCGGCCGCGTCGATCGGGCTGGGCCCGTCGCCCTCGCAGTACCGGTTGGCCGGCACCAGGTGCTCCATGGCCAGGTGGATGCCCTTCAGCTCCCGGCCCGGGACGGTGCGGTCGTCCCGCCCCCGCAGTGCACCCACCGCCAGCACCACGGCGTCGAAACCGGCTCGCAGCTCCTCGACGGTGAGGTCGACCCCGACCTCGCACTTGGTGACGAACCGGGTGCCCTCGGCCCGCATCTGGGTCAGCCGCCGGTCCAGGACCGCCTTCTCCATCTTGAACTCGGGGATGCCGTAGCGGAGCAGACCGCCCAGCCGGTCCTCCCGCTCGAACACCGTCACCTCGTGACCAGCCCGGGTGAGCTGCTGGGCCGCGGCGAGACCGGCCGGGCCGGAACCGACCACGGCCACCCGCCGGCCGGAGGACACCGCCGCCGGCCGCGGCCGCACCATGCCGTTCTCCCAGGCCACGTCGGCGATGGTCTGCTCGACCCGCTTGATGGTCACCGACCCGCCGGACAGCGGGTTGATGGCCAGCACACACGCGGCCTCGCACGGCGCCGGACACAACCGCCCGGTGAACTCCGGGAAGTTGTTGGTGGCGTGCAGCCGCTCGCTGGCCTGCTCCCAGTGACCCCGCCGGACCAGGTCGTTCCACTCGGGGATGAGATTGCCCAGCGGACACCCGGCACTGCCCGAGTGACAGAACGGGATACCGCAGTCCATACACCGACTGGCCTGGGTGCGCACCTGCTCGTCGCGCTCGGCCGGGTCGAGGTCGGCGTAGACCTCACGCCAGTCCTGCACCCGCTCGTCGACCGGCCGCTTCGGCAGCTCACGGCGAGGGTGCTTGAGGAAACCGTACGGGTCAGCCACGGGACGCCTCCATGATCGCCTCGTCCTCGTCGCGGCCCTCGGCGCGAGCCCGCCGCACCGCCTCCAGGACACGTCGATAGTCGCGGGGCATGATCTTGGTGAAGGCCGCGGAACGTCGGCCCCAGTCGGCCAGCAGCGAGGCCGCCACCGGCGATCCGGTGTACTCGTGGTGCCGGCGCACCACCTCGTGCAGCCACTCCAGGTCCTCGCCGTCCAGCGGCATCAGGTCCACCATCTCGGTGTTCACCCGGCCGGGGTAGAGGTTGAGCACGTAGGCGATTCCGCCCGACATACCGGCCGCGACGTTGCGCCCGGTCGGACCGAGCACCACCGCCCGACCACCGGTCATGTACTCGAACGCGTGGTCACCGACGCCCTCGGCGACGGCCACCGCACCCGAGTTGCGCACGCAGAACCGCTCACCGACCCGCCCCCGCAGGAAGATCTCCCCACCGGTGGCGCCGTAGCCGATGACGTTACCGGCGATGACCTGCTCCTCGGCCGCGAACGGGGCCTCCGGGTGCGGACGCACGATGATCCGGCCACCGGACAGACCCTTGCCCACGTAGTCGTTGGCGTCACCCACCAGGTCCAGGGTGATGCCCCGCGGCAGGAACGCACCCAGCGACTGGCCGGCCGAGCCGGTCAGCGTGACGTGGATGGTGTCGTCGGGCAGCCCGGCCCCGCCGTAGCGGCGGGTGACCTCGTAGCCCAGCAGGGTGCCGACGGTGCGGTTGACATTGCGCACCGGCAGCTCCAGGCGCACCGGGCGTGCGTCCTCCAGAGCCGCGTCGGCCAGCTGGATCAGGGTGTGGTCCAGCGCGTGCTCCAGCCCGTGGTCCTGCTCGCGGACCTTCCGGCGGGCCGTGCCGTAGCTGGTCTCGGGCACCTGGAACACCGGAGTCAGGTCCAGACCCCGTGCCTTCCAGTGCTCCACCGCCTCGTCGGTGTCCAGCAGGTCGGCGTGCCCGATGGCCTCGTCCAGGGAGCGGAAGCCCAACGCCGCCAGGTACTCGCGGACCTCCTCGGCGACGAAGTAGAAGAAGTTCTCCACGAACTCCGGCCGCCCGGTGAACCGCTTGCGCAGCTCCGGGTTCTGCGTCGCCACCCCCACCGGACAGGTGTCCAGGTGACAGACCCGCATCATCACGCACCCGGCGACGATGAGCGGCGCGGTGGCGAACCCGTACTCCTCGGCACCCAGCAGCGCGGCGATCACCACGTCACGGCCGGTGCGCATCCCGCCGTCCACCTGCACGGTGATCCGGTCGCGCAGCCCGTTGAGCAGCAGCGTCTGCTGGGTCTCGGCCAGGCCGACCTCCCACGGCGTGCCGGCGTGCTTGAGCGAGGTCAGCGGGGACGCGCCGGTGCCACCGTCGTGCCCGGAGATCAGCACCACGTCGGCGTGCGCCTTGGCCACCCCGGCCGCGACCGTGCCCACCCCCACCTCGCTGACCAGCTTGACGTGGATCCGTGCCGTGGGGTTGGCGTTCTTCAGGTCGTGGATGAGCTGGGCCAGGTCCTCGATGGAGTAGATGTCGTGGTGCGGCGGCGGTGAGATCAGCGAGACGCCGGGCGTGGAGTGCCGGGTACGGGCGATCCACGGGTACACCTTGTAGCCGGGAAGCTGCCCGCCCTCCCCGGGCTTGGCGCCCTGGGCCATCTTGATCTGGATGTCCGTGGCGTTGACCAGGTACTCGCTGGTCACGCCGAACCGTCCGGAGGCCACCTGCTTGACCGCGCTGCGCCGCTCCGGGTCGTAGAGCCGCTCGGGGTCCTCGCCGCCCTCACCGCTGTTGGACCGGCCGCCGATGCGGTTCATGGCGATGGCCAGCGTCTCGTGTGCCTCCTGGGACAGCGAGCCGTAGGACATCGCGCCGGTGTTGAACCGCTTGACGATGGAGCTGGCCGGTTCGACCTCCTCCAGCGGCACCGGTGGGCGGACCCCCTCCCGGAACCGGAACAGCCCGCGCAGCGTCCCGCCCTTGCGGGCCAGCCGGTCGCACTCGGCGGTGTAGCGCCGGTACACCTCGTTCTGTCGGGTGCGGGTGGCGTGCTGCAGCAGGAACACCGTCTCCGGGTTGAACAGGTGCAGCTCGCCCTCGCGGCGGTAGGCGTACTCGCCGCCGATCTCCAGGCGCCGGTGCTCCCGCTCGGTGGGGTTGTCCGGGTAGGCGCGGCGGTGCCGGGCGGCCACCTCGGCGGCCAGCACGTCCAGGCCGACCCCGCCCAGCTTGGAGGGGGTGCCGCTGAAGTACTCGTCCACCACGTCCTGGGACAGGCCGACGGCCTCGAAGACCTGGGCGGCGGTGTAGGCGCCGACGGTGGAGATGCCCATCTTGGACATCACCTTCAGCACGCCCTTGACCAGCGCCTTGACGTAGTTGTGGATGGCCTGCTGCGGATCGATGCCGGTGACGAGCCCCTGGTTGATCAGGTCCTCGATGCTCTCGAAGGCCAGGTAGGGGTTGACCGCGGCGGCACCGTAGCCGAGCAGCAGGGCGATGTGGTGCACCTCGCGGGCGTCACCGGACTCCACGACCAGGGCGACCTTCAGCCGGTCCTTGGTGCGCACCAGGTGGTGGTGCACCGCGGACACCAGCAGCAGCGACGGGATCGGCGCCATGCGGTGGTCGGAGTCCCGGTCCGAGAGCACCAGGATGCGTGTCCCCCGCGCGATGGCCTCCGACGCCTCGCGGCGCACCCGCTGGATGGCGTTGGCCAGGGCCAGCCCGCCACCGTCGACCTCGAACAGGCCGGACAGCACGGTGCAGTTGAACCCCGGCAGGTCACCGTCCTCGTTGATGTGGATGAGCTTGGCCAGCTCGTCGTTGTCGAGCACCGGGTAGGGCAGCTCGATGTGCCGGCAGGAGGCCGGGCCGGGTTCGAGCAGGTTCTGCTCCGGGCCCATGACGCGGGACACCGAGGTGACGATCTCCTCGCGGATGGCGTCCAACGGTGGGTTGGTCACCTGCGCGAAGTTCTGCTTGAAGTAGTCGTAGAGCAGCCGGGGCCGTTGGGACAGCGCCGCGACCGGGGTGTCCGAGCCCATCGACCCGATCGGCTCGACACCGGAGGTGGCCATGGGGGTGAGCAGAACCCGCAGCTCCTCCTCGGTGTAGCCGAAGGTGAGCTGACGCCGCACCACGGACTCGTGGCTCTGCACCACGTGCTCACGGGCGGGCAGGTCGGCCAGGCGGATCAGCCCGGCGTGCAGCCACTCCTCGTAGGGCAGCTCACGGGCCAGCTCCGACTTGATCTCCTCGTCGTCGACGATCCGCCCCGCGGCGGTGTCGACCAGGAACATCCGGCCGGGCTGCAGCCGCCCCTTGGCCACGACGTTCTTCGGGTCCACGTCCAGCACGCCGGTCTCGCTCGCCAGCACCACCCGGTCGTCGGCGGTCCGCCACCAGCGGGCGGGGCGCAGCCCGTTGCGGTCGAGCACGGCACCGACCAGGGTGCCGTCGGTGAAGGTGACACAGGCCGGTCCGTCCCACGGCTCCATCAGGCTGGCGTGGAACTGGTAGAACGCGCGCCGCTTCGGGTCCATCTCGGCGTGGTTCTCCCACGCCTCGGGGATCATCATCAGTACCGCGTGCGGCAGGCTGCGTCCCCCCAGGTGCAGCAGCTCCAGGACCTCGTCGAAGGACGCCGTGTCCGACCCCTCGGGATCGCAGATGGGGAACAGCCGCTCGAGGTCACCGGGGATGAGCTTGCTGGCCAGCAACGCCTCCCGGGCCCGCATGCGGTTGCGGTTGCCGCGGATGGTGTTGATCTCGCCGTTGTGCGCGACGTACCGGAACGGGTGGGCCAGCGGCCAGGACGGGAAGGTGTTGGTGGAGAACCGGCTGTGCACCAGGGCGATGGCGCTGGACAGCCGCTCGTCGCGCAGGTCGTCGAAGAAGACGGGCAGCTGCGAGGTGGTGAGCATGCCCTTGTAGACCAGGGTGCGGGACGACAGCGACGGGAAGTAGACCCCGCACCCGGCGGTCACGCTCTCCCGCTCGGCCCGCTTGCGCAGGCAGAACGCCAGCCGGTCCAGGTCGATACCGGCGGGTTCCTCCCCGTTCTCGCCGGGCTGCCCGGCGACGAACAGCATGGCGAAGTGCGGCATGCAGGACCGGGCGGTGGGTCCGACCCCGGCCCGGTCGGGGTCGACCGGGACCTCGCGCCAGCCCAGCACGCGCAGCGACTCCTCGGCGGCGATCCGCTCGACGAGCTGTCGGGCCGCGGCGCGCTCGGCCTCGTCGACGGGCAGGAAGGCGATGCCCGCGGCGTAGCGATGCCTGCCGTCCTCGGTCGGCTCGGGCAGTGCGATACCCAGCGCAGCGGCCTCACCGCGCAGCAGCTCGTCCGGGAGCTGCACCAGGATGCCCGCACCGTCACCGCTGGTCGGCTCGGCGCCCGCCGCACCGCGGTGCTCCAGGTTGGCCAGCGCGGTGAGGGCATCCACGACGATCCCGTGGGAGCGACGGCCCCGGATGTCGGCAACCATTGCCACACCACACGCGTCCCGCTCCGCGCTCGGGTCGTACAACCCGGTCGGTCCGGGGATGGCGGAGAAGATCACTACGCAGACCTCCTTCGTCGTCCTCACGCTCGCGCTGGAGCACGGGGAAGAGGGAAGACGGGACGACTTTGGCCCGCTGAAGAAAGCGCCCGCGGCTCGCGACTCTGCGACGGCGCGGGCGTTACACGCACCTTTAACAAGGCGTACTCGCGACTTTAACAGGAGGAATAACCGCCGACACCCCCTCTCGGGTGATCTTTGTCATGCGCGGTAACGATTTCAGTGATTCAGGCGACAACAGGCCACGACGTCGCCCTGTCAGGGTTCCCCGCCGAGGCGAGGACGAGACAACCAGTTCTGCGCACGGTGCTGATAACGTTGTGCCGCTGACCGTCAGGTCAGTGCGCTCGTGGCAGCGAAGTCCGGTGAGATTCCGGCGCTGTGCCGCAACTGTGATGGCCTCCCTCTCCCGGGAGTCCTAGCCAGGTCGCCTGCCACCAGCGTTGACACCGACCACTCCCGGTGCAGGGGTGAGGTGTCCCGGGCGTCGGACGCGTGTGCGGTCAGGCCGGGCGCCCACCCGGCACCGCCGAACCCGAGGACACCGACGTGCACATCAGACGTGAACGGATCGCCGCGCTGCTGCTGGCGTTGCTCACCCTGCTGGGCCTGACCGCCTGCGCCAACAGGGAACAGGCCGCCGACCCGCAGCCCCCCGCCCAGACCTCCGGGACCGCAGCCGCGTTCCCGGTCGAGGTCTCGGTCCCCGGCGGGCATTCGCTGCGGATCGAACGCCGGCCGGAGCGCATCGTGTCGCTCAACCCGGCCAGCACCGAGATCCTCTACGCGGTCGGGGCCGGTGAGCAGGTCGTGGCGGTGGACGACCAGTCCAACTACCCGGAGAACGCGCCGCGCACCGACCTGTCCAACCTGTCCCCGAACATCGAGGCCATCGTCGGCTACCAGCCGGACCTGGTCCTGGCCAGCAACGACACCAACAACCTGGTCGCCAGCCTGAACGCGGTCCAGGTGCCGGTCCTGCTGCTGCCCGCCGCGAAGAACCTGGACGAGACCTACGCGCAGATCCTCACGGTCGGCAAGGCCACCGGCCACCTGCAGCAGGCCGAGGAGGTGGTGGAGCGGATGCGCACCGAGATCGACCGCATCGTGGCCGCCACCCCGAAGCCGAGCCGGGAGCTGCGCTACTACCACGAGCTCGACCCCACCCTGTACTCGGCGACCTCCAGCACCTTCATCGGGCAGGTGTACGGCCTGTTCGGGCTGACCAACATCGCCGACGCCGCCGACACCACCGGCAGCGGCTACCCGCAGCTGTCCGCCGAGCACGTGATCAACGCCAACCCGGACCTGATCTTCCTGGCGGACTCCAAGTGCTGCCAGCAGAACGCCGAGACGGTCGCCGCCCGGCCGGGCTGGAGCTCGATCGCCGCGGTGCGCAACGGCCACGTGGTGGCGCTGGACGACGACATCGCCTCGCGCTGGGGACCGCGCGTGGTCGACCTGGTGCGGGCGATCTCCCAGGCGGTGACCGCCGCGGGTGAGCACGCGTGACCGTGACCACCACCGGTACGGCCGTGTCGGGCGCGACCCGGGTCCGCCCGACACGGCTGTCCGCGCTGCACCTGGTCGGAGCGCTCGTCCTGCTCGGTGGGGTGGTCACCTGCTCGGTGCTGCTCGGGGCGATCGACCTGGGCTGGCAGCGGGTGCTCGCCGAGGTGGTGGCCCAGCTCACCGCGGGAACCTCCCCGCTGTCGGAGCGGGAGGCGGCGATCCTGTGGCAGCTGCGGGTGCCCCGGGTCGTGCTGGCCTGCCTGGTCGGTGCGGCCCTGGCCGCCTCGGGTGCGGCCTTCCAGGGGGTGTTCCGCAACCCACTGGCCGACCCCTACCTGCTGGGTGCGGCCGCAGGGGCGGGCCTGGGCGCCACCCTGGTGGTCACGATGCTGCCCGGCAGCAGTGGTTGGATCCTCGGGCCGCTGCCGCTGGCGGCCTTCATCGGTGCCCTGAGCGGGGTCGGGCTGAGCTGGGCGCTGGGCCGGGCCGCTGGGGGCAGCACCGCGGCCCTGGTCCTGGCCGGTGTGGCGGTGGCGTCGTTCCTGACCGCGGTGCAGACGTTCCTGATGCAGCTCAACGCGGAGACGCTGCGTGAGGTCTACGTGTGGATGCTCGGCGGCCTGGGCACGACCGGATGGCACGAGGTACTGCTGGTGCTCCCGTACGTGGGTGCGGCCGCCGTGGTGCTGTGCGGGGCCGGCCGCCTGCTGGACGTGCTCGGCGTGGGTGACGAGGAGGCCGGCGCCCTGGGGGTCCGGCCGGGCCTGGTGCGGCTGCTGGTGCTGACCGCGGCCTCGCTGGCCACGGCGGCGGCGGTGGCAGTGTCCGGGCTGATCGGCTTCGTGGGGATCGTGGTGCCGCACGTGGTGCGCCTGCTGGTGGCAGGCAGCTACCGGGTCGTGCTGCCGCTGTCGCTGCTGGGTGGGGCGGCGTTCCTGACCGCGGCGGACATGGTGGCCCGCACCGTGCTCGCCCCCGCGGAGCTGCCGGTCGGGGTGGTGACCGCGTTCACCGGTGCCCCCTTCTTCGCCCTCGTCCTGCGCACCAGCCGGGAGCGAACGTGAACGACACCGACATGGCACTCGTCCTGCGGAACGTCAGCGCCGGCTACCGGGACCGCACCGTGATCTCCGAGGTCTCGCTGTCCGTGCCGCGCGGTTCGTGGGTGGTGCTGCTCGGCCCGAACGGGGCCGGCAAGTCCACCCTGCTCAAGACGGTGGCCGGGCTGGTGCCGCACCGTGGGGAGATCCTGCTGGACGGCCGGCCGCTGGCCGGGCGGAGCCCCCGGGAACGGGCCCGGCTGATCGGCTACGCCCCACAGAAACCGGTGCTGCCGGAAGGACTGACGGTCACCGACTACGTGCTGCTGGGCCGCACCCCGCACCTGGGGCCGCTGGCCACGGAGGGGCGCACCGACCTGGAGCTGGTGGAGCGGGCACTGGACCGGCTCGACCTGGGCCGGTTGGCCGACCGGCCGCTGCGCACCCTGTCCGGCGGGGAACAGCAGCGGGCGGTGCTGGCCCGGGTACTGGCCCAGCAGGCCAGGCTGCTGTTGCTGGACGAGCCGACCACCGGCCTGGACATCGGGCACGCCCAGGCGCTGCTGGAACTGGTGGACCAGCTGCGTCGGGCCGACGGCACGACCGTGGTGAGCACCCTGCACGACCTGACCCTGGCCGCCCAGTACGCCGAGCAGCTCGTGCTGGTGGACGCCGGGCGGGTGGTGGCGTCCGGCGCCCCGGAGCAGGTGCTGACCGCGGAGCTGGTGTCCCGGCACTACGCGGCCCGGATCGCGGTGCTCACCGCGCCCGACGGGAGCCTGGTGGTCACCCCGGTTCGGGGCTGACCGACCCCGGAGACGACTGCCCGGTCCTGTGCCCTGTGTGGAAGGAACAGGGCACAGGACCGGGACCTTCCCCTCGATCACGCCGATGACGACACCGGAGGGGACACCCCGGTGTCCGTACGGGGACGGGAGGGGCCGCGCCCCCGCATCGACCCGGTCGGCCCGGTCAGCCGGTCGTGGCCGGCTTCGGCTCGCGCGCCTCGTCCTGCGGTGCGGCCTTGCCGTTGTGGTCGGCGTCCAGCAGCGCGTCGACGTCGATCAGGGACGGCTTGTCCAGGACCTTCCGGAACCGTTCCTCGTCCAGCGCGCCCTGCCAGCGCGCCACCGCCATGGTGGCCACACCGTTGCCGACCAGGTTGGTCAGCGCCCGGGCCTCGGACATGAACCGGTCGATGCCGACGATCAACGCGATGCCCACCACGGGGATCAGGTCGCCGTACGCCTGCAGGGACGCGGCCAGCGTGACCAGACCGGCACCGGTGACCCCGGCCGCTCCCTTGCTGGAGATCAGCATGAACAGCAGCAGCGCGATCTGCTGCCAGACGCTCAGCTCCACCCCGGTGGCCTGGGCGATGAAGATCGCGCCCATGGTCAGGTAGATGCAGGTGCCGTCCAGGTTGAACGAGTATCCGGTGGGGATGGTCAGACCGACCACGGACTTCTGCGCACCGGCCGCCTCCAGCTTGACCAGCATGCGCGGCAGCACCGACTCACTGGAGGAGGTGCCCAGCACGATGAGCAGCTCGTCCTTGATCAGCCGGACGAACTTGAACACGCTGAACCGGTTCACCCAGCAGACCAGTCCGAGCACCACGAACACGAACAGCAGGCAGGTGAGGTAGAAGGCGCTCATCAGGTAGAGCAGGCTGCCGAGCACCTGGTTGCCGTACTTGCCGACGGTGAAGGCCATGCCACCGAACGCACCGATCGGGGCGGCGTACATCACCACCTTGATCACGCCGAACATGACCTTGGCGACGGTGTCCAGCGCCTCGATCGCCCGACGCCCCCGCTCACCCATCTGCGTGAGGGCGATGGCCACCAGGATCGCCACCACCAGCACCTGGATCAGCTGGCCACTGACGAAGGCACTGACGAAGGACTCCGGGACCAGGTGAAGGATGAACCCGGTGACGCCACCGGCCTCGGCCTCGCCGGCCTTCTTGATGGTCTCGGCGGCCGCCTTCTCGTCGACGGCGATGTTCAGCCCCTCACCGGGCTTGAGCACGTTCACCACGACCAGGCCGATGGCCAGGGCCACCGTGGTCATCAGGGTGAAGTAACCGACGGTGCGCAGGGCCAGTCCGCCCGCCTTGGCCAGGTTGCCGAGCCCGGCGATACCCACCACGATCGTGCAGAAGATCGTGGGGGCGATCACCATCTTGACCAGGTTGACGAACAGGTCGGCCATCCACTTCATCCCGGCCGCCTGCCGAGGGAAGGCAATACCCACGATCACGCCCAGGGCGATGGCAACCAGCACCCAGAAGTAGAGGTGCTGGTAGATACGCCGACGCGGCCGTGCCGTGTCCGCGGTGTCCGCCGCGACCTCCGTGAAAGCGCTCACTCGTCCTCCTCGCTGCGTTCGAGCGGCATGGATGCCGGTCGGTGATGGTGCTCACACCCTTTCGGGGGTACAAGGCGGGCGCGAAAGATTTGGGATTCGTCTGACGTTGCCGCAACCGGCACGTGATCCCCGGGCCGTCCGCGGGCCGTACGGACGCCACCGCCGGGTAACCTGCGGCGCGTGACGGTGGGTCGGCGTACGTTGCTGCTGGGCGGGTTCGGTGCACTCGCCGCGACGGCGCTGCTCGGCTGCAGCGTGGGGACACCACCCCGCCCCGCGGAACTGGTGCTGGCCACCGGGCCGCCGGGAGCGGTGTACCGGGAGATCGGGGCCGCGCTGGCCGAGGCGCTGGCCGCACACCTGCCGGACACCCGAGTGCTGGCCCGGGAGAGCAGTGCCTCGGTGGACAACCTGCGCCTGCTCACCACCGGGCAGGCGCATCTCGGGCTGACCACCGTGGACGCCGTGACCGAGGAGGACGCCTACGCGGACGCGGTCGCAGCCGTGGGGCGGCTCTACGACAGCTTCCTGCACCTGGTGGTGCTGGAGTCCTCGCCGGTGCAGAGCCTGGCCGACCTGGTGGGACGGCGGGTGTCCATCGGCGCGAGCGGCTCGGGCACCGAGTTCACCGTGCGGCGCCTGCTGCAACTGACCCGGGTGCGTTTCCAGGAGGTGCTGCTCCACCAGGCCGAGTCGGCGGCGGCGCTCGCCGCGGGTGAGCTGGACGCGTTCTTCACCCTCACCGGCATCCCCACCCCGGCGATCACCGCTCTCGCGGCCCGGCATCCGGTACGCCTGGTGCCCCTGCCCGCCGAGGCCGAGCTGCTCGCCGACCACCACCCCGGCCCGTACATCCCGGCGACCATCCCGGTCACCACCTACCAGGCCGTGCCGCCGTGCCCGACGGTGGCGGTGCCGAACCTGCTGGTGGCCCGGGACGACCTGGCGGCGGACGTGGTCGAGGTGGTGACCCGGACGGTGTTCACCGAGTCCCGGCGGATCTCGGCCGGGCACCCGGAAGCCCGGCGGATCAACGTGCGCACCGGCATCGCCACCGGGCCGGTACGACTGCACCCGGGTGCCGTGGCCTGGTTCCGCAGCGCCAAACACTGACGACCGTGACACGGGCCGGCGCCCGCGGCGCTACCGGTCCCCCTCCGCTCCGCCCCGGCCCACCGGCTCCGATACGGGTGGATCGGGTGCCTTCGGCAGCCGGACCACGGCGGCCAGGCCACGCGGCGGTGCCGGTTCCAGCCACAGCCGCCCCCCGGCCGTGCTGACCAGCTCGGCACAGATGGCCAGCCCGAGCCCCGTGCCCGGCACGTTCTGGTGCCGGGGCGACCGCCAGAACCGCTCCAGGGCGGCGGTGCGTTCCTCCTCGGACAACCCGTCACCGTCGTCCACCACGTGCAGTTCCACCGCCCCGTCACCGAGCACGGCACGCACGGTCACCCGACTGCCCCCGGAGAGCCGGACCGCGTTGCTCACCAGCTCGTCCAGCACACTGCCCAGCCCGCCGGGCGGCTCCAGCACCCGCAGCCCCGGGGGTATCTCGATGTGCAACCGCAGTCCGGCCCGCTCGGCGCTGGCCCGCCACGCCGGTACCCGACCGGCGACCAGCTCGTCCACGTCCACCGGGGTGGATGCCGCCGCGCTCTCCAGGCGGGTCGCGGCCAACAGCGCGTCCAGTACCCGTCCCATCTCGGCGGCCTCCTCCACGGCGAGCTGGTGGGCCGCCCGTGCCTCCTCCCCCTGCAGGTGCGGTGCCAGGTTCTCCACGGCCAGACGCAGGCTGGCCAGCGGGTTGCGGAGCTGGTGGGAGGCGTCGGAGACGAAGGCCCTCTGGCGGCGGAGTGCCCGGCCGACCACGTCGACCATGGTGTTGAACGAGTGGGCCAGGCGGCGCAGCTCGGGCGGGCCGTCCAGGTCGGCCCGGATGTCCAGCCGGCCGCTGGCCACCGCGGCGGTGGCCTCGTCGAGCCGGCGCACCGGACGCAGCACCCAACGGGACACCGGCCAGGCCGCAGCGACCAGTGCGACCAGCGGCAACAGCCCGATCACACCCAACAGCCCCCACTGGCGCAGCACCTCGGCACGCAGCGAGGCCGTGGGCGAGACCGTGACCACGGCGGCGACCACCTCGCTGTCCCGCCCGACCGGTTCGACCACCACCAGCGGGCGGGAGTCCCACGGCCACACCACCCCCGGCGCCGCCGGGCGGTACCCGGCGAAGGCGTCGGCCAGTCCCTCGGCGACCGCGTCCTCCGACAGATCGGGCTCGGGGCGCGAGGCCAGCAGCACCCGCCCACCGGGAGCGACCAGCGCAGCCGATATCCCGTACAGCTCGTCGTAGCGCCTCAGCTCGTCGTGCAGTGCCGAGACCCGGCCGGAGGCCAGCGCGTTCTCCGCCAGGGAGGCGAACCGTCCGGCGTCCGTCAGCCGGTCCAGGTACACCTCCTGGGTCTCCCGCTGGGCCACCGCGACACCCAACGGCACCCCGAGCGCGGCGGCGAGCAGCACCAGCAGGGGAACCAGGACCAGCAGCAGGCGCCGCAGCATCAGGTCCCGTCCCGGGCCATCGTCGCTCCCAGCCCGGTGGCCTGCGCGTTCGGGGAGTCCCGGTGCAACCGGTAGCCCACCCTGCGCACCGTCTCGATCCGCACCCGCGGGCCGAGTTTGCTGCGCAGCGCCGCGATGTGCGTGTCCAACGTGCGCGAGGGCGCCTCCCAGCTGGACTCCCACACCTGGTCGAGGATGTGTTCCCGGCGCACCACGCTGCCCGCGTGGGCGGCGAGCAGGGCGAGCAGGTCGAACTCCTTGCGGGTCAGGGCGACCGGGGTGCCGTCCACCGCCGCGGTGCGCGCGCCGGTGTCCACCTGGAGCGCCCCGACCCGCAGCACCCGTGCGGTGGGCGACTGGGCGCGGGCGGCCCGGGTGCGGCGCAGCACCGCCTCGATACGGGCCAGCAGCTCGGCGATGCCGAACGGCTTGACCACGTAGTCGTCGGCCCCGCCCCGCAGGCCGAGCACGCGGTCCCGTTCCTCGCCGCGGGCGGTGACCGCGATGATCGCGGTCTCCTCGCGCTGACGCAGCCGACGCAGCAGGTCCAGCCCGTCGGCGTCGGGCAGCCCCAGATCGAGCAGCACCACATCGGCCGGTGGTGCCTGCAGCGCCGCCGCGGCGGTTGGCGCGCGGTGGACGTCGTACCCGGCGTTCCGCAGCGCGATCAGCAGACCACGCGCCACCCGGTCGTCGTCCTCGACGACGAGGATGCGCATGGATGCCGATGGTAGGTCGTACCGGAACGTGCAGGGCCGGTGACGCAACAGGCCACCGGGACGTACGCACCCGGCAGGACCGGGAGGCAGCGGGGGCGGGACGCGGGGACACGAGGTGCCACCCCGGTCTCCGGGGCGACAGCCCGCCCGCGACGAACCCCGCTACGGGAGTTCGGAGTCCGCGGCCTGCCCGCCGGAGTTCTTCCCGGCGCCGGCGGATGCGTCCTTCCCGGTCCGGGTCACCGCGGTGGCTCCGCCCTTCCGGCCGTGGCCGTCGTCCCCCCGGTCCTCGGTCGCACCGTTCCCGGCCCGCTCCCCCCGGGCGGCACGCAGCACGGCGGGATCCTCGCGCGAGCCACGCACCAGCAGCAGGTAGACCACCGCGCCCAGGAAGACCAGCGCCGAGGTGAAGACGTTGATCCGCACACCGAGGACGTGGGTGGCCTCGTCGGTGCGCATCATCTCGATCCAGAACCGTCCCGCGGTGTACCCGGCGACGTAGAGCGCGAACACCCGACCGTGACCCATGCGGAACCGCCGGTCGGCCCACACCAGCAGCACCGCCACTCCGAGGTTCCACAGCAGCTCGTACAGGAACGTGGGGTGCACGATCTCGACCGGGGTGTGGTCCAGCGCCACCCCGCCCAACGGGTCGTCCAGCCCGGTGGCCGGGTCGACGCGCTGGTAGATCTCCAGACCCCAGGGCAGCGTGGTGGGCCCGCCGTACAGCTCTTGGTTGAAGTAGTTGCCCAGCCGGCCGATGGCCTGGGCGACGACGATGCCGGGGGCGACCGCGTCGGCCAGCACGGCCAGCGGCACCCCGTGCCGACGGCACCCGATCCAGGCACCGATCGCGCCGAGGGCGATCGCTCCCCAGATGCCCAGCCCGCCCTGCCAGATCTTCAGGGCGTCCACCGGGTTGCGGCCCTCACCGAAGTACTTGTGCCAGTCGGTGGCCACGTGGTAGAGCCGGCCGCCGACGATGCCGAAGGGCACCGCGAACACGGCGATGTCGGTGACGACGCCGGATTCGCCACCACGGGCGACGAACCGGCGCTCGCCCCAGACGATGGCCACGATGATGCCGACGATGATGCAGAGCGCGTACGCCCGGATCGGGACCGGGCCGAGGTGCCAGACCCCGCGGTCGGGACTGGGGATGGTGGCAAGGAGCGCCGTCACGGTCACGGCCACACCGTATCGGGAACGTCGAGCCCTGCCCCACCGGGGACGCCGGAGGGCCGGCACGCCCGTGCCGACCCTCCGGTGGTGATCGGGGTCGTCCGGGTGGACGGCGCGGTCAGCACCAGCCGTTGACCGGGCCGTTCATCCCGGTCCACAGGTACGCGTCGCTCACCCAGGTGCCGTCGCTGAGCCGGTTCCACAGGGAGGTGGTGCCCCACCGGCCGGTGTGGGAGGTGCCGTTGGCCGAGCAGGCCACCGTCACCGTCTCCCCGTCGGCGACCGAGCCGACGATCGCGTAGCCGGTGCCCGGACCGGACCGCTTGTTCACGTAGCCGCCGCCGTTGGTGTCGACGATGCCCTGGTTGAGGCCGAGGGCGCCGTAGTTGTACAGCTGGCCACCCGCGTACACCAGGGTGCTGCCGTGCAGGGCCGAGCCCTGGTAGGGGGCGCCGCCGTTCTGGAACACCCACTTGCCGACGTTGTGCCCGGCGATGCCCACGTAGACGTCGTTCTGTCGCAGCGCGAAGTGCACGTGCCGGCCCGTGGCCGACCCACCGCAGGTCACGTCGGTACCGGTGTCACCGAGCCGGGTGCCTGCGGACACCGACAGACCGTTGGCACTGATGTTGTTCCACAGGTGGTAGTAGTCGGTGGCGTAGCCGCGGTCGTGGATGACCCGGATCCAGCCCTGGCACATGGTGTACGCGGTGCCGGCCCGGGCGGCGCGCACCACCTGGTCGCCGCCAGCCAGGTCCAGGGAGCTGTACGGGGTGTCGCTGCCTGCCCAGCCGTGCGGCCCGCCGTACATGTACCAACTCGCGCCCACCGCGAACGGCAGCTGCATCCCGGTGCGGTAGTCACCGCCCGCCAGCGCGGTGGCCTGGCCCTGCTGGGCAAACAGCCGCCGCTCCTCCGCGGAGGTCACCACGGGCGCCCGGGTGGACAGCTCGGCGAAGGCGGCCTCGCCGTCGAAGGCGACGTGCCAGTCGTCGCCCCGCCGCTCGGCCAGGAACAACCGACCGTAGGGGTGGTGGTCGGTCTCCTGGGAGGTGACGACCACCGCGGTGCCGAACGCCCAACCGGGGGCGCTGCGGGTGACAGTGATCCGGGTGTCCTGCGCACCGGCCGTGTGCATGTCCGCGGCCCCACGGGCCCGCTGGAGCAGTTCGGTGGTGACGGTGGGCACCGGGTCGGCGTGCGGGTCGTTCCGGGGAACGTCCGAGGTGCCGGCGGTACCGGTGCCGGGGGCGAGCAGCAGGGTGGCCGCAGCCACCGCCGCCGTCAGCACCCTGGCGGAGCGGGAGCGGATTAATCGGGGACGGTCCACGAAGCACTCCTCTCTGACGCACCGTGGCGGAAGGCGAGAGAAGTGTGACAGACAGTGATCACCCGGTCGAGATCCGATGGAGGGCGTCCCGCGTGGACCGGCCACGTTCCGAGTCCGGGTCGAGCACGACACGACCCGGACTCGAGTTTCGGGCTCCGGTCCTCCCGGTCAGCCGACCTCGGTGGCACGGCGACGCACGCCCTCGGCCAGCTCGCCGGCCAGGGCCCGCAGCCGGTGCTCCCCCTCACGGGAGGCGGTGACGAACGCCGAGCCGACGATCACCGCGTCCGCGAAAGACGCCACGTGCGCCGCCTGGTCGCCGGAACGCACCCCCAGGCCGACGCCGATCGGCAGGTCGGTGTGCGACCGGGCCCGACGGACCAGCTCGGGGGCGGCGTCGCTCACCGCGTCCCGGGCACCGGTGACCCCCATGGTGGACGCGGCGTACAGGAACCCGCGGCTGGCCTGCGCGGTGCGTGCGATGCGTTCCTCGGTGGAGGACGGGGCGATCAGGAAGATCCGGTCCAGGCCGTACTCGTCGCTGGCGGCGAGCCACTCGTCGGCCTCGTCCGGGATCAGGTCCGGAGTGATCAGTCCGAGCCCGCCGGCCGAGGCCAGGTCTCGGGCGAAGGCGGAGACGCCGTAGCGGTGCACCGGGTTCCAGTAGGTCATCACCACCGCGCGGCCCCCCGCGGAGGCGACGGACTCCACCACCCGGAACAGGTCGCGCAGCCGGAACCCGGCACGCAGCGCCTCCTCGGCCGCCGCCTGGATGGTCGGGCCGTCCATCACCGGGTCGGAGTAGGGCACGCCCACCTCGACCAGGTCGCAGCCGGCGTCCAGCATGGCCGAGAACAACGTGCGGGAGTCCTCGACGGTGGGGTAGCCAGCCGGCAGGTAGCCGACCAGCGCCGCCCGGTTCTCGGCCCGGCAGGTCGCGAACAACGAAGCCAGACCGGTGCGCCCGGTCACCGCCTCGGCGGTCATCAGGCTTCCTCCTCACCCATCAGGCGGAACCACCTGGCCGCCGTGTCCATGTCCTTGTCCCCGCGGCCCGAGACGTTGACCAGGATGATCGCGTCCTCACCGAGCTCACGGCCGAGCTGCAACGCCCCGGCCAGGGCGTGGGCCGACTCGATGGCCGGGATGATGCCCTCGGTACGGGAGAGCAACCACAGCGCCTCCATCGCCTCCGCATCGGTGATGGGGCGGTACTCGGCACGCCCGGTGTCCTTCAGCCAGGCGTGCTCCGGCCCCACACCCGGGTAGTCCAGGCCGGCGGAGATGGAGTGGGCCTCGATGGTCTGGCCGTCCTCGTCCTGCATCAGGTAGGACAGCGCGCCGTGCAGCATGCCGGGGCTGCCGGTGGTGAGGGTGGCCCCGTGCCGCTTGTCCAGGCCTTCGCCCCCGGCCTCGAACCCGTACAACCGCACCTGCGGGTCGTCGATGAACCCGTGGAAGATGCCGATGGCGTTGGACCCACCGCCGACGCAGGCCGCCACCGCGTCAGGCAGGCGTCCGGTCCGCTCCAGCACCTGCTCCCGGGCCTCCACGCCGATCACCCGGTGGAAGTCACGCACCATCACCGGGAACGGGTGCGGACCGGCCACCGTGCCCAGCAGGTAGTGGGTGTCGGCCACGTTGGTCACCCAGTCCCGCAGCGCCTCGTTGATGGCGTCCTTGAGGGTGCGCGACCCGGTCCTCACCGGAACGACCTCGGCACCGAGCAGCCGCATCCGGGCCACGTTGAGCGCCTGACGCCGGGTGTCGACCTCGCCCATGTAGATCACGCACTCCAGACCGAGCAGCGCGCAGGCGGTGGCGGTGGCCACGCCGTGCTGACCGGCCCCGGTCTCGGCGATCACCCGGCGCTTGCCCATCCGCTTGGTGAGCAGCGCCTGACCCAACACGTTGTTGATCTTGTGCGAGCCGGTGTGGTTGAGGTCCTCCCGCTTGAGCAGGATGCGCGCCCCACCCGCGTGCTCGGCGAACCGAGGTGCCTCGGTCAGCGGGGACGGCCGTCCGGTGTAGTCGCGCTGCAGTCGGTTCAACTCAGCGACGAAGGCCGGGTCCTGCCGGGCCTTGTCGTACTCCGCGGCCAGCTCGTCCAACGCCGCCACCAGGGCCTCGGGCACGAACCGCCCACCGTAGGGGCCGAAGTGGCCCCGCTCGTCCGGATCATGCGGTGTCGGCGGGAAACCTCCGGCACGAGAAGCGATGGTCATGCGGTTCTCCTGGTGTTCGTGACGACGGGGGAACCGGTCGTCGGCACGGTCAACGGCTGGGCCTCGGGCACGCCGGGTGCGAGCCGGCGGTCACCAGCTGGGTCAGCGCGGTACGCGGATCGTCGCTGGTCACCAGACCCTCACCCACCAGGACCGCGTCCGCACCGGCCCCGGCGTAGGCCATCAGGTCGCTCGGCCCCCGCACCCCGGACTCGGCCACCTTGACCACGTCGCTGGGCAGGCCCGGTGCGATGCGCCCGAAGACGTCCCGGTCCACCTCCAGGGTATGCAGGTTCCTGGCGTTGATCCCGATCACCCGGGCACCGGCCTGCAACGCCCGGTCCGCCTCCTCCTCGGTGTGGACCTCGACCAGGGCGGTCATCCCCAACGACTCCACCCGGTCCAGCAGGCTGACCAGGGCGTTCTGCTCCAGGGCCGCGACGATCAGCAGCACCACGTCGGCGCCGTGCGCGCGGGCCTCGTGCACCTGGTAGGGGCTGACGATGAAGTCCTTGCGCAGGACCGGCACGTTCACCGCCGCCCGCACCGCGTCCAGGTCGGCCAGGGAGCCCCCGAACCGACGCTGCTCGGTGAGCACGCTGATCATGCGGGCCCCGGCGGCCTCGTAGTCCCGGGCCAGGGCGGCCGGGTCCGCGATCTCCGCCAGTCTGCCCTTCGACGGGCTGGCCCGCTTCACCTCCGCGATGACCCCGATACCGGGAGCGCGCAGCGCGGCCAGCGCATCCTTCGCCGGCTCCGCACGAGCGGCACGCTCCTTGATCACATCCAGTGGCACAGCCGCCTCGCGGGCCGCGAGGTCAGCGCGGACACCGTCGAGGATCGCCTCCAGGACGCTCACGCCACTCCCCTTCCCGCCGCGCCGGGTCCCCAGGATGTTAACCCTGGCTCACCCCTGCTCCCGGTACCGGGGTGAACGAATCGGCCCTGCGTATGAAGGTCCCTCCGCCACCCCACGCCACCTGTCATGATCCACTCGGTGCTGCCGGCACTGCCCCGGAACCTCCGTCGGCGGCCGGTTTTCCCGCACCGCGACGGACGTCGTGCTGCAACCGTCACGGGACCGCGACCGATTCCCCGACTCACTCCGTCGAGGGGTCAGGTTCGCCCACCCGGGTCGTCACCGTCCAGGGTGGGGTCCTCCCCGGCGTCCAGGGCGTCCCACATCCGCCGTCCCGGGTCGGTCGTGGACCGCCCGGTGCCTCCCGGAGGCTGGTACTTCGCGCCCATGCGCGGCATGCGCTGCCCGCGTACCAGCAGCGCCACTCCGGCCGCCAGCAGCAGCGCCCCGCCCAGCCCGGCCACCGCCCTGGCCCAGGGCACCTGGGCCGCGGCCTGCTCCAGCTCGGCCACAGCCGCACCGGATGCGGTGGGGACCGGGGACGTCACCGCCGGCCACACCGCCCCGACCCCGGCCAGGAGCACCAGCACCCCCAGGACGCGGCGCCACCAGCCGCCCGTGGCGGCGACCGCCGCGACCGCGGCCACGGCCAGTACGGCCAACCCCAGCAGCGCCGGCACCCGTTCGCCACCGGTCTGGCGGCGTACCACCCCGCCCCCACCGGGCAGTTCGTCCACGGTGGCCCACCAGGTCATGCGGGACGAGCCCCACAGCAGTGCCGCCGCGGCCAGCAGCAACACGACGGTGAGCCACAGCACGCGCCGGTCGCCGGCCTCGCGATCGACCATCGAGCACCAACTCCCTCGGACCCGGGCGTCCGGCCCGGCCGTTCACCGGATGGGCGCCGCTCCCGCGACAGCCTCGTCCCAGTGTGACCGCCCGCTCCCGGTGGCCGGCGCGGCCCCCGCACCAGGTGACCGCGGCCACCCTCGGCGCCGGGTCAGCCCCGGCCGGTGTCCCGCAGCCGGGACGGCAACCGGTGCCCGACCGCCAGCAGTACCACTCCCGCGGCCAGCAGCCCCATGACCATGACACTGAAGAACCAGGGCCGGAGCTGCAGGGCTGTCCAGTACCAGTCCGGCTTCTCCGACATCCAACCGAGCGAGGCCTGGCTCCCCACGAACAGCAACAGCAGCGGCGACAGCACGACACCGAGCACGAGCAGCGCGCCGAGCAGCCGACGGAACGGTCCGCGCGTGTACCGGACCACCCAGGGCACCACCAGGCCGACCACCACCAGCCACACGTGCGTCACGCCACCGTCCCATCCCAACGTCATCTGGATCGGGACGAGGAGCCATCCCGCGGCACTCGCCACGAACAGGGCAGCCCACACGAACCGCAGCGCCGCCCGTTCCGGAGGCACTCCCCGGGGCCGTGGCGGGGTATCCACCGCACGAGGGACGAACGACGTCGTGTGCTGTCCCAACACGACCAGGAGCAGAACCGCGGTGAGCAACAGAACCGACCCCAGTGCCCCCAGGGTCTCGGCCGTGTGGTGGAACGCGTACATCCGGTCCCAGTACCCGGGATCACCCGCCTGGTCCGTGTCCCAGGCGACGGCCTCGATCGAGGCGTCGACCACGGAGGTGTACAGCGGTATCACCGCGAGGCCCGCGACCAGGAGCAACCCGACCAGCCGCCGCCCCCACCCGGAGGTGAACACCACCGCCGCCAGCCCGCCGAGCAGAACCACCATCCAGCCCAGCTCGGCCCACGGGGGCAGCACCAGGGCACCGAGGACGTCGCCCTCCGCGTGGCCCCTCAAGCCCGCGCCGTACAGGGCGAACGCCCCGCGCAGGCAGCCCCAGGCCACCACGAGCAGTACCAGCACCGTGACCAGGAGCGGCCGTCCGACGTCCGTCCGGTCCGCCACTGTCCGGCCGTCCATCCCCCTCACTCTCCGGCCGTCACCACCGAGACGATCGTGCCCTCGTGAGCGGTCCCGCCCGGGAGCGGTCCGGCGCCGTCCCCGGCGGGTACCGCCGAACCGGTCCGGTTCAGAGCCGGGAGGGTGCCGCGGACGCGGCCGCGTCCGGTGCGGCCAGGCGGAAGGTCTCCGCGGTGGCCACCGCGGCGAGCACCGTCCGCGCCTTGTTCAGGCACTCCTCGTCCTCGGCGGCCGGATCGGAGTCGGCGACCACCCCGGCACCGGCCTGCACGTGCGCCACTCCGTCCCGGATCAGTGCGGTGCGGATGGCGATGGCGGTGTCCGCGTCCCCGGCGAAGTCCAGGTAGCCGACCACCCCGCCGTACAGGCCGCGACGCGTGGGCTCCAGCTCCTCGATCAGCTGCATGGCCCGCGGCTTGGGTGCGCCGGAGAGGGTTCCGGCCGGGAAGCAGGCGGTGATCGCGTCGAAGGCGGTACGTCCCTCGGCCAGCTGACCGGTGACCGTGGAGACGATGTGCATCACGTGGCTGTAGCGCTCCACCCGGAAGAAGTCGACCACGTGCACCGAGCCGGGCCGGCAGACCCGGCCCAGGTCGTTGCGGGCCAGGTCGACCAGCATCAGGTGCTCGGCCCGCTCCTTCTCGTCGTGCAGCAGCTCCTTCTCCAGCAGGGCGTCCTCGTCCGGGTCCGGCGAACGCCGACGGGTGCCCGCGATGGGATGGGTGGTGACCTTGCCGTCCCGCACCGTCACCAGCGCCTCCGGGCTGGAGCCGACGATGCTGAAACCGTCGAGCCGCAGCAGGTACATGTACGGGCTGGGATTGGTGGTGCGCAGCACCCGGTAGACGTCCAGCGGATCGGCGGTGGTCTCGACGTCGAAGCGCTGCGAGACCACGATCTGGAACGCCTCGCCGGCCCGGATCTCCTCCTTGGCCCGTTCCACGGCCGCCCGGTAGTCGGCGGAGGTGCGCCGCCGCGTGTAGCGCGGTTCGGCCCGGGTGAAGGTCACCGCGGTGGGCGGGGCCGGCGTGGCCAGCGCCTCGGTCATCGCGTCCAGCCGCGCCAGCGCGGCGTCGTAGGCGGCGTCCACCCGCTCCGGGGAGTTGTCCCAGTTCACCGCGTTGGCGATCAGGGTGATCGTGCCCTCGTGGTGGTCCAGCGCCGCCAGGTCGGTAGCCAGCAGCATGACCAGCTCGGGAATGTGCAGGTCGTCCTCGGTCAGGACGGGCAGTCGCTCCAGACGGCGCACCGCGTCGTAGCCGATGTAGCCGACCATGCCGCCGGTGAGCGGAGGCAGGCCGGGCAGCGGCTCGGTGCGCAGCGCGACGACCGTCTCCCGCAGCACGGCCAGCGGGTCCCCGGACAGCGGCAGGCCCACCGGCGGGGTCCCAGCCCAGGTCGCCTCGCCGCCCACCACGGTCAGGACGGCGGGACTGTGCACCCCGACGAACGACCAACGCGACCAGGAGCGGCCGTTCTCCGCCGACTCGAACAGGAACGTGCCGGGACGGTCCGCAGCCAGCTTCCGGTACACCCCCACCGGGGTCTCCCCGTCGGCGAGCAACCGGCGGACCACCGGAATCACCCGACGGTCCCGCGCCAACGCACGGAACTCCTCACGGCTGGGGCTGACCACCCCGATGCTGCCGCTGTTCGCGCTGACCATGAAGTCATTCTGCCCGGGTGACATCTCGCCCCAGGACGCGGGAGCGGGTGAGAGGAGCGGAGCGGGTAGCGCAAGAATTGCGGTTCCGAGGTCGTCGACCACCTCTCGGAGTCGGAGGTGATGCCGAGGTGACCACAGGCTGGACGTTCGCCGGTGAGCCGTCCGTGGTGGGTCCCGGAGGGGTGACCCTCGTCGAGGGCTCGACCTTCTGCCTGTGCGACCGGACCGGTGACATCGAGCCGGGAGGCACACAGGGCCTGTTCGTCCAGGACACCCGAGTGGTCTCGCGCTGGCAGCTGCGGCTGGACGACGAGCCGCTGCAGCCGTTGACCATGTTGACGAACGCGCCGTACCGGGCCTCGTTCCTGTGCCGGGTCAAGCCGACCGCGAGCGGTGGTGAGCGGGCGCTGTTGGTGCGCCGGGACCGGTTCGTCGGCAACGGCATGCGGGAGGACATCTCCGTCGTCAACCTGCGCGGCGAGACCAGCCAGTGCGAGCTCACGCTCACCGTGGACTGCGATTTCGCGGACCTCTTCGAGGTCAAGGAGGGGCGGGTCCGCGGCCGTGGCGAGCGCACGACGGCCTGTCACGACACCGCCCTGGAGTACACCTACTCCTGGCGGGAACGCACCCGCGCCTGCCGCGTGACGGTGGAGCTGGGCGAGGACGGCGACCCCACCACCCTGCACGTCCTGCCCGGTCTGGTGGTGTTCCGGGTCCTGGTGCCCCCGCGCGGTACCTGGCGGGCGAGCGTGTTGGCCACCACGGGGGTCGACGGACGGGCGCTGCACCTGCAGTTCCCCCTGGACCGCCCGGTGGAGGACGCGGCTCCGGCCACCCGACTGGTCGAGTGGGTGGAGCGGGCGCCACGGGTGCTGGTCCGGGACCGCTCGCTGGTCCACGCGTGGGACCGCAGCCGCGCCGACCTGGGGTCGTTGCGGATCCACGACTCCGAGTGCGGTACCACCGCGGTGGCGGCCGGGGCGCCCTGGTTCATGACGCTGTTCGGGCGGGACTCGCTGCTCACCTCCTACATGGCACTGCCGCTCGACCCGTCCCTCGCGGTCGGCACACTGCGCACCCTGGCCAGTCACCAGGGACGGCAGGTGGATCCACGCAGCGAGGAGGAGCCCGGGCGGATCCTGCACGAGGTCCGTGCCGGGGTGGACGCGGAGCTGGCCCTGGGCGGCAGCAACGTCTACTACGGCACCGCCGACGCCACCCCGCTGTTCGTCGTGCTCCTGGGTGAGCTGCGCCGGTGGGGTCTGGCCGAGCAGGACGTGGCCGACCTGCTCCCGCACGCCGACCGGGCGCTGGAGTGGATCGAGCGGTACGGCGACCGGGACGGCGACGGGTTCGTCGAGTACCAGCGGGCCACGGACCGCGGCCTGGTCAACCAGGGCTGGAAGGACTCCTGGGACGGGATCAACTTCGCCGACGGGCGGATCGCCGAGCCGCCCATCGCCCTGGCCGAGGTCCAGGGCTACGTCTACGCGGCCTACCTGGCCCGGGCCTACCTGGCCCAGCAGCAGGACGACCGGGACACCGCGGAGCACTACGTGCACCGTGCCCGGCGGCTGCGCAAGGAGTTCAACGAGAAGTTCTGGTTGCCCGACCGCGGCTGGTACGCGGTGGCGCTGGACCGGAACAAGCGGCCCGTGGACGCCCTGACCTCCAACATCGGTCACTGCCTGTGGAGCGGGATCGTCGACCCCGACAGGGCCACGGCGGTGGCCGAGCGCCTGCTGTCCCCGGAGATGTTCACCGGCTGGGGCGTGCGCACCCTGGCCAGCACCATGGGCGCGTACAACCCGATGAGCTACCACAACGGCTCGGTGTGGCCGCACGACAACGCGCTCGTCGCCTCCGGGCTGATGCGGTACGGGTTCACCGAACAGGCCCAGCGGGTGGCCTGCGGCATCCTGGACGCGGCCGCGGCGTTCGACGGTCGGCTGCCCGAACTGTTCTGCGGCTTCGACCGGGACGAGTACCCCGCACCGGTGCCCTACCCCACCTCCTGCTCGCCGCAGGCGTGGGCCGCGGCCACCCCGATCCAGCTGCTGCGGGTGCTGCTGGGTTTCACCCCGGACATCCCGAACGGACGGGTGTGGCTCAACCCGGCGCTGCCGCCCCGGCTGGCCGACCTCTCCCTGCTGGGGCTGCCCCTGGCCGGGACCCGGGTGGACATCCGGGTCCGGGGCGGCGAAGTGGAGGTGAGCGGGCTGCCGGAGGGCGTGGAGCTGATCCGGGCACCCCGCCCGGTGATCAGCCCGATCCTG